>JBBQAX010000018.1:0-24829 GCA_038316905.1 Verrucomicrobiota bacterium | reverse complement strand
GTAACGCAACCAAATCAATCCGCACAAACCTGCGAGCAATAGTCCGCTCACGGCCCAGATACTGATGCCAGGCACGTGGGGGAAGAATAGTTTCGCGCCAATCCCGACGATCGCTCCGAGCAGAGTGCCGAAGCCAATCATCGCTTCGTGCAATCCGCCGTGTTGGCTTTTGGCGTTGCCTCCGTGCATCGAATAATAGAGCGACGAATAATAAATCAAGCCCACGGATAACCCGAAAAATAGTTGCGCAACCAGCAGAATCCAAAGCTGCGGCGCGAGGAGAACGCCAGCTAGGCTGACCACGAGAAAACATTTTGCGGTCAGCAAAATTCCAAATCGATAATGCCAACCAGGCCACAGCCAAAACAGGATGAACGATCCCATGCGCACGAAAAACCAAAGAGAGCAGAACACGCCCGTCATCGTGGGCGAAAGAGCGAATCGTTTCGCGACGACAGGAATCATTGGGATCACTGTGTTGATTGCGACATAGGCCATGGGATTGGCGAGCAGCGCGTAGCGGAGGAATTTGCTGCGATCTTCCCGGCGCGGCGCTTCGTCAGGAAGTTCCGGCGCGAGAGGTTCAGAAGGCGTTGTGGCGAGGTGGGCCAAACTTTGCGTGTTGGTCTCGAGCCAAAAAACATGCGCCAGTTGACCGAGATGAATCAGCGCTGGAATCCAGAAGAGGGCGGTGACGCCGAGCTTTTCCAGCAGCGCGCCACCGATGAAATAAGAAATCGCGCTGACGCCTGACCAGACCACGTTGTAAATACCCGCCATGCGCGGCATTCGATCTGGAGATTCACCGCCGCTGATCAGCGATTGCAAGGTCGGCCAGGTGAAACACATCCCGATTGTCCATGCGAGCATCACGGCGACTTGCGCGGGAACGAAGGGAGCAAATGCGCCAGCGCCCATGCCGAGACCCATGATGATGAAGCCGATTTTGAGCGCGGGATAATTTCCAAAGCGATGCGCGAACCAGCCGCCGAACCACGCCGCGCCCGTGTAAATCAATCCGTGCAGGGCGACTAAACCCAGGTTTTCCGCAACCCCGAAGTGAAGTTCTTTTTGAGTGAAGAAAAAAATCCAGTTGAAATAAAGCCCGGTCGCGAACGCGTTGAAACCTTCGAGGGTGAAAATGTGTGCTTTAAACTGGCGCCGAGTCATTCGCGCAAATTACACAAGTGCGCCTGACGTTGAACAAGCCTGCGTTTGCAATTCAATTACAGAAGTTGCGGTGCTTCGGGTTTTCCATTTGTAGGCCGATTTTTGATGAGGAACGCGCGCGCAAAATGCTTTTTACTCGGAGAAAAATTTGATGTTCTCAAAAAAGTTTCAGGCATTGCCCTCTGAAAAAGATAGGTTGATGCAGTTTCAAAGGTTCTTTAAATACGTGGCATGAAATTTTTTTGGGTGTTAGCGGTTGCTTCAGGAATTATCACCCCGGGCTTTGCGGACGAGACTGCCTCGATTGAATCGGATGTCGATTGGCGGAATAACTTCCATGCTGGCGAACGCGAACTGACGGTTGGAGGCGTGGCTTATTTTTCCCCCAGCGGCAGCTTGAGTCGGCGTCCGACCATCAACTACGCGGGTGGATTTGCCCAGCTTGGATACATGCTCGGCGACGTGGGCGACCACGGTCTTTGGTCGGGAAATTTCGAGGGGCTGGTGGAAGGTTTTGGCCAAACGATCCATCGTGGGAGAGGGAATTATATGACCGGAGGAACGTTGTTGTTGCGATACAATGTGGTGCCGTCGCACTGGAGGCTGGTTCCCTATTTTCAGGCTGGCGCGGGAATCACTTTAACTGACGCTGATCGAAACGTTCTGGGCCAGACATTTAACTTCAACCTTAACCTCGGTCTCGGTGTTCGTTATTTCGTGAGTTCGAACTGCTCAGTCAATGGAGAATTTCGTTATCAACACATTTCCAACGCGGGGATGGCGGAACGGAATCTTGGCATCGACGCACAAGGCGGCGTGCTGAGTGTGTCGTGGTTTTTTTGAAGCGAGCGTCGAGAGCGGGAACTTGTGACTCCTTAGTCAAACCTCGTTCGCCGCCGCCACCCAATCGTAGCCGTCTGTTTTAAGACCAACCGCTTTGAAGTGCGCTTTGCCGCATTGGATCTTCTTCCGTTGAATTTCAGGAATCTTCAAAAACTGCGTCGTTCCTTTGGTTTCACGCACGAGATAAACTTTATTTTGACCGGCGACCTCTTCCTTCACAATTGCCCAATCAGGATTGTAAGTTCCGAGCGGGGTCTCGACTTTGAACCAGTCCGGCAATTTGAAAAACAGTTTGATTTCAGGGCGTCCATCAAGCGCCTTGGCAAACTCGTATTCCACCTTCGATTCGAACTCAACCACGTCATAGATGCTGTGTTGCACTTCCAGCAGGCGCGAAACGTAGCTTTCCAATTCGTCGCTTTCCAGCCGGTGCATTAGCGGGCTTCCTCCAACCAATGAGTTTCACGCAGCCCTGTTTTGAAGGTGTTTTCCGATGCCATGCGCGAGTGCGCGTGAGTCAGTGTGTGGAGAATAAAAACGGGACTTATAGAAAAGGCCGCCTTGGAAACTGAGCGATTTTTGGGCGGAATTTTTGTTAGTCGGGCCGGATACCCCCTATTTCATTGGGAAAATGGCTGTCCGACATGGATTCGAACCATGACAAAGGCCTCCAAAGAGCCTTGTGCTACCATTACACCATCGGACAACGCGCCGACAAATTACGCCGTCACCCTTTCTCCGCCAAGTGAAATTTCTTTTCTTACGCCGAAAGCGGCGCGATGGCGGTCCAGAATTTCTCGCCGAAACTGGATTTGAATCGTTCGCATAACTCTTCGGCAGCTTTTTGTCCGCGCACCAGAGCGAAAGTCGCGGAACCACTGCCGGACATCAATGCGATGGATGCGCCGTTTTCTCGAAAAAATTCCAGCACAACTGCGAGCAAAGGAAATTTTTTCAGCGCAGGTGCTTCCAAGGAGTTATAAAACTCGCCGGACGCTTCTTCGACAGTTCCTTTCTGTAACAACGAAATCAGACGTGCAGCGCGACCAGGCGTTCCATTGAGCGCTGCGGGAAATTTCGAAAGCTGTTGATACGACCACGGTGTCGAAATCCCGAATCCAGGATGAACCACCAAAATAAAGTAGCCGCCAAGCGAAGGAAACAAATCGAGTGGCTGAACCTTTTCACCTCGCCCAGTTGCCAGGGCAGGGCAGTTTTGCAGGAAGAACGGAATATCTGAGCCGAGAGATCCCGCGAGTTCATTCAGCTTCTTGGTGGATGCAGGCGAACCGAACAGTTGATTTAGTCCCAAAAGAGTGGTTGCGGCATCACCACTCCCACCGCCGAGGCCAGCAGCGTGCGGGATTCTTTTCTCCAAATGAATTTGCACGCCATCTGTCACGCCAACGGTTTTTAAAAAAATTTCCGCCGCGCGATGAACAAGATTTCGGGAGTCGGTGGGCAATTCGGGATCACTGCACGTCAACTGAATGCCGATGCCCGCGCATTTGAAGCTCAATTCGTCGTGAACCGGGACGGGATGCATCACCGTTTCCAATTCGTGAAAACCATCGGCGCGTTTACCCAAAATATTGAGCAGGAAATTGACTTTGCAAGGCGATTTGAGTTGGAGAGACATGGGGATAAAAAAAGCGCCAACATGAAAATGTTGGCGCTCAGGATTCTGCTCGAATCAATTGTCAAAAATGGTGAATCGGCTGCCCGGTGACCAGGGGGCAACATCGCCTCCAGAGAATCCGAGGTGAGTGTCTGTATCAAATATCGAATCCGCAACAATGCCGGGTTTGTAGCTGTCTGGATAAACCGGGTCCGAAGGGAAAATCACAGGGTCATACGGAGGAAATGGGAACGTGATGATTTCATATAGCCCAACGAAGGTGCGCGCTACACTACGATTGACGCCATGGATGAAACCAGTGGTATAGGCCTGGTCAGGCCCACGAAAAATAGCGGTTTGCTCCATCGAACGGCGAACTTCGCCACCGCGAGGGATTTCAGTGAAATTGTTGATGCCGCGTCCGAGTTTGTGTTCAGGACCAGCGCAACCGACGGAAAAAAAAGCCAGAGTCGCCACGGAGATTGAAAAGATGAGCGTTCGCATAATTAAATTTCTTAGGTTGAGTCAGGTTACTGGCAAACGATTTCTTGTAAAGTGAGTTTTCTTTGACTGGTTATATTTTCGTTTCTTGAATCGGTTTTGCGAACATGGCCCAAGACTTTTTTGCTAAAAATGCCAGCCCATAAATCACGCCGAGCAAAGCGACATCCGTCGGGCCGACCGGGAGTTCCCAACGCAACGCGATGTAAAAACCCGCCAGCGCAGCCGTCGCGCCAATCGCAGATGAAACAATCGCGAACTGCTTCATATTGGCGGCAAACAGATGCGCGATCAGCGGCGGAATCAGCAGGAAACCAAACGCGATCATCGGCCCGACGCTGAGGACTGTCATGGAAACCGTTAAGCCGATGAGCGTGAAAAGCAGCGTGTCCCAGAAACGGATTTTTTTCTTCAGCGTGATTGCCATCTCCCGGTCGAAGGAAACCAACATGAATTCCTTCTGGAAAATAATGAGCGCCAACACAACCACCGCGAAGGCTCCGAACGTCCAGCCCAGATCAGAATCCGACACGGCGATAATTTCGCCTTTGAGCCGGTCCAGCAGTCCGTGTTCGCCGTAGGGATTTTTTACCAGCAACAAAATGCTCCACGCACCGGCGAGAACGTAGAGCGTTCCGATGCGGCCTTCGACCAGACCGCGTCCGCGCCTTTCTAAGGCGGACAGCGCGAGAATCGCCGCAAGCGTGAAAATGATGGAACCGGCAAACGCCAGATTATGTTCGTCTTCAAAATGCGGGATCAAACCCCAGGTGTGAAAAGCGAACGCGAACGCGATCCCGCACGAGGAAATTTGCGGCAGCGCCACTCCCATGAAGATGAGCTTTCGCAAAATCAAATAAACTCCAACTAACGGACAGGTCAGTCCGACGAGCACGCTGATGTAAACGGAGTTTCGCGAGAGCGAACTCGGGTCGAAAATTTCGCGCAAGATTTCCATATTAACCCAATTGCAGGTTCAGCATTTCTTCGACCTTTTCGCGGCTCAACAATTCGCTCGCCGCGCCTTGCAAAATTTTTCCTTGATGAAGCCAGATCGCGCTTTGAGCGTATTTTCGCACGGCGGGTAGATCGTGGTTGACCATGAGGATCGTCAATCTCTGCTGTTCATGAATTCGTTTCAGCAAATCCAAAATCGCTTGCGTCGCGGCGGTGTCGATTCCCGCCGTCGGTTCGTCGAGCAAAAGAAAATCCGGTTTGGTGGCGAGAGCGCGCGCGATGAGCACGCGTTGCTTTTGTCCGCCGGACAATTGCGAAAATTGTTTTCGGCTCAAATCCTCCACGCCGGTTTCTTTCAGGCAATGTTGCGCCCAATCTTTTTCTGATTTGCCAACTCTTCCGAACGGCTTGACGCGCCCAAAGGTTCCCATCAACACGACTTCAAAACTGGACAAGAGAAAAATGGGATCGAGCGATTCGCGTTGCGGCACATAACCGAAAACCGGCGGCTGTTCATTGATCGAAGCAAATTCAATTCGCCCACCAAGTGGCGGAAGAATTTTGAGAATCGTTTTGATTAACGTCGATTTGCCGGAGCCGTTCGAGCCGAGCAACCCTGTAAAAATGCCGCGCTTCAATTCGAGATTAATATTTTGCAAAACAATGTGGCGGTCGTAACCGACCGCCACATTTTCCATTTTCAATAACGAGTCTTGCGTCACTTGGTTTTCAACGCTGCGGTGATTTGCGCGACAGCGTAATCAAACAAGCCGAAGTAGTCTTGAGCTTTTTGATGCCCTCCGGTCATTCCCGGCAGGACGACCAATTTTGCGCCGGTGGATTTCGCGATGAACTCCGGCGTCTTGCGCCCGCGATTCGGTTCGATGAGCAATAATCCAACGCGTTCATTTTTCATGCGCGGGATCAACGCATTGATGTGCGTTGGCGAAGGCTCGATGCCGGGCTTGGGTTCAATCTGGCCGACCACTTCGAGGCCGAAAGCGTCCGCGAAATACTCGTAGGATTTGTGATAGGTCACGACTTTCGTGCCGCGATACGGCTCCATTTGTTTTTTCCATTCGGCCAACTTTTGGTCGAGCCGTTCGTTGAATTTTTTTAAACGAGCGCGGTAGTGCGTGGAATTCTTTGAATCAAGTTCGCTGAAAACATCCGCGAGTTGCGACGCCATGATTTTTCCGTTCGCAGGATTGAGCCAGTAATGCGGATTGCCCGTCGGATGCACGTCGCCCATCGAACGATCCACCGACCCGCTGGGAATTTCCAGCAACGCAATTCCGCGCGACATCTTCACGCAACCCGGCTTTCCGGAAAGAATTTTTCCGTTGCGCGCGTTGTTGACTAGCGGCGGCAGCCAGCCCAATTCCAGTTCCGCGCCGCCTTCGAGCAGAACATCCGCCTGATTCAAGACGCGAATGAAACCCGGTTTGGCATCGACGAAATGCGGATCTTCCGTGCCGCGAGCCAGCGTCGTGACCTTGATTTTGTCGCCGCCGATTTCTTCGGCAATCGCGCCGAAATCCGGCAGCGTGGCGACAACGTTCAGTTTCGCCTGCGCGATTGGCGCAATGGCCAAAAGCGCGAGGCTGAGAAAAATTTTAAAATTCATAATCGCTGAAATTAAAATTTATGCGCCGAGTGTGCGCCCAACAAGAATTCAAATTGCAGCCACACCGAATGATCGACGCCGATGCTTTGGCGGTCGTCGTAATTATATTGCAGCCGGAGTTTTGAAAACTCGCTCGGATACCAGGTCAAGTTCGGCGAAATTCTCCAGCGCCGCGCGCGTTCGAGATCGAGACCGACCGTTTCTCCGCCGCCCGCATTGTCGGCCAGAATCAAGGGCAACTTTTCGTAATCGCCGCGCTCGCCTTCCAGATAATCAAACCGCAAACCGGCGACCCAACCTTTTTTGAAACCGTAGTTGAGTTGCGAATAAAATCCATAATCGGTCAACGTTTCCCTCGACAACACGGCGGGCAGCCCGGTCGCGGAATTTACCAAAACGCCTTCATCGGCAAATGTATTTCCGTCCGCGTCGCCGCCATTTCCGTCTTCATCCCAATCGAAAGCGCCCGCGCGAAATTTGCGGAGCATTACTTCCGTTTGCCATGAGACGAAGGGAAATCCGCCGATGTGATTCGGTGATTTCCATTTCCACTTGAAATCGACGCCGTAAATCTGCGTGTCGGTATCGCCACTTTGGCCGGAGGAATTCGGGCCGAATAATCCTGAAACTCCCGCGAGTACCGTTTGGCTGTCGGTCAGATCAAATGAAACGGCGTAACGCGGAGCAAACAACATGTCGTCCAAACCGCGCACGCCTCGGTCGTTGTCAGGATGACGATAAGCGAAGGGCAATTCTTCTTCGTCTTCTTCACCGCCGTGCGCGTGACCGCCAGCGCTGCGAAAACTCGTCGCGGTTTCGCCCTGGCTGTTTTGAATGCCAAGAAAAAGTTCGGAATAAAATGGCGTCGGTGTGAGCCAGGAAAGTCGCGCGCCGGGATTGCGCAATCCGTCCGGGCCGAGAAAACGATTGTTGACCAGCGGTTGATCCACAAAATCCCACGCGTGCGGATGCGTCGGATTCAAGCGGCCAAACTCCGTGAAATATTGCCCGGCTTTCAATTGCAAATTCCACGGCAACGATAGTGTTTCCAGATACGCTTCCTCGGCTTCAATGATCGTTTCGCCGTCAGGATCGATTTGCAAAACGATGTTCGCCTGGCCGCGCAAGTAAGAATCCACTTTTCCTTCAAACGTCGTCTCTAGATTTTGCACGGTGAAACCGCGCTGCTTCGGATCGTGTCCGCCGGGTTGCAATGCATCGATGTCATCCGCCGTCGAAGTTCCCGCCGTGAACAATCCGTCGAACGAAACATTGATGTAACTTTGTCCCGCTCCGAAAAGCTGGATGGGATCGGATGGCGACCACGGTTTTTTTTCCGGAACAATTGTGGACGGCGCGGCTTCGACGATGGGGCGAGCCATCTCTTGTTTTAATTTTTCCTGTTCCGCGCTGACCGTGGTCTGATTTTTCTGCAACGTGTCGAGTTGTTTCATCAACGCGTCGAGCTGTTGCTTTTGTTCACGTTGCACTTTGTCGAAACTGTCCTGCATCTGCTGCAATTGCTTTTTCAATTGCTCCACTTCATTTGTCTCCTGGGCCGAAAGCGTCATCACGCTCAGGCAAAGGGCAGAAGACAACCCTATTATTTTGAAAATTTTCATAATTTCTCCGTGTTAAAACTGCGTTGAATTTTGCGCATCGCTGCGCTTTTTAAAAAACTAAACCGAATTGGATATAAACCGCGCCCAAAAGAGCGGCTTGATTAACCGAGGGGAGAAAGAATGAAAGGCGGCGCGCGCGAGGCGGAGAAACGGTAATTGAATTCGGACGAAGCAACGAAATTTCGCGGATGAACCGCCACGGCCAGACCCGGGTTCAATTCGACGATGACGACGTTGGGGTTGCTGGCTGAAAGTTGTTGCTGCTCGAAAATTGTGATGGCGCATTGATGCGACGTTTGCGCGGCATCGTGGTGCAATTTCTCGTGGAGACACGGGCTGGCGGCAAACAACAACGAAGCAAGCAACGTGAAGATGAACAAGGCAGCTAAAGCCATTTTGCCCAGTTGCGCCGGTCGAAGATGTTTTCGTTCCAGTTGCAAGTGATCGGAGACTAGGCCGCGAAAATTTTATTTCAAGAATGGAAATTTGCCGTGCGCCGCGTAGCCGCCCTCGCCAGAGGGTGGCGTGAATAAAAAATAAAATTAAAAATTAAAAACGCCACGCTTTGGCGAGCGCGGTTACGGTGTTACGACTCGCGAAAATAAATTGTGCGATTGACGCGCTACCAAACTGTGAGGACTTTATGCGCCGTGAAAATTCAGCGCGCTCTCATTTCTGTTTTCGATAAAACCGGTTTGGTTCCCTTTGTGCAAATCCTGCGTGAAGCGGGCGTTGAAATTATTTCCACGGGCGGAACGGCCAAGGCGTTGCGTGAGCAGGGGATTACGGTGAGCGATCTGAGCGCTTACACCGGGTTTCCAGAAATGCTGGACGGACGTGTGAAGACGTTGCACCCGAAAATTCACGGCGGATTGCTCTACATTCGCGGAAATAGCGAGCATGAAGCCGCCACAAAAAAACATGAGATCAAACCGATTGATCTGGTGGTGGTGAATCTTTATCCGTTCGAGCAAACCGTTGCCAAACCGGACGTCACTTTACCGGAAGCGATTGAGAACATTGATATCGGCGGACCTTCGATGCTGCGCAGTGCTGCGAAGAATCACGAAAGCGTAACCGTGATTGTTGATCCCGCGGATTACGCGACCGTGTCTGACCAGATCAAAGCTCACGGAAACACGACCGTGGAATTGCGGCAGAAACTAGCGGCGAAAGTGTTTGCGCGAACATCGGCTTACGATGGCGCGATTGCGGCATACTTGGGAAAACGGTTTGGCGAAACAGAAAGCGGTGCTGTGCTTCCTAACGAGCTAAAGATTGTTGCAACGAAATCCCAGACGCTCCGCTATGGAGAGAATCCGCACCAGCAAGCCGCGCTTTACGGCGATTTTCAAAAATATTTCCAGCAACTTCACGGGAAGGAGCTTTCGTATAACAACATTCTCGATCTGACCGCCGCCGCGAGTTTGATCGGTGAATTTGCCGGAGAATTACCGACGCTCGCCATTTTAAAGCACACCAATCCTTGCGGCGTTGGCCGTGGAAAAAATCTGCGTGAAGCATGGGAACGCGCTTTCGCAACCGATAAACAAGCGCCGTTTGGCGGAATCATCGCCACCAATCAAACGCTGGATCTGTCGTGCGCCGAAGCCATTTCGGAAATCTTCAGCGAAGTGATCGTCGCCCCCGATTTTGCGCCCGAAGCTTTGGCGCTGTTGCAAAAGAAGAAGAATCTGCGCTTGTTGAAGATTTTGAAAATCCCGTCGCAAGCGGGTGATGTCGATATTCGAAGCGTGACCGCCAATTCATTCTTGGTCCAGGAACGTGATTTAAAAAGCGTTCTGAAAAGTGACCTGAAGATCGTCACGAAACGAAAACCGACGGATGGTGAGCTGGAAGCGATGCTATTCGGTTGGCGCGTGGTCAAACATGTGAAATCCAATGCGATCGTTTACGCTTCCAACGAATCGACGTTGGGAATCGGCGCGGGACAAATGAGCCGCGTGGATTCGAGCCGCATCGCGGTTTGGAAATCCGGTGAGGCTGCTTTGTCTCTTAAGGGAAGCGTGGTTTGTAGTGATGCGTTTTTCCCTTTCGCGGACGGACTGATCGCCGCGGCAGAAGCGGGCGCAACGGCTGCCATTCAACCAGGTGGTTCCATGCGGGACGCCGAAGTCATTGCTGCCGCAGATGAACGGGATATGGCGATGGCGTTCACTGGGATTCGGCATTTTCGCCATTGAAGCGATTTTGAATTTTCGCCTGGGATCGAATCAGGATTGAAGCAACTTGTAGATCAAGGCGAGTTGTCCACAGCACAACGCGGTCAGCGCGGCCCAAGTCAGCCATTCGCGTACGGCCAAACGTTTCTGTCGAGTTGGACTCAACCCAAATAAGATTTTGGCTAGACCAATTTGAATCACGTCTCCGTTGCGCAATGGGGCCTCCTGAACGGTTTTGCCATCGATCACGACAGACGTTTCTGGCCCGGCTAGCAGAATGAATCCGTCCGAGCCGCTGGGATTTATTTCAAAATGCTTTTCCCACACGCCTGGATCATCGATTGGCAGCTCACAGGAAGATGAGCGTCCAACGCGAAAAGGAAAATGGCGGGCAACCATTTCGGTGCCCGCCTTTTTGCCGGAAAGAATCGTAAGGTGGACCATCAAAAAAATCTCTTCGGCACATGAATGGTATCGCCGGGATACACTGGCAAATCCAATCGCGGATCGCGGAGAGCTTTTTCACAATTAACAATGAACCTTTTACCACTCGCCCGAGTCAGGACGACTTGTGTTTTCTTGGCGAAGTCTGTGAAGTCCCCCGCTGATTGAATGGCTTTTATGACGGTTGTTCCACCGACATAAACGTCACGTTTGGGGTTTTTTACTTCTCCACCAACTGAATAATAGCGTTCCGGAGCTTTGACCGTGACGGTCATGGCTACGTAATATTTACGGTAAGCTCCCTGAATTTCTGTTTGAAGCTCACCGGTCGTTCTTCCCGCTGCTTGAACACTGCCGATTAGGGGAAGAGTGATGTTTCCGTCTCCTTTGATCTGTTCTTCGTGCGGGAATATTTGACGATCGGTTCCAGATGAGAAATCGACTCGAACCGTGTCTCCGATTCGCAGACCTTCATCTGCTGGTGCGTCCAAATCAGGGACTTGATACACTGGCGAAGTGGTTCCACAGCCCATAAAAAGAGTGGCTATGACCAAAGCCCCTAGTGAACACCATGTCCCTAATACTTTCCGAAACTTTATATTGCTCATTATTTACAACTTCTAAATGAATTAAACTTTTGCGATTTCACGATCTTTACCGACTTTGCCGTTTTCGACACCTGAGTCGTCATCTTGTTTCGAATAATCTTGTTTAGAATATTCATAATAGCCGCTGTAATAATAATAATTTTCGTCCTGACTCATATTGATATTGTTCAGCACAATTCCGAGCAGATTGCCGCCAACCTTTTGAACCATTTGTTTGGCGCGAAGAGTCATCGGCTGCGGATAACGGCGGTATTGAATAACCTGGAGAACCATGTCCATTTCACTGGCCAGGATTGAAGCATCGCTAACTCCGAGAAGCGGGGGGGAATCAAAGAACACAAAATCGTAACGACGCTTCAATTCCAAAATGAGTTCCTTCATTTTCTCAGAACTTAAAATTCCCATCGAGCTGGACGGCAATTTTCCGCTCGGCATGAAATCCAAAGTCGGAAGTTGAGTCGTTTGTATCACTTCCTCCAGTGAATTCTGCTTGAGCAAGTAGTTCGTGAGACCAATCGAATTCGAAAGTTTCAGGTGCTTGTGAATACTCGGACGACGAAGATCCGAATCAACTATCAAGCAACGACTCCCGTTTTGCGCAAAAATCGTAGCAAGATTCAACAAAGTTGTTGATTTACCCTCGCCAGCGCCTCCACTGAGGACTGAAAGGGTGTTGAGTTTGTCATCTTTCCGTGAGAACAGCACGTTTGTCCGCAAAACGCGGTAAGCTTCGGCGTGCGGAGTGTCGGGACCTTCTTCAAGAAGAACGCCGACATTCTGAGGAATGACCCCGAGAACCGGCGCTTGCAATGCGCGCTCGACGTCGTCAATGGTCTTCACACTCGTGTCAAGATATTCGATAAAGAAGGCGAGGCCGATTCCCAGAATAAGGCCAACCACCACGCCCACACCGATATTGCGAAGTTTGTCGGGCTTGACTGGGTTGGGATTCAGGATTGCCTTATCGATCACTGCGACGATGGACGAAGTTGGCAATTCGGTTTCAATCGTCTCAGATTGGATGCGCAGGTCGATGGCGTCAGTAACTCGTTGCAGGCTTTCTAAATCGCGTTTTGCATCAAAATAACTTCTGAATTTTGTGACGAGCGCGTTGTAATTGAGGCGTTCATCTCGCACTTGATTTTCAGCCTCTTCCAATCGGGATTTGAATCGTTCGGTGCGCGTCTTTAATCCAATTAAAATACCATCAATCTTTTCATCTAATTGCGTTCCAACCAAATCGACAATGGCTTGGGCTTTCTTCACCTCGGCATGTTCGGGGGTGTATTCTTTGAGCAACGCCGTTAATTGTTGCTGCCCAGTAGCGAGTTTGTCAGAAAGGGACGTCAGTGTGGTATCGAAAGGATAGATTGTGGCCAGGGAGCTACGGAGTTCGGCGCGATTGAGTTTGCTGACGCTAGCTAACATTGTGGCCTCGTCATTATAATCGGCTTGGGATCTAAGTCGACCTTGCTCAAGACTGCGCACCGTGTCAGCGTTCAAAAGTGTGCTGCTGAGTGTAGAAAGATCCAGATCTGGAATGTTATTGGTACGCCGCATCTCGTCTAACGCTAACTTCGCGCTTTTCGCATCTGACTCCTTTTCCAGAAGCTGTTCCCGGAGGGATGCAACGCCTTCTTCGCGAGCCTGCTTTCGAAGTCCCAGACGGTGATCGCGGTAAACGTCAGCGATGGCATTAGCGATTTCTGGAGCTTCAGTCTGATCTTGGCTGTAAACCCATATTTCAATCAGACTAGTATTGCGAGACTGCTTAACGTTGATGTGCTTCTTCAAAAGGGCGTAGGTTTCTTCCGTCTTGAGTTCAGGAACGCCGTAGCGAGTTGCCCATCTTTCGTTCAGATTGAGCTTCTTTACAACATCGTTAAGCACCGAGGACGATTGAATCACTTCAAACTCAGTCTGTAACCAATGGGGATCGTAGGACGAATACGTCGGCTTAGTTTCAAGGCCTGAAACGATCGGAATATCCTTTTCAACTTTAATTCGCGCCCAACTGGCATAGGTTTTTGGCCAAGTCAGCGTAAAAGCGGTTGTGGTAATGACCACTAAAAGGAAGACAAGCAAGATGATCGTTTTGCGTAAACGAATAATGCGCCAGTAGTCCAAAAAGTGAAGTTTCAGTTCTGGGGTATCAGGTAATTTAGCATCCATACATCAAAAAAATAAGAGGCTGACAATGTGCAGCCTCTTATCAAAAGATCAAATTTTTAATTTTTAGTAGGTTGCGCGAAGTCCGATGTATGCCCGATTGCGGGTATAGCTACGACCACCCAAATCTGAATCTAAGTCATCGAAGTTATATCCGACCTCGGCGAGAAGATGTGGATTGAAATGGTAGGCTAAATTCAAACCACTGATAAAAAAGAATTCCGACTCACCGTCGACCAAGCCGCCTTCAAATTTGGAGAATTGGCCTTGCACAAGCAGGCTACCTACTAAATTCGGGGTGATCTTGTGATCCACTGAGACGTAGATCGCAGTCGATTCCTGATCGAGAGTCAAATCTTCATTGGCCGGATCGAACGAGGCAACGTCCGTCCGATTGCGCGTATGATTGACCCCCACTTGGATATTGTTTCCACGGCTGTATTGATAGGCCAGACTTGCATCGGCGTAAGGGTTCAGCGAGGACTCGTTCTGTTTGTGATAATCCGTGTATTCGCCGCCCACTCGGATAGAACCGCTGAGCTGAGAACTAAAGCGATGATCGGCTCCGACATAAACGCGGTGGGATCGGCTGTTTCGATCATCCGACATAATGGGTCCGGTAACTGGACTTACTCCAATTTGCTCGTCGCCAATGAAATCAACCATTCCGAACTGATAGCCGAAAATCCCAGAGGTTTCTGGTAGAGCCTGCCAGCGGAAATTAACTGTCGCTTGATGTTCAATGCGGTCCAAGAGACCCGAACGACTGGCGGCGGTAGGTGCAACGTCGGATTCGTCCTGTTCGTAGTCGTAAAACGTGTTCGCGTAACCTAACTCAAGGGCTAAAAGTTCGGTTAATTGAGCGGTAAAATCGATTGAGCCTAAGTTACGGAGGTTATCTCCTTCTGTGCGGATAGGAGTCGAGACAGCACCGCCCCCGGGAGCCAAAATTCCCGGTTCCTGTGCAATAACCAAAGAGTTATTCAGTTCAATTTTGTAACGTTCGCTAAAAGCGTGATCGAGCCGAAGATCAAATTTGTGGCTTTGGTCGTATTTGTGCGGACGACGATCTTCAAAGTATTTCAAGGAATACTCGTAACTGACTCCGAAAAATGTTTGTTCCAATGGGAGGTTCAAGGACGCGGAAGGCCTGACTTCATATCCAAATGATTCTTCGGCCAAGGAGTCAGGGGCGGTGGCGTAGTTGTCATCGTAAAACCCGCGCAGTGCGACAGAGACACTCCACGGCTTGGATGTTTGCATCGGCGAAAGGTCGGGTGCGTAAGCGGCATGCAATCCGGAGACACTTAGTGCGACCAAACCGGTGGACGTTAAAATTTTTTTCATAGTTTATTCGTTGAACTCTTAAAATATAGACACATCCAAAGCTTTGTCTTACGAAAGCTAAGCAGTTCTATCTAATGAAATCAGGTATTGTCAAATATTCTTTTGAAGTTGGGACACAAATTCCGGGTTGTCAATTCTGATGGAAGTTTCGTGTTTGCACTGATTTCCATTAGAAGAGTGTCAGGGAAGGCTGTAATGCTGTTTCAAAATCCTACCAGATGATAGTGGTGAAGTTTTCTATGCAGTGTTCTCCTGCTTATTCCGAGCTTCTTGGCGGCTAGCGTCCGATTGCCATCGCATTCCTTCAAAGCGCGAATAATCAAATGCTTTTCGGCTTCGCGAACCGTCAAATCATTTTGAGGTAAACTCGATTGATTTGATGGGGTGGCATACTTTCCAACGCGAATATTCGCTGGGAGATTACGAAAGGTGATCGCTTCTCCATGAGCCAAAACTACAGCGTGTTCAATGGCGGTGCGTAATTCTCGGACATTCCCTGGCCAAGGATATGATAAAAGGGCGTCCACAGCGTCTGGCGTTATGGCGGCGACCTGCTTACCGTTCTCCTTCGAGAATTCGCGTAAAAAACTTTGCGCAAGCAGGGGAATATCAGTCATCCGTTCCCGAAGAGGGGGCATGACTATTTCAACTACCCGCAACCGGAAAAACAGATCCTCGCGAAATTTCCCCTGCTTAACAAGATCTTCGAGGCTCTTGTTCGTCGCAGTAATCAGCCTAACATCTGCCAAAATGGTTTTATTCGAGCCGACACGTTCAAACGTTCGCTCGCCCAGAAATCGGAGCAGCTTGACCTGGAGAGCCTGATCAATCTCGCCAATCTCATCCAAAAAAAGCGTTCCCCCTTGGGCTTGTTCGAATCTGCCGACACGACGCTCGTGGGCACCTGTGAATGCCCCTTTCTCATGACCGAATAGTTCGCTTTCCAGCAAGGTTGCCGCAAGTGCGGCGCAATGAACGCTGACCATCGGTTGGCGCGCGCGGGGACTGAGTTGGTGAATTGCTTTGGCAATGAGTTCCTTGCCCGTGCCGCTTTCGCCCAAAATCAGAACTGAGGCGCGGGTAGGGGCGACTTGCCGAACCAGGTCGAGCGCTTCACCCATTACGGGTGACTCGCCGATAATATTTTCGACCCCAAATTTGGTCTGAAGTTGTCGTCGAAGTGAAACGTTTTCGACCTCCAGATTTTGCTGACGTATGGCTCGCGCAATCCGCATTTCCAACTCATCAATTTGCAGACGACCCTTTGCAATATAGTCATCCGCGCCTCGCTTCATGGCATCGACCGCCAGTTCCTCCGAGCCATACGCCGTCATCAGAATGCAAATTGGCGGTTTGGAAAGTGACTTGGCGCGCGTAATAAGTTTCATCCCATCTTCTTGCGGCAGGCGAAAATCGGTTAACAGTACGTCGAAACTTTCCTGCTCCAGGAGAGTCATGGCCGTAGCAGCGTCGTCTGCGACGTAAACGTCATAATGATCTTCCAAAGCGGCCCGCAAACCTTCGCGAGTTGGCTTCTCGTCATCGACGATCAATAACATTGGTTTTTCCATGTCGAAAATTATTCAGGCGAATGCGATTGCAAAAGTCGAGGGCGGCGTTCGTGCAATGGCAACCAGATGCGGAACATCGTGCCTTGCCCGACGTTGCTTTCCAGCTCCATTCGCCCGCCATGTTCACGAACGATCCGCTGCACAATCATCAACCCAAGCCCGGTCCCCTTTTTTTTTGTCGTAAAAAATGGCTCAAAAATTCGGTTCAATTGTTCCTGCGGAATTCCACCCCCCGTATCGGTGACACTAACCCAAACTCCAGCTCCACCTTCGCCCGTCTGCAAGGTCAACCTGCCGCCTTTGGTCATGGCCTGCATCGCATTTTTCATCAGGTTGACCAGCGCTTGTTGAATTTGACCACTATCGATTGGCGACGGTGGCAGGCGCGATGCGAGATTCTCTTTCACGTCCAATCCGCGATTCTCAAGTTCCGGACGCAACAGCTCAACGGCTTCCCGAACGACATCGTTTAGCGAAGCGAGCGCAAGCTTCGGTTGGGTGGGGCGAATCGCCTGAAGAAATTGCGTGATGATGTAATCGAGCCGTGAAATTTCTCCTTTCGCTACGTCGAGATATTTATCGATGCGATCGACGCTTTCCTCTCGATCGGCCAGTGATGTCTTGGTTGTGCGCCCTCGTGTGGAGAACCGCGATTCGGAAGCGGACTCGTCCAGAGACTGCCGCAGTTTTTTCATTTCCCGCGTCATTAACTGTAGGTGAATGTGAAGCGCATTTAACGGGTTGCCAATTTCATGCGCCACACTGGCAGCGAGCAATGTCAACGAGTGAAGGCGTTCGCTTTCAATTGCTTCAAAGGTTTTTTGCCGTTGCTCGGTGGCGTCATGTAAAATCAACGCGACGCCGGAACCGCTGGCTCCTTCGCTATCCAGAGGCGCAACGTAGAGCCGGAAAAATTTCGCGCTGGGATAACTGATCTCGAATTCGTGCCGCACAACACGCTGACCGCTTCGCGACTTGAAAAGTTCTCCCCAATTCAGCTCAGGCAAATAACGGGTGATCGGCTGGCCTTCCGCGATTTCTTCGTGCCAATTTAGAATGCGCGAGACGGCCTGGTTGAAATATATGATGCGCCCTTTTTCATCCACGACGAGCACGCCATCTTCGATCGTGTTGAAAAGCGTTTCGAGAAACGTGCGTTCGCGTGCGAGTCGCTGCACCACGGTCTGCAAACCTTCGGCATCAAGCCGCCCGATGCGCCCGAGAACTTTGTCGAGAAAACTGGATTTTGGAGGCATTTTTCAAAACCACTTCTTCTTTTTAAAATACAGGTAAGTCGAGCCCGTGCTGACCGCCGTAATCAAAATAATTATCCAATACGCGCCTTTGGGTTGCAATTCCGGCATGTGCTCGAAATTCATTCCGTACCACGTGCCGACCATCATCATCGGAGTGGTGATAATCGTGAACAACGTCAGGACTTTGATCACTTCACCCGTTTGATTCGACGACATATTCAAATACACCTGGAGAATTCCCGTCAGGGAATCTGTGTAGTTTTGCGCCAACTCGGATATGTGGAAAAGCGCATCGTAAACATCGCGATAATAAGGAACTAAATGGGGACGAATGAGTTTGAATTCACCGCGTGCGAATCGCCCTAATACTTCACGTTGCGGTCCAATAATCTGCCGCAAGTGCAAAACTTCCTTTTTGATTTGAAGGATCCGGCTCAACGTTTCCTTACTCGGATTTTGCAAAGCTTGTTGTTCGACTTCCGCAATTTCCAACGAGAGTTCGTCAAGTGCCGGCTTGTAGTTTTCCACAATGGCATCAAGTAATGTGTGCGCGACACGATCGGGAGCGCGCGCCACGTGGACATTGCTTTTCAGGCAGCGTTCTTCCGTGTGCTGAATGCTGCGCAAGGGAACGTCGTGGTAAGTGACGAGAAAATTTTTGCCGAGGAAAAAGTTCAGTTCACTAGTCGCAAACACGCCGTCTTTGCGACTGTAATCCACCGCGTGAATCACCATGAACAGGTACTGCGCGAACATGTCCCCTTCTTTGGGGCTGTATTCCTCCACTTTTGGCGATGGGCTGACCATCACGCAATCTTCCACGGAGAGCGGATGAAAATGAAAAACATCTTCGAGAACAAATTTACTTTCCTCGGCGGTCGGGTTTTCCAGGTCAACCCACAGAAAAAGGTTTGTGTCTGCCAGCAATGTCGGCATCAAAAACATGTCGATGTTTTGAGTGTGCAGCTTGCCTTGGTTTGTGAAAGCGAAGGAACGAATCATGCGCAAATCTCACCGCAGTTTAGGTTTGTTTGAGTCAACTTGGCTCGCATCTTAGGCAGAAGAAGTTTCGAGGCAAGCGCGCTTTGATTTTTCAAACGGACGACGCGAACGCTTTAAATTCCCCGCATTTTCAAAACCAGATTGCATTCACTTTGCAAATCACAAATGCTCCTGTCATCCAACAATCGTCATGAAAAAAATTTCACAAATCCTGTTTGTCAGCCTTGTTTTCGTCGCATGTGTTCTGGTGACCACGGCATGTCATTGTCCCTTCGCATCGAAGCAGCCAAAAAAACTTTTGGTCGTGACGGTCACCAAATCTTTTCGTCACAGCTCAATTCCAACCGCAGAAAAAATTCTCGGCGAATTGGCTGCGAAATCCGGCGCGTTCACCGTCGATTACTGCCGCCAAAGCGAAGGCGACAAAGAGATCAAAGAAAAGATGTCTCCGGAAAATTTGAAGAAATACGACGGCGTGATCTTTGCAAACACGACCGGCGATTTGCCAATTGATCGCGATGCCTTTCTGCAATGGATTAAATCCGGCAAAACGTTCATCGGAATGCACTCGGCAACGGACACGTTTAGCGGTCACAAGCCTCTCGATCCGTACGTGGAAATGATTGGCGGCGAATTCAAAACTCACGGCGCGCAAGCTGACGTCATCTGCATCAACCAGGACCCGAAACATCCCGCGTGCAGACATTTCGAACGGACGTTCGCGCTCAAAGATGAGATTTACCTTTTGAATGGATTCGACCGCACGAAAGTTCACGGCCTGCTCACCCTCGACAAACATCCGAACACCGGCGAGGCGGGTGATTATCCGATCGCCTGGTGTAAAAAATACGGCAAAGGAAATGTTTTCTACACGTCACTCGGCCATCGCGAAGATGTCTGGGAAAGCGAGGCGTATCAGAAACACATTTTAGGCGGAATCAAATGGGCGCTCGGTTTAGAGAAAGGCAATGTAAAGCCGCAGGTGAAATAGCTTTTTTTAAGCAATGTCGCGCTCAGAATATTTCAGTGAATTTTACCCATGCCAGGAATAGCCGTTCCACTTCTTGAACCGCGAGTCATCCCAGATGATAAGACCAAATCGGAATCCGATCATGAACCGGTCTGGTTGGTGATCTGCTGGAATGACCCAGTGAATTTGATGGTTTACGTGACGCACGTTTTTCAGACCGTTTTCGGTTGGTCCCGAGAGAAAGCTGAGGTTCACATGAAAGAGGTTCACAATCAGGGAAAAAGCCTGCTGGCTCGCACCACGATGGAAAAAGCCGAGCATTACGTCCATCAACTTCAGAAATACACTTTGCATGCGACGATGGAGCGCGAAGAGTGAAGTTACTTCGAACAGAAAACGAGCGGCTCCTCTTCTTTCTCACCGAGTGGGAAAAGTTACTTTTGATTCAGACACTTGAGATGTTTCCGCTGGTTCCTTCGACGCACCATCGGTTGACCAGAACCAGCAACAAACTTGTTCAAGCTGAAGATCAACATTTGCTGGAAGAGGCGGTTGCAGAACAGCGCGAAGAGAACCGCCACCGCGTCAGGAAGTTTTTGGATGAACCGCGTCAGTTCGCGCAAACCAAAGCCGGCTTTCAGCTTGCGCTGAGACGCGAAGAGGTCGAATGGCTGTTGCAAGTTTTAAACGACGTCCGTGTGGGAGCTTGGCTGGCTTTGGGCGAACCCGAAGAAATTCATCAAGAAAGCCGAGAAGAAAATTCTCCAATCGTTTTCGCATTGGAAGCCAGCGGCTATTTTCAATCCGAACTGCTTGCCGGATTCGGACACCGCGATCCGAGCGGAGAAAGCTAACGCCACAGGCCAGTGACTATGCATCAGCTTGACCACAGTTTGCATTTCCCTGATCCGCGCAACGCAGACGGAGAAGGACTGGTCGCAATCGGTGGAGATCTTTCCGTCCCGCGGCTTCTTCTGGGTTATCGAAGTGGAATTTTCCCATGGACGGTCAACCCGGTGAGTTGGTGGTCGCCTGATCCGCGCGCGATTTTGGAACTCGAAGAGTTCCGCGCTCCACGAAGCCTTTCAAAATTGGTTCGCAAAGCGCCGTTCAGGATCACGACGAATGTGGCATTTCGTTCCGTGATGGAAAGATGCGCCGAAGAAAGTCCAGAACGCGGTGAATCCTGGATTACACCGGAATTCATTGAAGCTTACCTGCGTTTGCACCATCAGGGACACGCGCACAGTGTTGAATGTTGGCAAGCCGAGGAACTGGTTGGCGGAATTTATGGCGTCAGCGTCGGTGGATTTTTTGCCGGCGAATCAATGTTTCACCGCGTCAGCAATGCGTCCAAAATCGCGCTCTACTATTTGGTCAATCGGTTGCGCGGATGTGGTTTCCAACTCTTCGATCTTCAAATGATCACGCCCGTGACGCGAACGATGGGTGCCGTGGAGATTTCACGGAACGATTATTTAACAAGGTTGAAAGCCGCGACGGAAATTGAACGGGTTTTCTCCTGAAAAATGCGTCTCTATTTTGACGAGAATTTGGTCACGAACGCTCCATCAACCTGGTCCGTGAACGGAACGAGCTCGCGAGTTCGCTCCAGCTTAAACTCTTCGTGTTCTTTCAAAAATTGCTCAACGACTTCCTGGTTTTCTTCCGGTTCCAAACTGCACGTGCTGTAAACCAGGATTCCACCCGGTTTCAATCGCGGCGCAGCGCGGCGCAGCAAATCGAGTTGTTCCTGGCGCAGACGCGCAATTTCTTCCGGCTCAATTCTCCAGCGCAAATCAACGCGCCGCCGCATCACGCCAGTATTCGAGCAGGGTGCATCGATTAGAATCCGATCAAAACGTAACGATGGTTTTTCGATCACATGATTAGGGGCGAGGGAGACATCGACGCAGGTGATGCCGAGTCGGAGATAGTTTTCGCGGACGAGTTCCAGACGTTCCTCATCGTTGTCCTGGGCAAAAAGCTTCCCGCGATTCTGCATCAATTGTGCAATGAAAGTCGTCTTTCCGCCCGGTGCGGCGCAGAGATCGAGAACCGTTTGGCCGGATTTCACGTCCAATTCGCGCACGGACAAAAGCGTGCTGGGATCTTGAATGTAGAAAAATCCTTTCTGAAAACTTTTCAGCTTCGCGAGCGGCGGATGTGATTCCAGTTCGAAAACCAAATTCTCATCCGTCCAATCGAACTTTCGCGGAATATATTTCACTTCCTCAATGTCCCACATGTTCGTCAGCTCTTTGAAATTCGCGATTTTCAAAGTATTGACCCGCGCAAACGTTTTTGGAGGGGTGTTGTTCCATTGCATCAGCGCAGAGGTTTTTTCCACGTCCCAACGCGCGCGCCACTTTTCATAAAGCCAATTGGGATGCGAAAGACCAATTGCTGGCTGACTCACTTTTAATTCCTGAAGCAATTTGCGGGTTGCGTCTTGTTCACGAGTGTAAGTGCGCAAAATTGCGTTGATAAAACCAGCTTGCGGAACGAATCCCATTTTCTTGGCGATCTCGACTGTTTCGTGAACGGCGGCGTGATTCGGGATGCGATCGAGCCAAAACATCTGGTAGAGGCCGAGTCGCAGGAGAATCGCCATGTCGGATCGTTGCTCGCGGCCTTCGGTCTTTTGTGCGATGAGCCAATCCAGCGTTTCCTGCCAGCGACAAATTCCGTAAACGAGTTCCTGGCAGAGCGCTCGATCCACGGGTGAAATGCGCGCCTCCGCCAATTCGCGTTCGAAAAGATCTTCAACGAAAGCAGGTTCAGTTTCGCGCAGTTGCAGCACGCGCACGGCAATTTCTCTTGGTTTTTGTACAGCCACGCCTAATAATCACATCCGCGAGTCGGGACGCGAGAAATTTGTCAGTATCACCGTTCGGAGTTCCGCTTTTAGGCAGACCGTATCGTTACCGCGCTCTTGCCGCCTAAAGGGCAAACTCCGTTCTTCGCTAAATCGCGAGAAAGCATGTTCATTTTATGAAAGACGAGTTTGAAAAGCTGGTTGCCGCTGGGAAGATAGCCAAACAACAGGTGGAACCTCTGGTTACCTTGACCGAAAGCCGCTACTGCATGCACCGCAGTTGGGGTTTTGGAAAAATCACAACAGTTGACACGGTTTTCGGCCACTTCATCATCGATTTCCCCTCGAAGACCGGCCACACGATGGATCTCTCTTTTGCCGCCGATTCGCTCAAGCCAATTCCTCCCGACCACATTCTCGCACGCAAATTGGCCGATATTAAATCCCTGCAACAGATGGCTGCGCTGCACCATCTCGATCTCATCAAACTCGTTCTCCAGAGTTTCGATGGCAGAGCCACAGTCGAACAAATTGAAAAAGTCCTCGTGCCAGATGTCATCACCTCTGATTGGAAAAAATGGTGGGAAGCCGCCAAGCGCGAGTTAAAGAAGGACGGACATTTCCAGCTTCCGACAAAGAAGTCCGAACCCATCATTTTTCAAGCGCAAGAAACGTCGTTGCAGGATCGATTGATGAGCGAATTCCGCACCGCGAAAGGTTTGAAAGCGCGCCTGAATGTAGCCAACGAATTGCTGAAAAGCATCTCCGATTTGAGCGACAAGAAATCTGCTGGAGAGGAAGCAATTGCGGCTCTGAATACAGAAATCATCACGCATCAACGCACCCAACCTGCGGTCGCTCTTGAAGGCATCTTTGTTCGCGATGATATCCGCGAAGCGATCGGTTCCACGGCGCCTGAAAAAGAAATTTCTACTAACTCATTCTGGACCGGCGAAACGAAATTCGGCCAGGTGCTCGAAGCACTTCCGGCTGCAAAGCATCGTCGCGCGCTGGAATCTTTCAAAAATGCCAACCCGAATCTTTGGCACGATGCACTGATCGCGTCGCTTAATACCGTTTCCACCAAACTCGCCGGTGAAATGGCCCATGCGCTCATCCAGGGTGGAAAATTCGATCAGCTCAAGGAAACTCTGGCGCGCCTCATCAGCCAGCATCAAGCGAGCAGCGATTTGCTTTTGTGGCTGGCAAAGGAACGGTCTGACACTTACGCCGATATTCTCGGGCCGGAAGTTTTCCGCGCCATGCTCACGGCGATGGAACGCGATCAGTTCAACGAAAAACGCTCCAACAAATTGCGTGATTTCATCCTGGACGACGCGACGTTGCTCATCGAATTGATCGGCTCCGCTGACTTGGAAATCATCAAAGATTTGACGCGCGCCCTGCAACTTTCACCGTGTTTCGACGACATGGACAAACGTTCTTTGCTCGCGCGCATCGTGAAAACGTATCCCGCCGTGCAATCGATGATTTCCGGCGAAGCGACCAAGCAGGAAGCGGTTCTGCAGGTTTCGTGGGAAAGTCTGGAACGCCGCAAAAACGAGTATCAAGAGATCGTTCAGAAAAAGATTCCGGCGAACTCCAAGGAAATCGCCATTGCGCGCAGCTACGGCGACTTGCGCGAAAATCACGAATACAAAGCCGCCAAGGAAATGCAGAAGATTTTGATGCGCCAGAAGTTCGAGCTGGAAACGCAACTTTCACGGGCGCGCGGAACGGATTTCGCGAATGTCAAAACGGAAGTTGTCAGCATCGGAACGAAAGTCGATGTGACAGACATGAACACCAAGCAGAAGGAAACTTTTGAAATTCTCGGCGCGTGGGATTCTGAACCGGAACGTGGCGTGATCAGCTATCTCACACCCGTGGCGCAGGCGTTGCTGAACAAAAAAGTCGGCGAGGAAGTTGAATTGGAACTGGAAGGATCGAAGAAGAATCTGCGCATCGAATCCATCGTCGCTGCCCGACCGGCGTGATCCCGGAGAGTCGTGTTCATTCGATAATCACGGGTCTCTAAATTGTGGGCCTAAATTTTTGAGATCCAGCCCTGGTGGAAACAAATCCCGCAATTCAACACCAATTACTTTGGCCAGAAATAAAAT
>JBBQAX010000017.1:0-24944 GCA_038316905.1 Verrucomicrobiota bacterium | reverse complement strand
GCCGCGCCTACAGGATCGCCTTCATCGAAGACAATGATGTCTGCCAAATTTTGAGCTGCGAGCCAACTCGGAAGAAACAGGAGAACAACCGCCAGAAAACCATGCATAACCATCGTTCTCATGTGGAGTGTAACAACAACGTTTTTCACAATACGATTCGAGCAGCCATACATACTCGATTTATATCCTCATTGCCAATGGTTAAGGAGTGACTACACGGGGCTGACGCATATCAATTTGTCAGGACGAGTTTGAGGTAATGGGGGTCGATGGCGGCGCGGAGGAGTTTGCCTTTGATGCTGCGTGAGCAGGTTTCGTCCCGGCGCAGACGGACGGCCAGCCGTCGCGTGGTCACCAGATTTTCGGCGGCGTGGCCGGTGCGCGCCCAGCTTTGGTCTTCTGCGAAGACCACATCCAGAACCCAGTGCAGTTGGTTTTCCACTCCCCAGTGGCCTCGGACGGCTCGGGCAAAGTTCTCCGCGTTTGCCGACAGGCTGCTCAGATAGTAGCGGCGTTCCACGCTTTCTTTGCCTTTGCTTTCTTTTCGGGGTCCAACGCTTGAAAGACCCGGTTGTAAGTGTCGTGTCCGGGCGCGCCCTCGCGCAGCCGTAAAAAAGTTTTGAGCCACGGCAGGCGCACCTGGCCAAACTCTTCCATATCGTAAAAACTTTCTCCCCGCAGAGGATCGTGCAGAGCGCGATGACCAGAATATCCGAGAGATCGTGATCGATGGACATTGCTTGTCTCAGATTTTGTTTTGTTAACACGTCGGCAACCATGTGCCAATAGCACCGGTTGCGATTGGTGTGATTGAGGAAAAATATGCGACGCGGCTCAGATTTGAACGCCTTCAATAAAATGAGAGGAAAATTGCAGGAACAAAGTCGCATTTTCGCGGAAATGGACTATTGACTTAGAGGGTTTCTTTGCTAGTTTCTCGGCTCCTTAAATTGGATTGATCGACTGGATTTTAATGAAAACGCATCTACCGAAAGTTAATTTGGATCAGCGCAAATGGCACGTTATTGATGCCGACGGCGCAGTCCTCGGCCGCTTGGCGGCTCAAGTCGCGAATATTTTGCGCGGCAAAGACAAACCTGTTTACACACCACACCTTGACGCTGGGGATTTCGTCGTTGTGATCAACGCGGAAAAAATTCGCGTGACGGGTAAGAAAGAAACCCAAAAAGAATTCATGACCTATTCCGGCTGGAAAGGCGGCGAAAAGTATAAGACAGTCGAACAAGTTCGTGCCAAGCAACCTGAAAAGCTCATCAGCCACGCCGTTCGTGGTATGATTCCCAAGAATCGTCTGGGCCGCACTTTGCTCACGAAGCTTAAAGTTTACAAAGGGAGCGAACATCCGCATTCGGCACAAATGCCCGACACATTGGTCGCCGCGAAATAATTTCAAAATACTAATATGGCATCTAAAATTCAGGAATTTCTCGGCACAGGGCGTCGCAAAACATCGGTGGCGCGCGTGCGTCTCGCTTCTGGTTCCGGTAAAATCACCGTGAACGGTCGCGCATTTGAAAACTATTTTCTCACTGAAACCCATCGCAGCGTTGTTTCCGAGCCGTTCGTGGCGACAGAAACTGTTGGCAAGTTCGATGTCCGTGTCACTGTTCAGGGTGGTGGACCTTCGGGTCAAGCTGGCGCAGTTCGTCACGGCATTTCCCGCGCAATGCTCAAAGCTGATGTGAACTACCGCCCGAATTTGAAATCGGAAGGATTGCTCACGCGTGATCCTCGTATGAAAGAGCGTAAAAAATACGGACAACCCGGCGCGCGCGCACGTTTCCAATTCAGCAAACGTTAAAATTTGTTTTTGTTACAAACCCCGCTGGAATAACCAGCGGGGTTTTTTATTTTCCAGATTGGCAAAACAGTTTGGAATGTTGCAGATTCACGATGCCTTGTTCCACTACCCCATTACATAAATGAAATTGTCTACTGTGAAAGTCGCGATCATCGGTGCTTCTGGTTATTCCGGTGAAGAGTTGGTCCGTTTGATTTTACATCATCCACATGCGGAATTGACTGCCGTCACGTCGCGTCAACACGCGGGAAAAACGTTGGCGCAAATTTTTCCGCGATACGGAAATCATCCGCGCGCCAAAGTCTTGCGTTTTTCTGATCCCAATTCGGGACTGCTCGCCCGCGAAGCGGAAATTATTTTTCTCGCGCTGCCCCATGGAGTCGCCGCCGAATATGCGGTGCCGCTTCTGGAACAAGGGTGTCGCGTGATTGATCTCAGCGCGGACTTTCGCGTGAAGAGCGCGGAGGTTTACAAAGAATTTTACGGACACGACCACGCGTCGCCAGAGTTGCTCGGCAGCGCAGTTTATGGTTTGCCGGAACTTTACCGGGACAAAATCAAGGATGCTTCATTCATCGCTTCTCCCGGTTGTTATCCGACCAGTATTTTGCTGCCGATTGTTCCTTTGCTTCGGGAAAAAATTATTAAATCGTCCGGCATCATTGCTGATTCCTTGAGTGGCGTCAGCGGAGCGGGACGCAAGGCGGAGATTGATTACCTTTTCGTGGAATGTAACGAAAGCATGCGCCCGTACGGCATCCCGAAACATCGGCATCTCTCGGAGATCGAACAGGAATTATCCAGTGCTGCTGGCGAGAGTGTGACGATTCAATTTTCTCCGCATTTGATTCCGGTGAACCGAGGAATTCTGAGCACGCTTTATCTCGCGCCTGATAAGCATTTTTCTAATGCAGCAGAAATGGATGCGCTCGCGGAGCGAATTTCAAAATGTTACGCGGCTGCTTACAGCAACGAACCATTCGTTCGTGTCCTGGAAGGCAAAGCGCTGCCGGATACCAAGAATGTCGTTGGGACCAATAGCGTGGAAATCGCGTGGCGGCTGGATCCTCGCACCGGTCGCTTGATTGTGATGAGCGCTTTGGACAACGTCGTCAAAGGCGCAAGCGGTCAGGCCTTGCAAAGCATGAATCTTTTCTGTGGTTTTCCTGAAACGACTGGATTGGTTTAACAGAGCAGAATGCATTGTGTGCCGCAGTCAAAAATGACATTGTTTACTGATGTTTTTTCGTTCTCATTTCAGGTCGGATCGCTTTCGTGATGTGTTCCGGCTTGGAGCGATTCTGCTGTTGGCAGTCTGCGGCTTTCTAACGACCAATTCACATGCGGATACCGATGAGGCGCTTCCGGCATCAAATGAATCTCCGGAATTCACTCGTACCGTTCTCGAAACGGGACCTACCGTTCAAACTCAAAAGTCCGCGAGCAACGCGCCTGAAGCTGCGAGCGTCATCGCGCCTGCGGCAGTTCAACCAATCGGCGCTTTAACGGGGCGAATCGTTTTTACACATGGTGGACACGGCTGGACTTACAACAATGCCAATGGGTCTGGTTGGTACACACAACGCGGAGTCACTGAGGAAATGAACGAGGACTACGGCAACATGGATCAGATGACGATGTTCGCGTTCTATTGTTTCAACGCGGGCGCAACGGTCGTTCCGCTTCGCCCCGTCGGACACCAGACAAACGAAGTCGTTCTCGACAACGATTCCGCCAACGTCATTTACGCCGGCCCTTGGTCGAACAGTGGCGGATCACTTTTCTACGGACAAGTTGGTGATGTGCCGTATCGCTTCGCCACCGTTGCCGCCAGCGAAACAGCCACGGCGACTTACACGCCAAATATTCCGGTGACAGGTTTTTATCCTGTTTACACCTGGGTTGCGCATGGAGCGAATCGCAACAACCAGCTCTACAAAATCAATCACACGGGCGGGCAATCGACGGTTCGCATTCCGCACAACATGGTGGGCAACGGCTGGGTTTATCTCGGCAGCTATTATTTTAATGCGGGGTCAAATTCGAATAGCGGTGCGGTCGTCATCAGCAATTTGGAACCTGCTCCGGGTAGCACGGGCGTGGTCATCGCGGACGCCATTCGCTTCGGAAATGGAATGGGCGATGTCGTTCCCACGGCGGGAGGAACGGAGACGCCGACCAAGTCCAACTATCCGCGCGAGGAGGAATGTTCTCGCTATTGGGTGCAACGTTCCCTCGGCCAGGGGCAATCCAGCACGATTTATAATTCATCGACCTCCGACGGAAACGACAACGTCAGCACACCACCGCGAATGGCCCGGGAGATGAACAACAGCGCGGTTGGAAATATGTTCAAAAGAGTTTTTCTATCCTTCCACTCCAATGCCTGTGGTTGCACACCAGCGACTGCGCGGGGTGCGGTCGGGCTTTACAATGATCCGGTGCGCTTCCCGGGTAACGACACGCCCAACCAGCAAAGCCTCGCTCTTTTCATTGCCAGCGAAGTGGACGGCGACATGAAAACATTGCCGCTCGAAGTTTCCTGGCAGAGCCGCACGTTGACCTACTCGCAGACTTTTGCTTTCGGCGAAATTAACAACTCAGTCATCAATGATGAATTCGATGCCACCATTATCGAGGTCGCATTTCATGACAACGTGAGCGATGCCAAATTGTTGCGCGATCCCAAGGTGCGAAATTGGATGGCGCGAGCGACCTATCAAGGGGCGCTCAAATATTTCAATAATTACGACGCCGCGCCGCTGGTGTTTTTGCCGGAACCGCCAACGAACGTTCGCGTCGTGGCAACCAACCTCGGTGAGATGCGCGTTTCCTGGTCGGCCCCTGTGGCCAGCGGTGGCAGCGGTTCTCCGACCAACTACATTGTCTATCGTTCCTTGGACGGTTACGGGTTTGGCAATCCAGTTTCCGCGGGTATCGCCGGTTCGCTTGTCATTTCGAATCTGGCGACCGATGAAGAATATTATTTTCGAGTTGCGGCCTCGAACGCGGGTGGCGAATCGCTTCCGTCAGAAACCGTCGGCTCTCGTCAATCTTCCACCAACGATACGAAAATTTTGTTCGTGAATGGATTTACTCGATTTGATCGCACCACCAATCTCAGGCAAACTCCCACCGCGCTGAATTGGGACGCACCGGATAGCACAGGAACCATGGATCGAGTCATCCCGCGTTCGGTCAATTCGTTCGATTACGTTGTGCAACACGGCGTTGCCATCGGCAATTCGGGTCGCGGATTCGATTCCTGCCATCGAGACGCAATCGCGAACAACCAAATCGTTTTAACAAATTATCAAATCGTGATCTGGCAGGCGGGACAGGAATTGACCAACATTTTCAACAGTACGTTGCAGAGTCGCCTCACCACGTTTCTTTCTAACGGAGGCCACTTGTTTTTGTCCGGTTCGGAAATCGCCGGCAATTTGGATCGCGCGTCTGGTCCCTCTGCGGCAGACCGGGCGTTTTTCAATAACCAACTTCACGCCAATCTGGCGAGTGACGCACATACGAATTCCGGCAGTTCCACGTTCACGGCTGCGGCGAATTCCATCTTTGCAGGAAATGCCAGTGGAACTTTTGACAACGGCAACAACGGAATTTATTGGGTGAAATCGCCGAGCGTTCTCACGCCCTTCGGAAGTGGAACGCAGACCGCGCTGCACTATTCCGGCGGATTGGGCGGTGCGGCAGCCATTCAATACGATGGCTCAGCGGGCGGCGGAAAAGTGGTTTATTTCGCGTTCCCATTTGAAACAATTCTGAGCATCAATGTGCGTAATGCCGCAATGGCGGACATCCTGAATTATTTTGTTCCACCAAGGGATTTGCGTTTTGAGTCCATTGCCCTGGTCCCAGGCGGAGTTCAATTAAGTCTGAGCAGCGAGAAGAACAACATCGTTTCCGTGGAGCGTTCTACCAATCTTGCGAACTGGATCGAGATAACCAACTTCGCGAACACCAACGGGACGTTTCAGTTCATCGACTCGACCTCAAATCTTTCAAATCAGTTTTACCGCGCGAAGCGAGTGGACTGACTTTTTTGCGCGATTTTATTTTTGCGAGACTGCGCTTCAACGTTTTTTCCAGCGGCTCTTTCGTTCTAGCCAATCTTTGCTGCAAGAGCGTCAACACCGCCGCTTCTTCGGGACGCAATTTGTTCAGCGAAGTTTTCATCTGGCGTTCCGCTCGCTGTTTCAACGCGTCCAACATCGAGCCGTCGAGATAAGACTCCATGATCGCAGGATGCACGTAACATTTTTTGCAAATGGTCGGTGTGTTGCCGAGGCGTTTTGCAACTGACTCGATTGCCTGAACGAGATTTTTCTTAGCTTGGGTTTGAGTGTCGAACTTTTCAAATTCCTGGAGCGCCATTGCTGCTAAAACCGTTCCAGCCCAGGTTCGGAAATCTTTCGCGGTGAAATCCTTGCCGCCAATTTCGCGGAGATATTGGTTCACATCTTCCGACTTCACGTCCTGTCGTTTGCCGTCGCTATCGAGGTATTGAAATAAATCCTGGCCCGGAATCTCCTGACAACTTTTAACAATCTTCGCCAGGTATTTGTTCTCGATGTCGATGGTATGATGTTTGTTGCTCTTGCCGCGAAATTGAAAGCGCACGCTCGAACCGCTCACTTCAACATGTTTGTCCTGCATCGTCGTCAGCCCAAAAGACCCGTTGTTCCGTGCGTATTCTTCATTGCCGACGCGAATCAAACTGGTTTCCAAAAGACGCACGATGGTGGCCAGAACTTTGTCGCGGGAAAGACTGGGAAGCGTCAAATCCTTGCGGACGCGCTGGCGAATTTTCGGTAAGGTTTTCGAGAACATCATAATGCGATTGAACTTCGTCTCATCTCGCACTTCGCGCCAACGTCGATGATAACGATGTTGTTTGCGTCCCCGATCGTCACGGCCAGTCGCTTGCAAGTGACCATTCTCAATTGGGCAAATCCAAACCTTTTTCCACGCGGGAGGAATCACTAGCGATTTGATCCGACCGAGTTCTCTCGGATTTGAAATTGGTTTCCCATTCGGTCGGATGAACTGAAATTGTTTGCCAATTTTGTTTCGAGAAATTCCGGGTAAGTCTCCTGAAACGTAGTGAAGCCCGACCGCTTTGGCGGACTTTTTTGGATCGGCAACGATGGCAAGGTGGGAAGGTCCTCGATGTCTGATCTCCATGTGGAACTATCCTCGCGAATTTAAGTTCTGCAACAGGCCATCTCCGTATCGACACCGCGCCAAAACGATTTATTCTGGTCGCCATGCAACGAACATATCTGGCTCTGGCTTCTGTTTTAATTCTGCTGTTGCTCAGTAGCTTCACCGCGAACTCCGCAAGCCCGCCTCATGTCGTGTTTGTCACCGGCGATCACGAATATGGTTCCGAGAAAACAATGCCGTTGCTTGCGAAAGAACTGGAAAAAAAGTTTGGGATGAAAACGACGGTTCTCTATGCGGTGAACGAGAAAGGCGAGCGTGACGAGAACTATGAAAAGAATATTCCCGGACTCGAGATCCTCGAAAAAGCAGACCTTGCTGTTTTCTATTTGCGCTGGCGTTTATTGCCGAACGATCAACTCGCGCATATTCAGAAATATTTGGACACAGGAAAACCAATCGTCGGTTTTCGCACCACCTCGCATTCATTTCATTATCCAAAAGGCGATGAGCTGGAGCGCTGGAATGCTTTCGGCGAATTTGCGTTTGGAACGCCACCGGGTTGGGGCGCCTCTGGGCACACCCATTACGGCCACAAATCGAGCACAGATGTTTCTGTAATTGCTGCTGCGGCGAAGCATCCTATTTTGCGCGGCGTAGACCAAAACTTTCACGTGCGTTCCTGGCTGTATCACGTGCTGCCGAAATATCCGCCGAGCAACGCTACGCAATTGCTCTTGGGAAAGGCGGTTGATCCTGACAAACCGGCTACGGAAAATCCGGTCGCGTGGACATATCAAACGGAGAATGGTGGACGCGCATTTTATACGTCACTCGGCCATCCAGAAGATTTTCAGGTCGAAGCGTTTCAGCGTCTCACCATCAACGCGGTTCATTGGGCGCTCGTGAAAAATCCACCAAAGAAATGGCCCGGCAAACTCGACATCAACGTCACTTACGAAAAACAGAAATGAAAAATCAAACGTTCACCACAGAGACACGGAGACGCAGAATTTCGAGGTGGCTTTTCTCTGTGCCTGTGTGGCTCTGTGGTTTTCTGTCCGCTGCCGAGAATCCGAAATTTGAGCTGCGCGATGGCGACCGTGTCGCTTTCGTAGGCGGCGTTTTTATGGAGCGCGAGAACGAGGAGAGCCGAATTGAAACAATGCTCACGCGGAATTTCTTGATCCGTGACGTGACGTTTCGCAACTTCGGTTGGGGCGGCGACACCGTTGAAACGTTTATCGCGCCCACCTTCGAGCCACGCCCCAAGTATGTTCCAACTCTTTTTAGCTATGTCGAAAAATTCAAGCCCACCGTTCTTTTCGTCAGCTACGGAATGATGGAATCGTTTCGCGGTGAAGCTGGCCTGACTGAGTTTTCAAAAAACTACAACGCGCTGCTCGACAAACTTGTGACTGCGTCTCGTGAGAACACTGGTATTCCTCGCGTCGTCCTCCTCTCTCCGACGCGCCACGAAAATTTGAACGAGCCATCGAGCGAAGCGGATGCGCACAACAAAAATCTTCAGCTCTATGTGAAGGCGATTGAAAAAATTGCGCAGGAACGGAATTGCACTTTCGTGAATTTATTCGAGTCGTTGCGCGTGAATGGAAAACATCCACTGACCAGCAATGGCGTTCATCTGAATTCAAACGGCTACCAGGAAGCCGCGAAGGCGATTGAAAAACATTTGGGACTTTCTCGGACAAAGTTGAAAAGGGAATCCGAGGAATCCTTGCGCGCCGCGATTCGAAACAAAAATAAGCAATGGTGGTATCATTATCGCCCGATGAATTCCGAATACGTTTATCGGAACGGCAGTCGTTTCCAGGACAAAATTGGTGAAACGCAGCAGCCCCTGGACAAAGAACTCGATGAGTTTGCAGGACTGACGGTTTATGGAGACGCCGAGATCGCGAAGCTGCGGGAGAAAGTTGCGGGTGGAAAAAATATCAGGCTTCCAAAACCCGAGCCATTAGCGAGCCGCGCAATTGAGCGCGACGCGAATGCTCCTGATCCGGAACTCGAACGCAAATCGTTTGAGGTTGCGGAGGGTTTTGAAGTGAGTTTGTTCGCCGCAGATCCGCTGATCAATAAGCCAATTCAAATCGCCTTTGATGAGCGCGGACGTCTTTTCGTCGCGACCACGACGTTGTATCCGCAAATCAAACCGGGCGAAAAAGCCACCGATAAAATCATTGTGCTCGAAGACGCGGATGGTGATGGCCGCGCTGACAAGACCACGGTTTTTGCCGATGGATTGTATATCCCAACCGGAGTATTGCCCGGCAATGGCGGCGTTTACACCTTCGACGACACCACGTTTTTGCACTTCCGTGACAACGACAACGACGGACGGTCTGACGAAAAGGAAATTATTCTCTCCGGTTTTGGCACCGAAGATTCGCATCACAAGGGACACGTTTTGCGCTACGGGCCCGGTGGAAATATCTACTTCAACCAAGGCGTTTTTCTACACAGCACGATGGAAACGGCGCACGGCATTGTTCATCACTCCGGACATTGGCTCGCTGGCATTTTCGAATATCAACCCGCGTCCAAAAAGTTTGAAGTGTATCTCGCCAACAGCGTTCCGCCGAATCCCTGGGGACATTATTGGAACCGATGGGGATTTGATTTCCACATTGATTCCTCAGGTCAACAGGGGAGTAACTTCATTCTGCCGACGGCGAACAAAACGTCTTCGGCGATTCCAGTTCCGGGCGGGCAGGGGAAACTTGCAGGCGGCGAGATTATTAGCGGGCGACATTTCCCCGACGACTGGCAGGGCCATTTGGTGTCCGCGCCGTTCAAAGAGAATCGCGTCGCGCGCTGGAGTTTTTCTGACGACGGCTCGAGTTACGCATTGAAGCAACTCGCGCCGCTGATCGTATCCACAGATGGAGCGTTTCGGCCTGTCGATATGCGGATGGGACCGGACGGCGCGCTCTACATTGCGGATTGGTACAATCCTCTCATCGGCCACATGCAATATCATTTTCGCGATCCGGGTCGCGATTTCACGCACGGCCGCATCTGGCGCGTGACGGCCAAGAATCGCCCGCTCGTTCCTCGTTTTAATTTTGCGAAAGCTTCGATCAAAGAAGTTTTGGAACAACTCAAAGCGCCGGAGGATTTTAATCGCGCACAGGGCCGACGCATCTTGTCCGAACGCAAACCTAAGGATGTTTTGCCCGCGTTGGCGGCATGGGTCAAAAAGCTCGATAGCAACGAAGCCAACGATCATGCGCGACTCGAAGCGTTGTGGGTCTATCAGACGATAAACGTTGTTGAACCTGATTTATTAAAACTATTGCTGCGCGCCAGAACATCCGATGCGCGCGCTGCGGCGACGGCAGTTCTCCGATATTGGCACAATAAAATTCCCGACTCGCTTGAATTACTTTCCGCACAAATCGCCGACGATCATCCACGCGTTCGCCTTCAGGCCGTCATCGCGCTCAGCCACATTGCCGACTCTCGCTCAATGGATATTGCCGCGCGCGTTCTCGACAAGCCGATGGATAAATATCTGGAGCAAGCTTTGAAGAACACGGCGATCGCTTTGAAATCGCAATGGCTTCCCGCGCTGCAAAACGGCTCGGTCGTGTTTGGCGGAAATGCGAAACAACTTCAGTTCGCGCTCGAAGCAGTGGATCAGAAGAATGCGGTCAAGCCGCTGGTCGAGTTATTGAAATCCGGACGGAATACGGAAAAATATATCGAGATGATTGCGGCACTTGGTTCAAAGGAAGATCTCGCGGCGCTCTATTACAAAGAGTTCGAACCTGCGTTGCAGATTAAAGCCGTGGAAGAATTGGCGAAGGCCGCGCGCGACCGAATTCCAAAAGTGGATACGGGACGCATCAAAGGTTGGCTGAACTCGGCGAATCCAGAGTTGAAAAGCGCCGCGGCGAAATTGGCGAAAGCATGGAACCTGGAAGAACTTCGATCGGGAGCAAAACCGGTGGTTGCAGAAAAATTGGTTCTGCCACCAACTCTAAAAGCCACCGCAACCGTTTCTGAAAAGCCAACCGAAGTGCAGGCGGAAATAAAGGATATGAGCCGCGCAGAGTTGTTGCCTTGGGTGAACGAAGTCCAAAAAAGTGGGAATCCGATGAATGGTGAAAAGGTTTTCCGTCGTGAAGAACTGAACTGTTTAGGTTGCCACGCCATTGCTGGAGCGGGAGGAAAACTCGGCCCCGATCTCAGCGCCATCGGCAGCGGATCAACCGTCGATTACTTGATCGAATCCATTTTGTTCCCCAACAAAGTGATCAAGGACGGGTTTGAAACGGTGGAAGTCACAACCAAGGATGACGAGTATTTCCTTGGCGTAACCGTGCGTGAAACGCAAAGCGAACTGGTGTTGAAGGACGCCACGCGCGCCGAAATTATCCTCCCGACCAACACCATCAAGGAACGCAAAGGCAAATCCGTTTCGCTCATGCCCGCAGGTTTGCACAACGGCATGAGCCATTCAGAAATGATTGATCTCGTGCGCTTCATGTCCGAACTCGGTAAGCCCGGCCCGTATGCGAACAATCCGAAAGCAATCGTGCGCGCCTGGCAAATTGGCTTTCCCATTGCATCGGCTGCTCCGACCGCGTGGACCACGGCGTATAGTTTTGTCTCGGGACTATTGCCACTGGAATCGTTCGCAAACAAAGATAGGGCCATCGCTCAGTTTCAAATTGAATCGACCACCGCTGGAAAAGTTTTGATCAAGCTGAACTCTCTCGAAGGATTGTCGCTACGAGTCGATTCTGCGGACGTTGAATTGACGGAGAATCTTGTTCTCGATCTCGCTCGCGGCACCCATCAACTGGCTTTTCTGGTCGATTTGAAGAAACGTAAAGAGGGAATCCGGGTTGAGCTTGAAGAAGCACCGGGTTCGCCCGCTCGTTTTCAATTGGCGCTAAGTCAATAATCGCAGATGCAAAATAAGAATTCCTCACGCTGGAAACGACTTTGGATTGGCGTCATCGGAGGAACAGTCCTGGTATTCGGCATCGTATTGATTGTTTTGCCGGGACCCGCCTTCATCGTCATCCCTGCTGGTCTGGCCATTCTGGCAACGGAATTTGCGTGGGCCGGGCATTGGCTGAAAAAAATTCAGAAATCAGCTCACAACATCAAAGATAAATTTAAACGCAAAACCCGATGAAAATTGGAATTGGTTCCGACCACGCTGGTTTCAGCTACAAAGAAAAGATCAAACAACGTCTCGTCGAGCTGGGCCACGAAGTGAAAGATTTCGGCACGCACAGCAACGAGTCGGTCGATTATCCGGTCTTCATTCGCCCGGTTGCCGAAGCCGTCGCACGCGGCGAATTCGAGCGCGGAATTGTTCTCGGCGGTTCAGGCAATGGCGAAGCGATCGTTGCGAACAAAGTGAAAGGAATTCGCTGCGGCCTCTGCTGGAATGCTGAATCGGCAAAACTCAATCGCCAACATAACGACGCCAACATGCTTTCGCTCGGCCAACGCATGATGTCCTTGGAAACTGCTTTGGAGATCGTAACGTGCTGGCTGGAAACTCCATTCGAAGGTGGCCGGCACATCAAACGGATTCAGCAGATTGAGCCGTGAATATTTTTGAGGCTGCCAGGTTTTGGCTCGCTGGTTCTGAGCGTCTTGGTTCGTCAAAATTTAATACAATTGAAACAATTTCTCGTAGCCGAAAACAGACTCCAGTTCCTTTTTTTTCGTCCAGATTTGCCTCGTTTACACTTAAATTCTGTATCGCGAAAATGTGGGGGCAAAAATCTTGTCCAGCGTTTGACAATGAGGTTTCGCCCGATACTATTTACGCAACAATCACGGAAATGTTTTAAGCGAAAAGATAACTTGTGGCTGCAAAAGACGATTACTTAATAGAATTGCTGGTTGATATGGGTTTGGTGAGCAACGAATCGTTGGCTCCCGTCCGCGAGCAATCTGAGTCCACAGGCGAAGGTTTAGTTGATTCCCTTCTTGCCCAAAAAATCATCGGTCCCACCGATGTCGCTCAGGCGAAAGCCGGTTATTTCGGCTACGAATTAGTTAATTTCAACGATCTCCGTTTGTCTGACGATGTCATTTCCGCAGTGCCACGTCACATTGCCAAACGTTATCGTGCAGTGCCGGTTTCTAAAATTGGGAACACACTTGCCATTGCTCTTAGTGATCCTTCCGATCTCGATACCGTGGACAGTTTGCAGCTTGCTCTCAACGCCGACATTGAGCTGCGGGTTGCGACAGATGAAGACATCGATGCCGCGCTTAATAAATATTACGGCGCGTCTGATGATTCTGTTAGCAAAGCGATTCAGGACATCACTGAAAGTGAAGTTGACGCTGCGGTAATTACGAAGGCGCAAGCGGATGACGGCGCGACCGTCGATGCTGACGCGCCGATTATCAAGTTGGTCAACACGTTGATCGTCGAAGCTTTCAAAGCCCGCGCCTCGGATATTCATTTGGAACCTTTGGCGAAAACGTTTCGTGTCCGATATCGCATCGACGGCGTATTGCACGAAATGAAAAGTCCGCCGAAACGGTTGCAGGCTTCGATAATCAGTCGATTGAAAATTCAATCGAACATGTCGATTGCTGAACGGCGTATTCCGCAGGACGGACGTATCCAAACTCAAGTCGGCGGCAAGTTAATCGACTTGCGCGTTTCCTGCCTCCCGACCAATCACGGCGAAAGTATCGTGATGCGTATTTTGGATAAAGAAGGTTTGCGCTTAGGTTTGCCGGAGCTTGGATTTTTCACGGACGACCAACAAACATTCGAGCGCATGATTGGGTTGCCCGACGGAATTCTGCTTGTGACCGGCCCGACCGGTTCCGGAAAAACCACCACGCTTTATTCCTGTTTGAATTTCATTAATCGTCCGGATCGGAAAATTATTACCGTCGAAGATCCTGTCGAATATTTGCTCGCTGGTATCAATCAGGTTCAAGTGAGCGAAACGGTTGGGCTTACTTTCGCAAGAGCGTTGCGCTCCATGCTTCGCCAGGAGCCCAACGTGATCATGCTGGGGGAAATTCGTGATATGGAAACGGCGACGATCGCAATCAATGCGTCACTCACCGGCCATTTAGTTTTCTCCACCTTGCATACGAATGACGCGCCCGGAGCCGTGACTCGTCTCATCGATATCGGCGTGAAACCCTTTTTGGTGGCGTCGTCAACGCGCTGTTTGATGGCGCAACGTCTGGTTCGCAAAATTTGCAAACGATGTGCCGAACCTTATGAGCCGACCGAATCTGAATTGCGTTCGCTCAGCATTGATCCGGCCAACGTGCAGGGCGCCACATTTAAGAGAGGCAAAGGCTGCAGTGATTGCAATAAAAACGGATACCGCGGCCGATTTGGCGTGTTTGAAGTTTTCGTGATCGATGATGAGGCGCGCAAATTGATTTATGATCGTGTGCCTAGCTCCGTGCTGAGAATTCGTGCGCGCGAAATGGGAATGCGCACCCTGCGTGAAGACGGTGCGCGAAAAGTTTTGGCTGGGTTGACGACGCCAGAAGAAGTCATTCGCGCCACGGTTGGTGACACTGAGTAAGTCGAGCGGAAGAAGGAGATGAGAATTTCTAAAATCAAAGCGAACTGAAATTATGTCGTATTCAATGTCTGATTTGTTGCAGTTGGTAGTGTCTGAGGGCGCGGCAGATTTGCATCTGCGGGTGACTGTGCCGCCCGTGATTCGGTTGCACGGGATTTTGCATCGGGTGGAAGGCCCCAGTTTGAAGCCGGAAGACACCGAAGAGTTGATGCGCAGTATTACTTCGGAAGATCACATTCAACATGTTCGCGAAAATGGCGGCGCGGATTTTGGTTTTGCATTCGGCGAGGCAGCTCGTTTCCGTGTCAGTGTATTCAAAGAAAAGGGGAACTTCGGGATGGTGCTGCGTCAGATTCCCAATCGATTGTTGACGTTGGAACAGATTGGTTTGCCGGAAACGATTATTCGCACCCTGATTCATAAACCTCGTGGTCTGGTTCTGGTCACCGGTCCGACCGGCTCTGGAAAAACCACCACGCTCGCGTCCATGATTAACATCATCAATGAAGAACGTGACGACGCCCACATCATCACCATAGAAGACCCCATTGAGTATTACCATAAGCACAAGAAAGCCATCGTCACCCAGCGTGAGGTCAACATCGACGTGCCGAGTTTCGCTGAGGCATTACGCCGCGCATTGCGTCAAGACCCGGACGTGATTCTGGTCGGCGAATTGCGCGACCTTGAAACCATGGAAGCGGCAATCACTGCGGCGGAAACCGGCCATCTGGTTTTCGGCACTTTGCATACCACGGGCGCGGCCAAGACGATTGATCGTATCGTCAACGCCTTTCCAGCCAACCAGCAGGAAACAATTCGCATCCAGCTTTCCACGGTGTTGCAGGCGGTGATTTCGCAATTGCTGTTGCCACGTTCCGACAAGCCTGGTCGTGTCGCCGCTTATGAAATCATGATTAATACGCCCGCGATTGCAGCGTTGATCCGCGACAACAAAACGTTTCGCATCAATTCTGACATTCAAACCGGCGCTAAATACGGCATGGTGACTCTCGACGGTTTTTTGATGGAAAAATATATGCAAGGCTGGATCTCTCGCGAGGAAGTCGTGAACAAAGCGCAGGATCCACAAACTGTTTTAGCAAAATTGCAGGAATTTGAAGCCGCCCAAATGGCACAGGCCGCGAAAAATCCGCAGCCACAAACATAATTATGTCCGATGTTGTATCCAATCCGTTGCTCGAGCTGATCAAAGGGCGAAATCTGCTGGATGATTTGCAGCTCGAAGAGCTTTTGCAGGAGCACTCGCGGAGTGGAAAACCGCTCGCGCAAATTCTGCATGATTTCGGCCTCATTGATCATGAGACGCAAATGCAAATCATTGCCGACCATCTGGGAACCGAGGTTGTGCAAATTCAGGAAAGAGACCTGACACCGGAAGTGCTCTCTGCTTTGCCAGCGAACACGGCACGGATGTACCAATGTCTCCCACTTGCTGTTTTTGATTCTACGGTGCGTGTTGCCCTGAGCGATCCATTGAACCCTGCAATTGTGGATGAACTCGGCTTCATCACGCGGAAGGATATTCAATTGGTCGTCGCCGATCCCGGGGAAATCGAGAGAGCGATCAGTAAATTTTACGGCGACAGCAATGAAAGTGTTAATGATATTCTGAAGGAGCTTGGCGCTGATGGAGAGATCGCCAAGGAGATTGACGAAGCTAGCGCAAGTGGTGAGGGACTCACTGATCTAGCCAACGAAAATCACATCGTTAAGCTGGTAAATCTCATTATTTTCCAGGCGGTACAGGATCGCGCGAGTGACATTCACTTCGAACCGTTCGAAGACGAATTCAAAATTCGTTATCGCGTTGACGGCGCTCTTTATGAAATGGTGCCGCCGCCAAAACATCTCGCACTGCCGGTCATTTCTCGCCTCAAAGTCATGGCGAACTTGAACATTTCGGAACGCCGATTGCCTCAAGACGGACGCATCACTATTCCGATTAACGGCAAGCAGATCGATTTGCGCGTTTCAACTTTGCCCACACAATTCGGTGAATCCGTAGTGTTACGCGTTTTGGACCGCTCGGCTGTGAATCTGGATATCGCGGCGCTTGGTTTGCCCAAGGGTGTTCAGGAATATATTTACGAAGCAATCCAGCAACCCAATGGAATTTTCGTTGTGACCGGCCCCACGGGTTCGGGCAAAACGACAACCCTTTATTCCTGTTTGCGGAAGATCAATACGATTGATTCCAAGTTGTTGACTGCAGAAGACCCGGTCGAGTTCGACATCGAAGGCATCATGCAGGTTGCGGTTAATGAAGCGGTCGGAATGACGTTCGGTAAAGCGTTGCGATCATTTTTGCGTCAGGATCCAGATGTCATCATGCTCGGGGAAATGCGTGATTTGGAGACATCGCAAATCGCGATTCAGGCTTCACTTACAGGTCACTTGGTTTTGAGTACGTTACACACGAATGATGCTCCAGGTGCGGTCACGCGTTTGATCGATATGGGTGTGGAACCATTTCTAATCTCTTCGACGTTGATGGCGGTGCTCGGCCAACGTCTGGTGCGCACAACCTGCAAAAAGTGCCGCACCCCTTTTGAGCCGACGGAGAACCAGCTTTCCATGTTGAATCTCTCGCCACACGACATTGGCGACAAAGTTTTTTATTACGGACGCGGTTGCGCAGCTTGCAACGACACCGGGTACAAGGGGCGTAAAGGAATCTATGAGTTGCTCGTGGTTAACGAGCCAATTCGCCGGTTGATCAACGAGCGCGCCCCAACCGTGGTCGTCCGGCAAAAAGCGGTGGAGCTTGGAATGGTGACATTGCGGGAAGACGGCTTGCGGAGTATCTTCGACAGTGATACAACGATCGAAGAAGTAGTAAAATACACTTAATCCTTATGCCCAAATTTAACTACGTCGCAATGGATTCGCGGGGGAAGGAAACGAAGGGAACCCTCGAAGTCGCCAACCAAAACGAGGCCATTGGGCGCATAAAAGAAATGGGGTACTTCCCGACGAAAGTTGTCGAAGTAGATAAAGGCAAGCTCGATAAAAAAGTCGCTGGTTCTGCTGCCAAAGGGGCAAAAGGGAAAAAAGGCGGCGGCATGAATCTTCAGATCAAGATTCCTGGCCTGAGTGGCAAAGTTAAGTCTAAAGTCCTCACGGTTTTCACCCGGCAATTAGCAACTCTCGTTGAAGCTGGGTTGCCCTTGCTCCGCGGTTTGCGTGTTCTCCAAAAGCAGGAAAAAAACGTGACGCTGAAAAATATTCTCGGCGATCTCTCGGCATCGATTGAGGGTGGGAGTACCTTTTCCGAAGGTCTCGCGCAACATCCCAAAGTTTTCAATCGACTCTTCGTCAACATGGTTAAGGCCGGTGAAATGGGCGGTGTGTTAGAAGTGGTTTTGAAGCGCCTTTCTGAGTTCATGGAAAAAGCGCAGAAGATCAAAGGAAAAGTCGTCGCCGCCATGTTTTATCCCATCGCGGTTATGGTCGTGGCTGTCACGATCATGGCCGTTCTGATGGTGGTTGTTGTTCCCAAGTTTAAAGAAATTTTTGCCGGAACGTTGGGCAATGGCCAATCGCTTCCAAAATTTACAGCTTTTGTCTTGGGCATCAGTGATGCCATAGCCCACCATTTTCTTCTTACGGTTGGCTGCGCTGTCGCATTCGTAATTCTCTTGAACGTTTTTGTTCGCACAAAAGTTGGCCGCAAGCTTTTTGATCGCTTCAAATTGAACATGCCAGTTCTCGGGCCCGTGATCAGCAAAGTTGCCATCTCGCGATTCACTCGCACCTTGGGAACGTTGGTGAGCAGTGGTGTTCCTATTCTTCAGGCGTTGACCATTGTCAAAGAAACTTCTGGAAACGTGATCGTAGGAAACGCGGTGGCCGCAGTGCATGAAAGCGTCAAGGAAGGTGAAACCATCACCGCGCCTTTGGAAGCCTCCAATGTTTTTCCACCAATGGTGATCAGCATGGTTGACGTCGGTGAGCAAACCGGTGCATTGCCGGAAATGTTGATGAAGATCGCCGACAACTATGATGAAGAGGTGGACAACGCCGTTGCTGCCATGACTTCGTTGCTTGAGCCTATTATGATCGTGGTTCTGGCCGTGATCGTCGGCAGCATCGTTATCGCTTTGTTTCTCCCGCTGATTGCGCTGATGGATTCCGTCGGTGATCCCGAAGGCCAGAAGCCTGGAGAGGAATAACAGTTTTAGGCAAAATCTAGAAGCCGCTCAGAATTGAGCGGCTTTTTTTTATTATCATTTGACAAACTGACTCACCTTCCTGTAAATACAATGTAATCACATTGCATGGCTTAAACATATACAAAGTATGGATTTTGACTGGAACAATCCGCCGTTTAATTTAGATCAATCCCTCAAGTTGCCTGAGATTGAGGAGTCGTTCGAAGATCCGTTTGCAGTTCGACTTATGCCTGACTCGGAACGATTCGCGGTTCAAACCAGATTTTTCAATTTAGGGATGTCCGCGAGCGGGGCGGGTATCTTCACGGTTTACAGAACTAATGGAAAACAGGCTCGCGTTATTTTCGCCCGCGTTTTTCAGCCGGAAGAACAATTTTTTTATCAACGGAAGCTGAACCAGACTTTGGCGCAATAATATGAATTCAATTTCCAACTGGGACGAAGTGCCGATGTTCGATCGCGAAGAGGCAGAGGCTGCGTATTGGGCGGAAAACCGGATTGATGTTCGCCTGATGGAATCGGCGGTTGCGGCCAGCAGCGAAGATTCAGATTCTGTCACGATCACGTTGCGTATTGATCCTCGAATGCTGGCGCGTATCAAACGTCTCGCGCGGTCTCGCTATTTAAATTATCAAAGTATGATCAAACAATGGCTCAGCGAACGCATGGAGCAGGAGCTGCGCGACCAGCGGCTCACTGGAAACAATGTCCGCATCCAAGGTTGATTTTATGGAAATGAAAAACATCGATGTGTCGAAAACGAGACGGGCGGTTCGCGCCTTTACCCTGATCGAGTTGCTCGTGGTGATCGCGATCATCGGAATTGTAGCGGCCCTGGTCACCGGCTTGGCCGGTCGGGCGAACAAAATTAAAAAAATCAACCGGGTGCGAACAGAGCTGGAGCAACTGGATACGGTGATTGAATCGTATAAAGAAAAGAAAGGTTTCTATCCACCAAGTAATGGCGACGCCAATAATGTTGCCACAAACCAGCTTTTCTATGAGCTGACCGGCACTTTTTTTAATGCGAATGACAATACTTTCGAGCCAATTAACGGTTCAGAAAAGGTCAGCGCTGCTGAGGTGCTAAACATTTTCGGAGTGGAGGGTTTTGCTAACTCTTCAACGGAGAAAGGTGAAATCAAAAACTTCTTCACGACGATGAAGACTTCGCAGTCCGTTATTTTTAGCAATAATCCTGATGTGCAATTGCTGGTGGTTCCGGTGGAGGGGCCGAATGACATCCTTTTGAGCGACGGTAGAAAAATAAACACGTGGCGCTATAATGCATCGAACCCGACGCATAATCCTGAGTCGTTTGATTTGTGGGCCGAACTTTTGATCGGTGGAAAAACAAACATCATCGGGAACTGGAAGGAATAATTATGATTACAAAATCAAAACTCAAAGAGCAGACATTGCCAGTGCGCTGGAGGGATCGTTCCTGGAAACCGCAAATTGGCATGGCGCTGGGCGGCATCGGTAATACCTTCCGCAACAAAGCTTTTTCCCCGGATACATTTGTGTTCCCAAGCCCAACGCAACGTAAAACCAGTTTAGCCCTGCGGCGTGGGTTCACGTTAATTGAATTGCTGGTGGTCATCGCGATTATTGCGATTTTGGCCGGTCTTCTTTTGCCCGCGCTGAGCAAAGCAAAAGTCAAAGCCAAGGTGGGACAATCGCGCACTGAGATTTCGAGTTTGGCGGCGGCCATCGCGCAGTATCACCAGGAATACCAGCGTTATCCCGCGAACAAAGAAGCCACCGATTCGTTGCCCGGGCCGGGCGGTGAATCACCTGATTTCACTTTCGGAACGATGAATACGGGCTACATCGACACATCCATCGGAACTAGCGGAAATCTTAACTCTTATCAAACGAACAACGCCGAGTTAATGGCAATTCTCCTGAATTTGGAAACGTTTCCGGCGGATGGAAGAGACACCTGCAACAAGAATTTTGCGCGTAATCCCAGGAAAAACAAATTTCTCGATGTCAAACGTGTTACAGGAAAAGGTCCCGGCGGAGTGGGTGACGATTTGGTTTACCGTGATCCATTTGGAAATCCTTACATCGTCACGATTGATTTCAATTACGATGAAAAAACACGCGATGGATTTTATCGCAATGCGGGAGTGTCTCAGGAATCGGCTGACAAAGGTTTGAATGGACTTTATCGCATGCCACCAAATGCCGGAAATCAGTTTGAAGCGAATTCTCCGGTGATGATTTGGTCCTTTGGCCCGGATGGCAAAGTGAATAACGCTGAAAAAGCCAATGCTGGCGACAACAAAGACAACGTATTGAGTTGGAAATGAACTTCAGCGACACCACAACGAAAATGAAAGCGACCCCGGGAATTTTCCGGCGCAAGACGCTGGCGTTTTCGTTGATTGAAATGCTGATCGTCATCGCCATCATCGGAATTTTGGCTGGGATTGGCTTGCCTCATTTGAAGGGGTGGGGTGATGCAAATTCCATGACCGCCGCCACCCGTCAGTTGATGGATGATTTGGCGTTTGCCCGGTTGAAAGCCATTAGCTCACGATCGCCGGTCTATGTGGTTTTTGTCTCGTCGGATGTGGTGGAGCCGGGTTTCTACAACCCCCTCAGCGTGGATGAAAAGGCGCGAGCTAGGGCGCTCTGGAGTGGACAATTTACTAGCTACGCCTTGTTTACTCCGCGAAATGTGGGCGATCAGCCTGGTCATCCGACCGCTCGTTATTTGACGCCTTGGAAAACCTTGCCCGATAACATATTTATTCCGACGAGGAAATTCGATCGCGTCGCGAACCGCTTTGCGACTCCCGAAACAAATCGTCCATTCTCGTATCAAACCGTTCCATTCCCGTCGGCGACGAACGTCACTGTCTCGATCTCTCTCCCCTGTATTCAATTCAATTCTCGCGGACAGCTTGTTTCTGAGCAAAATCCATCCGGCCAGTTGGAAGGCGCTACCATTCCCTTGGCGCGCGGAAGTATTTTTTATGCACGCGACGCTGACGGCACTCCAATTTTAGGACCGGCGGATGTAATTGAAACACCGGCGCAGAATTCCGTGACCGATAAAAATTGGATCCGCATCGATTGGCTGACGGGCCGGGCGCGGGTGGAAAGATTACAGATTCAATGACACTGAAACTTTCCAACCACATTAGAAGCGCAGCGGCTTTTACCATGATTGAAATCGCGATTGCGCTTGCCGTGATTGCGTTCGCGTTGGTCGCAATTATTGGCGTGTTGCCGACCGGCATCAACGTGCAGAAAGACAATCGAGAAGACACGATCGTGAATCAGGATGGACCGTATTGGATTGAAGCGATTCGCAACGGTTCAAAAGGATTGGATCATCTGACGAACTTTGTTGAACGAATCGGAGTTGTGCTCCGGCCATTGGACACGAATGACACCACCACGCTTTCGACAAATTACGCTCAATTTAACGATCTCCGGAATTCGAGATTGGAAACAGGAAGCAACATTGTCGGTTTGTTAACCATTCCAAAATGGTCGTTTTACGCCTATAACGGAACTCCTCAGTACGTCGTTCGCGTGGAAGCGCAGACCCGGGCGCTCACCGGTTCCGCAGTAGAGCAGGGGAAAGCGAGCACCAACTTCGCTTTCAGTTATTTGCTCCAGTCAGAGGCGGTTCCATTTACAGGCGTTTACGTTTCAACTAATTCGACCAACTTCGCGGCGCTGCAAAGTAATTGTCAAACCGACCCGGAATGGAAAGTTCGGGCCATCGAATGGAGCCGAGTCAAGAGTCGCGAAACGAATACCACCGAATTACGCCTCACGTTCCGCTGGCCGTTGCTCGCAAATGGACGGGTGGGATCGAACTTCCAAAGATTTCGCGTAATCGCAACCGGCGCAAAGACGAGCGTCGGAGAACTGCGGTTTATTGAACCTCAAACTTATGCGGTTGTTCCGTTGCCCCAATGCCCATGAGAACAACTTCTTCAACTAATAAAGCGGGCCGTCGCAAAAGTGGTTTGTCGCTTCTGGAAATGATGGTAGCGACCAGCCTGTTGCTGGTGATGATGCTGGGATTGACGGCCATGTTCAACCAGACGCAACGCGCGTTTCGCAGCGGATTGAAACAGGTGGACATTTTTGAAGGCGGACGTGCGGTGATGGATATTATCGTTCGAGACGTGGAACAGATCGCTGCTTCCAAAATCACAAACAACCTTTACGCCGGTCCCTTGCCAGGAACCATATTTAAGCAAAACTTTATTCAGGAGTTTCGACAGGATGCGCCTGCCGGCACCAACGGCGTTCGCACCAACGTCTTGTTTTCAACGTATTTCCTGAACCATTCCAGTGATTGGTCGGCCATTGCGTATCGAGTGCTGGATTCGCGGGATCCGGACACCAACAGTTTGATTATCGGAAGCTTGTATCGCATCTCCACGAATTTTGCCGAATTTGGAACTGAGAATTTGCTCAACAAGTTCGTCAACACTCGCCCCAGCATCTTGATCAACAGCGGCTATATGACACGAGTCGCCGATGGAATTGTCCATTTCCGCCTGCAATTTTATAACACGGCCGGGAAGTTGATAACGAATAGTCAGATTCCCGCAATTTATGTGAATCCCTCGCCTACCGGAGAGCGGATCACTCTTTTCAACAATGATTCCCTGCCCGCAATTGTAGAAGTGGAATTAGGAATTCTGGAACCAGCGATAATGGAGCAGGCGCGAAGCATGTCTCTGGGATCTCAGAAGGACTATTTGGAGAAGCAAGCGGGCAAGGTTCATATTTTCAGACAACAAATCGCAATTCGTAACGCACCGAGATGAAATATCAGTCACAACGCGGCGTGGCGCTCGTCATCACGCTTATCATGCTTTCCGTCATCACTTTTTTGACGGTGGCGTTTCTTGCCATCAGCCGACGTGACCGGGCATCGGTGACGACGTCGTTAAATCAAACGGATGCGCGTTTCATGGCCGATACAGCGTTGGCGCGGTTGCAAGCGGAAATTACGGCGCGAGTCATGTCGCAAGATTCGTTGTTCAGCTACGACCTGATGATGACCCGTAACTTCATCAATCCCCAGGGCTTTGATCCGGCAAACGCGGTTCGGACCAATCTCACCAATGTTAACTACGATTATTATACCACTACCGGAACCCCGTTAAATCGCGATGATCATGCGCAGAATATTGCGAATCTTTTTTACGATCCTCGTCCTCCCGTGTTTGTCAGGACCAATACCAACGCTGATTTGGATTTCCGCTTTTATCTCGATAACAATCGCAACTCCCGCTTTGAAACGAATGGAATGCAGCCTATTGTGATCGATGAGTTGGGGAACACGAATGGACTTTTCGCCGATTTTTTAGGTGAGCCGGAGTGGATCGGTGTTCTGCAAAACCCGGAATCTCCGCATTCGCCAACCAACCGTTTTATTGGCCGTTATCTCTATGTTGCCTTGCCGATCGGAAAAACGCTGGATTTGAATCACATCCACAATTACGCCAAGGGCGACATTAATCTCCCCAGGATCATGAATGCGGGGGATGGTTTTTTACGCAACCAGGGTTTCGGTTCGTGGGAGTTGAATCTGGGTGGATTTCTCGCTGATCTAAATACGAACGCGTATGTGAGGGATGCCACCATTCAATATGAATATCTCCCAGATGTTTCGTCGGGAGCGTTTGCGAACAGGGGAGATGCTTTCCAGGATGCTTTGTCTTTTCTGAGCTTTCGATACCGAGGCAATTATGACAACATCGCCAGCGTATCGGGTTCCTTTCCAGCCGTTGGCGCAACAGCGTTCCGAAGGGATTTGATCGACGGCTATTCGACGAGACCCGTTCTTGTTTCACCTTTCGCTAATGTCACCGATCCCGATTCAGATCCAAACGATCTGACCGGCCAGCCGTGGGCGGGCAGCAACAGCAGGACGAACTATCTCGATCCGCAGGAACTTTTCGATCCGACCAAAACGTCGCCCGCATTTGTGCAACGATTGACCAACTCCGTTGCGCGAACCAACTCGTATGATCGCTATACGTTTCAGCGTTTGTTGGAACAAATCGGGACTGGCTCAGAGCCGGAAGTGTTGGGGAAAATAAATATCAACTACACGAACAACCCGGCGGTAAATCGGGTCAGCACCAACTTCGTGGACTGGACGCCGCTCCAGTTTTTCACGAACGTGGCGCAGCG
>JBBQAX010000016.1:0-25752 GCA_038316905.1 Verrucomicrobiota bacterium | reverse complement strand
CGTGGGCATTTAATCGACACCAAGCTCTGGCGAGCGCGGCTACACGGTTCGCTGACCGCCACTTCAAATCACACCCGGGGAACCCTCACCCCAACGTAGCGGTAGCGAAATCCAGGCTTTGACGGACCATCGCAAGAAGTTTTTGCGGTGAGTAAGGTTTCGGAAGAAAAATAACCTCATCCCCCAATTCCGCTTCGAGACCAGCCTTGTCGGGATCGTAACCACTGGTGAAAACCACCGGGAGACGCGGACGCTCAATGCGTAAACGATGCGCAAGATCCCGGCCCGAAACGCCCTCGGGCATAACGATGTCAGTGACCAACATATTGATTTCCGCCTCGTGCTTTTTCCACACAGCAAGCGCCTCCACGCCAGACCCGGCCTCCAGCACGCGATAGCCGTGTTGCACCAGAATTTTCGCTGCCAGGTTCCGCACCGCCGCCTCGTCCTCGGCCAATAGAATCGTTTCCGTCCCTCCAATAATTTTCCGATCCGGCTTGCGAGCGTCACTTTGTTTCGTGGCACCGGTCCACCGTGGCAAAAATATTTTAAAGTGAGTGCCTTCGTCCAGCCGACTCATCACCTCCACCCAACCTTGATGTTGCGCCACGATGCCGTGAACGGTGGCAAGTCCCAAGCCCGTTCCTTCACCCACTTTTTTGGTTGTGAAAAACGGCTCAAATATGTGCGCAAGAATCTCGGGTGGAATTCCGCAACCGGAGTCGTCCACGGTGAGACAAACAAACTCACCGACGCGAGCATCCGCATGGCGTCGCGAATCGGCTTCTCCAATCTTCACGATCTGCGTTTTGATTCCCAACGTGCCGCCTTTGGGCATGGCATCACGCGCGTTGACCGTGAGGTTCATCAAAATCTGTCCCATGCTATCTTCATCTGCCTGGATGACGGCACTCTCGGGACAGTAATCAAACTGCAAACTGATGTCTTCACCGATGATGCGGTGAAGCATCTTGGCCATATTCGAGATGACTTTATTTAGATTTAACTCGGTGACGCGGATAACCTGTTTGCGGCTAAAAGCCAGCAACTGGCCAGTGAGACTGGTCGCCCGTTGCGCGGCCTGGGTAATCTGGCGAAGTCCTTCCAACGTCCCTGCGTCGAGGTTTTCTTTCATCCCAACGATTTGCGAGTAACCGAGAATGACCGTTAAGATATTATTAAAGTCGTGAGCAACTCCGCCCGCCAGATACCCAATGGCGTCCATTTTTTGTGAATGACGTAATTGCTCTTCCAATTTTTTCCGTTCCAGCGATTGGCCAATCAAACTTCCCAGGGTGCTGAAAAGGTCGAATATTTCGGGATCAGGACTCCCAGCTTTTGTGCTGAAAAACTCGATAACGCCCAAAAGCTCGCCTTGCAGCTTGATGGGAAAAGCAAATCCGCTCAGGAGTCGAGCTGTATTCGCCGCAGCAGCACGTGGAAAATTCTTATCTTCAGAAATGTCAGGAACACATAAAGGCTGGCCGCTAGCCCAAACTCGGCCCGGCATTCCCGAATGTCGAGTGAACGATATGTTTTGGCAGAGAGTTTTGAATTCCAGAAATTCGGGGCCGGGTTGATGCCAGACGGCCGATGCACGAAGTATGTTAGCGTTTCTATCCACGGCCCAAAGCCCGCCGACCTCCCAATCCATTCCCATGCAGATAATCTCCAGGATTTTCGTAACGACCTCCTCTGATGTAGCCATGGAGTCCGCTAAAACCTGGGTAACGTCGCGCTGCAACGTGAGGCAATGTTCGTGGCGAATTCGCCGGGAGATTTCTGTCTCCAGATTCTCATTGGCAGCTTCAAGGTGCGCGGTGCGTTCCCCCACCAACCCCTCCAACTCAGCGACGGTTCGCCGCGTCTGCTGTAACAGGCTCCATTTTTCCGTCAACGCGTTGGCAAGTTGCAAAACCTCCACCGTGTCGAACGGTTTTTTCAGGATGACGAGCCGATCAGAGTTCCCGATCCGGGCCACCATTTCATCCCATGAATAATCAGAATACGCCGTGCAGATAACGACTTGGAGATCAGGATCCACCTCCCACAATTTTTGGGTAGTCTCAACTCCATCCCAACCGGGCGGCATGCGCACATCCACAAAGGCTACTGAATAACGCTGACCCCGTTCCACCGCTTCGACCACACGGGCGAGTGCTTCTTTACCTTGATACGCGGAATCGAGCGTAAATTTTTTCCTGGTCGAAAGAGGAGATTCTTCCCCAAACATGGCCGCTTCGGCTGCGTCCATTTCGGAAGCAGTTTCTCGATTGACCAGGATTTTACAAAAGTCTTCGTGAATGGCGCGGGTGTCATCCACCACCAAAATGCGGGGGTTGACTGTGGAAACATTGCGAGCATCGCATGGCGCAGGAACACGCATATGCGATCCAGACCCATTTTTGATGCTTCTATCCGTCACAAACATAAATTTTGATAGTTGAGATGAATGATCCGATTTGGAAAAAATCAGTCCGCTTTTTGCACTCAATGCGCCACTTTCGTCTGATCTTTATCAGAGCCCCGAAGCAGAGCGTTCTCGGCCTTGAGTTTTGAGATCTCTATCTCGAGCACACGGGTGCGTGCATCCACGTTGAGTTGCAAATGTTCCAGCTTGAATTTGACCGCCTGATGCAACCGCCACTTCTCGGTGAGCGCACTGGCCATTTGGAGGACTTCGATGATGTCGAATGGCTTTTTTAAAATCAGCAACTGATCAGACTTCGGAAGCTTCGCCACCATTTCATCCCAGGAATAATCGGAATAGGCGGTGCAGATAATGATTTGCACCTCCGGATCTACTTCCCAAATTCTGACGGTCGTTTCGATTCCGTCCCAACCTGGCGGCATCCGCCCATCCACGAACACCAGCGAGTAAGGACGATTTTCTTTTTTGGCCTGCTGCACACGCGCCAGTCCTTCCTGGCCCTGGAACGCGGAATCAATCGCAAATTCCAGCCGGTTGTTCTGGGCAGATGGCTCATCAAACATTGCAGACTCCGCCTCGTTCAGCGCGGCTTCGCTGTCGTCTGGGACACCAAAGATTTTTTTAAAATCTTCGTGGATGGCGCGATTGTCATCGATCACGAGGATGCGGCGATGGGGTTGGTCGTTGTTGGTGTTCATCGTTTTTCGTGTTGTGGTTGAACTGAGGTCAGGTTGTCAGTGGTATTTCGAGAGTGAAAACAGCGCCGTGTCCAAGGCCATCACTATGGCAGGCTAAAGATCCGCCCATTTCCATGGCGGCCAGCGCGCCACTGTGCAGGCCGAAACCGTGGCCATTGCTGCGCGTGGTAAATCCGTGGGCAAAGATGCGGGTTAAATTTTCGGCTGGAATGCCGACTCCGTTATCAATGACCGAAATACGAATCGATTTCTGTTCCGATTCTTCCAGGCGCAAACGCAATTCTTTGTTATCGGATTCGCCGTCGTCCAAAGCATGTTTGGCATTGCGCATGAGATTTACGAGGATCTGCAATATCTTGTGTTTTTCCACCAGCATCGGCGGAACGTTGGCAAATTCGCGCACCACGCGGATCTGATGCCGCTCCAGCGCGCCGGCATTCATGCGTAAGGCGTCTTCAATCAAATCGGTGATCTGCAACATCTCAGAAACTCCAGAAACCTTGGCGTAGCTCTGCTGCATCGTGACGATCTCTTTGATGTGCTCGATATTGTTCACCAGAGACGTCACTTCCTGTAAAACTTCCTCTTGCTCGCGACTGAGATGCGTCGAGAGCTGTGATAGATAATTCGGCAATTGCTTACCTCTGGGATCGCAGTCGAAGAAGGCGGGCAAATCGGTCGCGTGCTCGTCAAAAATTGACACAACCCTTTTCAAATTCTGAACTCTTGATTTCTTGATTTTCTCGCGGATCAACGAGCTGGAAACGTTCACGCTATTTAAAACGTTGCCGACATTGTGCAGGACGCTGGTAGCGACTTCCGCCATCCCAGCTTGCCTTGAAGTGTCCAGCAACTGGGTATGCATGATGCCCAACGTCGCTTCGGCCTGCTTGCGTTGAGTGATGTCGCGGAAAATGCTCAGAAGCAACTGCGGCTGTCCGGGCAAACGAAGAATCGAATTAGACAATTCAAACCAAAGTTTACGGCCGTCCCAAAGTTTGACCTCTTTTTCCAAATGCGACTGCAACGTATCGGGGCTCAAGTTTTCGCGGTGACGAACCAAAACTCGCTCGACATTTTCTTCATGATGAATGATGGAGAGGGGCTTGCCTTCCATTTGCCCTCGTTCCTTGCCGACCATCTGACAGAACGCATCATTGACGCTGAGCACAATTCCTTCGCGATTGGTCAACCTCATGCCATCGGCGGAAGCATTCCAAACGAGACGAAACTGGGATTCGGCCTTGAGTTGCGCTTCGTCAGCCCAAAGGCGTTCGTAAACACCGCCACATTGATCAGCCAAAGCCTGAAGCAGATTCAAATCGTGTTCGTCGTACGCGTTTGCCGTGTAGGTCTGCACCGAGAGCATTCCGACAACCTGGCTTCGGGAGCGAATTGGAACAAACATCAAGGATGCGGAGAGTCGCGATTTATTTCCAAAAGAGACCGCACCGGGAACCGTATCGTTGTCGCTTTCACGTAAAATCAATTGCCCTCCCAGTTCGAGAATACGGCGATAAAGCACGGTTGGCTTCGAGGCGGCTTCTACCTCGTATTCGATGCGTTTGCCGTCCACGGTGTCCGCGTTGAACTCCGAATACATCATGTCGTCCTTTGCGTTATATAATTTGACCCAAAACGCATCCCAGCCAAAGAGACTGTCCGCAGCGGTGCCGATGACCTTCGCGGCTTCCGTGAACGACGTTGCACAGCTCAAACTCATCCCCAGGTTCGAAAAGGCCTGGGCCGATATTTCCGCCTGCTTTCGCGCGGTAATATCGGTGACGATTCCGGTGAGGCGCACGAGTTCGCCAGCCGCATCCCGAACCTGAAACCCCCTGACCTGGACCCACCGGGTTTCTCCATCCGGGCGTGAAATACGATATTCTATGTCCAGGCTGGGCGCCTCCTGGGTTAGTTTTTCAAAAGCTGTTTTCACACGGACGCGGTCTTCCGGGAATACGGAATCCGTCCACTGTTGCGGATTAGAATACAAACTCTTTACGGGAAGTCCCCAGATTCGTTCGAACGCGGGGCTGACATAATGCACTTCCTTCATGTCCGGGGAACGCATCCAAAACACATCGGTAATGTTGTCAGCCAATTGATGAAATTTTTCATCACGTTCGCGCAGAATTTGCTCCGCCTCTTTTCGGTCAGTGATGTCCTGCAGAATACCCATCGAACCAATCGGAAGGCCTGCTTCATTCAGGGTTTGCACCGAAGCGTCAGAAATCCATCGCAGCCTGCCGTCTCGCGTCCGTACGCGCATATCGCAACGCCAATGCCGCACGCGTCCGTCCCACGCCCGTCGAGCCGCTTCCGTTTTGTCCAAACCGGCAGCCTCGCCCACCATCACTGATTCCTGAACGATTTCCTTCCAAATCGCGCCGCAGATTTCATGCGGACCATAGCCAACGAGTGTTTCAATCCCGTCGCCCATGAACGAGTAACTTTTCGTTTCATAGCTGTAGGAATAAGGGACTGCGCCGACCCCGCTGATCGCACGACGATACATTTCTTCGGTTTGGCGGAGCTGCGCGTCGGCTCGTTTTCGTTCCGTAATATCTTGAATCTGTGAAATGAAGTGGACTGGTTCGCCTTGAGTATCGCGTACCAACGAAACGCCCAACAAGACCCACACTATTCGGCCCTGTTTATGGAAATAACGTTTCTCCATGTGGTAGAAACGAGTTTCGCCAGCGAGCAACCGTTCCATATTGTTGAGGTCGCTAGCCAGGTCATCGGGATGCGTGAGGTCCTGAAATGTCTTAAGAGCCAGTTCTTCCGCCGTGTAACCGAGCGTCTCACAGACCGCATGATTTACCTTGAGCCAGGTGCCTTTGATTGACACCAGCGCCATGCCGGTGGCGGCATGTTCGAACGCGGAAAGAAAACGTTCCTCACTCGCTTGCAGATCGGCGGTTCTCTCCTTGACCCGCTCTTCCAGAACATCCTGGGCTTTTTGCAATTCCACATCCCGCAATTGAATCTGCGAGAGCATCCCATTGAAGTTATCCACCAACACACCAAGTTCATCCTCCCCGACCTTGACGGCGCGCAGGGAATAATTTTTATGGCGGGCGACCTCTCGTGCCATCTGCACGAGCTGGAGGATGGGACCGGAAACGAGTTTCTGAAGTTTACTGGAGAGAAACACGGCCAGAAGCCAGGAAATGATAAACACAACCACGACCATCCAGATGAATCCCCACAAACGATCGATCAAAACCTTCAAGCTGGATTCCACGTAAACCGTGCCGATCACTTCGTTGCCCAAGGTGATCTTCTTGAATGCGTGAAAGGTTCGCCCTTTTAAGTAAGAACCATCCGCGTCGGACATTGCGGGAAACGTTTCGGTCTCAGAATCCGGTCGGTCGTAGGTTGCAAAAATTGACCCATCAGTCCTGTAAATACACGCTCCTTGAATATTGGGTGCGGCGCTCAAGGCCGACAGGATATCCTCGGCACTTGCCGGATCGTTGAACTCCAGGGACGCGGTGGAGTTCTTTCCGATGATTCCCGCCAGCGTTCCCAGCGTATTCGCGAGGGTTTTGCGAAATGTCACCACGTCGTAGCTGACAAAAACAACGCAGGCCAGCAATAGCGCAACTCCAGTGGTCAGCATGACGATGAACATCTGCTTGCGCTGGAGGGATATTTTTCTAAGGAACTTCAAGCGGTAAAACCATCCTTTCGGGAGGAAGTGATGGCGAACCAGCGGTGAAGGCACGCGAAAGTCCCTCCGGTCAATGGCCGGTTGTGTCCCAATCTTTGATTCAAGCACCAGATTTCAATCATGAGTTCGGGGGAAGCCTTTGGATTCTTCAACAAAACCTAAAAGCACTAACCCCTTGAACGTTAAAAAGCCGGAAACATGCCACATTTGTCCTGACCTTCCGCAGAGTGTCTGGCCAGCTGCTTTGGCTTAATGGAAGAATTGAAAACTCGACAGGCGCTGCAACATTCACAAAGACTATTGGGGTAAAAAAGAGATGAACGAAAAAGCCTCCCGAAATCAAAAGTAACTCTCGCTGGATTCATCTTTTTAAGCCGCTGGCTGCAAGCGCCGCTCTATGTCGGACTGATCGTCGCACAAGGGGTTTACGTTTACCGGTTTCTGGTAGAACTCTGGCACTTAATTCAATTCGCTTTGCTTGGCCACACTCCGCCCGAATCCCTCACGGGCAATGTCGCCGTTGCCGGAAAACTCGCGATGGATGTTCTTGTGATGTTGAGCGTGTTGGGATTGATCGACGTGGTCATGGTCGCCAACCTGCTCATCATGGTCATCGTCGGCGGATACGAAACATTTGTTTCGCGGCTCAACTTGAAAGGCCATCCCGATCAACCTGAGTGGTTGTCGCACGTGAATGCAGGAATTCTAAAAGTGAAACTGGCCACGGCGCTCATCGGTATTTCTTCAGTCCATCTTTTGAAAACATTCATCAGCGCGGACGGGATGACCCAGGAAGCGGTGCTCTGGCAACAAAACCCAATTTTTTGGCAGGTCGTGATTCACGTTACGTTTGTCGCTTCCGCGATCGCCCTGGCTTGGATCGACCGCCTCACTTATCGCGAGCCACCCTCACATTGATCCAAGACCACACCGCGTCAGTGTTCTCCGGGCTTGGGAATGTTCACAAAATTCACCGCTGGTTCGCCACGTAAAATTCGGTCCAGATCTTCACAAACGCATTCCATCGTTCGCGTTTGCGCCTCGCTCGTGAACGCGCCGATGTGAGGTGTTAAAATCACATTGTCCATTTCTTCGAACTCGCTCTTTGTTTTCGGCGGCTCAACTTCACGCACGTCCAGCGCCGCGCCCCCGAGATGCTTTTTTTTCAGCGCGATCAGCAACGCCATTTCATCCATCACCGCGCCTCGTGCCGTATTAATAAAAAAACTTCCCGCCTTCATCGCTTCGAACGCTTTGCCATTAAACAAGTGTTTGGTGTCTTTCGTGACCGGCAGATGCACCGTGACGAAATCGGCAACGGCCAACCCTTCCTCAAGTTTTGTGACGAGCGTCGCACCGACTTCGCCAATATGAGTGGAATCCTCGGCAATCAGTGGATCAAAAACGACTATGCGCATTCCAAAAACTTTTGCTCTTGCCGCGACCAGCCGTCCGACTCTGCCGAAGCCGCAGATGAGAATCGTTTTCCGGTCGAGCTCGATGCCCGTGCAGTTTTTCCGATCCCAGTTCCCGTTGCGAGTTGAGCGATCTCCGAAAGAAATTTTTCGGGCAAGCGATAGAATTAATCCCAACGTGAATTCCGCCACACTGGTCGCGTTCGCGTTTAAGGGCGCGATCACAACGGTCCCGCGTTCCGTCGCTGCCTTCACATCGATGTTATCGACCACAACTCCGATGCGGCCAATCGCCAGAAGATTTTTCGCGCCAGATAAAACCTCCGCCGTGAGCTGTGTTTGGTTGCGCACCAAAATCGTCCGCGCTTCACCGATCCTTTCGGCGAGCCTGGCGGGTTCCTTCCAAAGCTCCGGCTCACGCACGATCTGGTATTTCGCCGCCAGCTTTTGCAACGCGGGCGAATCAAGGTCTTCTGAAATTAAAATATCCATTCGGGTAAGGTGACGTCACCGATTCTTTATGTTGTCTCTTAGAGAACAATCAAATCCTCAAGCAATCAATCAGCTCCGGGATGCAGGTTTTATTGCAGGATTAGCTGAATCTTTCTCAGCCAAGCGTCTCCGAAATTGAACGAATCATGTTCAAGTCATATCTCGGTAGTGGCTCAATTTGAAATCGCTTCAGGTTTGGAGTTCCGCGTTTCCGCGGCCCGGAACCGCCTGAAGGCGGAACTCCGAACCCAATTGAGCCACTAACCATATCTCGCGTGCTTTGACTTGCTCACTCTAAGCGTTTGATTCTCGCAACCAACCTAACCCTGATAATGCGTGGAGTTGGGAGCGGATAGCCCTTCGTCAGTCCACCACAAAGCGGAAGAAAAGTTGGCCCCCGGCCGGATCAATGGGAATCGAGATCGATAAGATTTCGCCAGTACCAGTATTGGTGGAAACACCAGTCCACTCGATGGGCTCAGCGAGACTCGAAGCAGATTGCAGGATGTAGTCGAGTCCGGTTTGTCCCAGCACCGAAAAGAGAATGTTCCCTTCCTCCAGAACCGCCGGAAGAATCTCGGGAGGCAGCGGTTCCGCCACATGAATTGTTCCAGTCACCGTCAGGTTATTCGTCTCCCAAAACAACGGCGCGGGAAGCGGCGGCAAGGTCACACTCGCGAACGTGTCGTTGATCGAACCTGCGCTGAACAATTGAAAAATATCTCCTGCACTCAAAGCATCGCCTGCCGCGGTGACTACGAGCGAACCACCCAATGAGAGCGCGCCAGCAATCGTCAAAGTATCGTTCGTCACAATCGAACCTGTCTTGGTCAGGTTCATCAAAGCCGATCCACGCAGGGAAAGATCATCGTTAAACCCGAGCCGTCCCGCGCTGCCCGTTGGTGAAATCGTCCCGTCGATTTGCGCTGAGCCGTTGACGGTTCCCAAACCAGTGAGCGTTTGCGAATTTTGAATTTTGAATTCCGTCACACCGGAAACATCGAGAATCGCAGCCGCAGCCAGATCGATGGTGGGAGTCGCCGCGATGGAGGCCGAACCGCTCAAAGCCAAAGTGCCAGAGGAAATCAAAGTCGCGCCGCTGAAACTATTCGTCACTGTAGTCAACAAAGTTCCGGCACCGGTCTTCGTGAGGTCGCCCGGACCCGTCAGAGGTTTATGCATCGTGAGCGTTGCGCCATTACCCACATTGATGCTGCCGCCATCAACACCCAACGTAATCCCACGATTTGCGTCGTCGATTGTCACGTTGGCCAGTGTTTGCAATGCACCTCCGTTCAACGTCAGATGCCCCGGATTATAAACCGCTGGGTTCAAGCCCAACCGATTTTCAGCATCAATTCGGAGGGTGCCCGCATTGACCGTGGTGGTGTTCGTAAACGTATTATTCCCACCGAGAACGAGCGTCCCAGGTCCGTCTTTGATGATGGCACCACGATTGGTAATTGCATTGTTGATTGTGGTATTCGCATTCGAAACGATCAGCGTTTTCGTCAACGTGCCATTGTTCACGCCCGCTCCATTGAAAATTAAATCGCCACTCCCTTCTCCGCCGAAGGTTGCGGTTGTTCCGCCAAACACGATTTCGTTCCCGAGTGAGCGGGTGAAATTGTTCGCGGATCGGAAGACGCCGTTATTCCCGTTGAAATTCAAGAGGCTGCTGCCAAGCGCGGAATCGCTCCCCACGGCGAGCGTCCCTGAATTGATGACGGTGCTGCCGCTGTAGGAATTATTAATTCCCGAGAGCGTGAGCATCCCGGAGCCGTTTTGATTAATGCTTCCGGTACCCCTGATCAAATTTCCAACCGTGATGTTGTTGCTGCGATTAAACGTGATCGTTGTATTATTGCTGATCGTCCCGGTGCCGAGCGTGCCGCTTAGACCACCGTTTCCAACCTGCAGAATCCCGCCGCTCACGACCGTCATACCCGAATAAGCGTTAGTGCCGGTCAGGAGCAATGTGCCAGTGGCAGAATGCTTCCAAAACGAGCCTGAGCCACCGATGTTCCCGCCCATGGTTAAAGAAGAACCGCCGGTAATATCAAAGGCGTTTGAACCGCTCAAACTGGTTGTGCCGATCATGGTGTTAACACCGTTCTCGTTGCTGATCTTGCCTGTGCTCATCGAAACGGTTTTCGCCAGAATATTGGTGCCGGTGGCATAGATTTCCAGCGTCGCCCCCGACGCAATCGAAAGTGTGCTGGCCGGATTTCCCAAAGTGGAAGTGCCCTGGAAGCCGAGCACGCCTTCACTGATCGTGATCCCGCCCAACGCGGTGTTGCCGATCCCGACGAGATACACAGTATTCTTACTGGTTTTGGTCAAAGTGAAATTATTACCCACTAGATTCCCGGTTGGATTGGCGCGAATGTCCCAGCGTCCAATTCCGCCAAAGCTGGTGTTGTTCGACATCGTGACGAAGCGCAGCGCATTAAGTTGTTGAGCGCCGCTGTTCACGATGGCACCGGCATTGCCGAGGCCGTTCCCTTGCACAATCACCGGTTCCGCTCCGAGATTAAGTCCGTTCACATCAAGCCGTGCTTCGTTCGCAACGATGGTGCTGCCGGTCGTATTTCCCAAGGCGCTGACGCTCCCCGCAATCAAGGTGCCTGTGTTGATAGACAGATTTCCTGCAAACGAATTTGCGCCGGAAAGGGTTAGTCCGCCGGCTCCAATTTTGGTGAGGCTGCCTGCGCCGCTGATCTGACTTTGAACGTTGAAGAGCGATACGGAACTGAAAGTATTCGCGCCGTTGATAGTCATGGGTCCCGCAATGGTATTATTTCCCGAAAGACTTTGGACCGTTGCGCCGTTCAACACCCAGTTCTTGGTCAGTACGTTGATGTCGCTATTCCAAATTCCTACTCGCGTTCCGGCGGCGGCCGTGAGCGTGTTCGCCACATTTCCCAAAGTGGTGGAACCTTGCACCCCGAAGAAACCTTGATTGAGGTTGATGTCTCCTAAGCCAGTCGCGCCAACCTCCACGAGCCAGAACTCATTCAACCCCATTTTGGTCAGCGCAAAATTGTTCCCCGTGAACGTTGCCGTCGGATTCGCCCGAATGTCCCAGCGACCTACGCCTCCAACAGTTGCATCTCCCGCGAGGGTGACAAAACGCAACGCGTTGGTTTGCGCAACGCCGCTGGAACTGATCAATGCACCCGTTCCAGACAGCCCCCCGCCCGCGACGGTCACCGCTTCGTCACCGAGGTTTTGCCCATTGAGATCCAGACGTGCGCCCGATGCAACTGTGGTTGGGCCAACCGCGCTGCCAAGAGCCTTGGGGTTTCCTGTTTTCAACATTCCTTCTGCAATTGAGATAGGACCGGTGAAATCGTTGGCAGTATTGACCGTGAGCATCCCCGAACCTTGTTTCATGATTCCAGTGGGACCGCTGATTTTTCCCGCGCCAGAAAACGTGTAATTCTTCGCACCCGCCACCAAAACAGAGTTTGGCTGGAGAGCTGTGCCCAGATTCACCGCAGGCACTTCCGATCCATTGTCGTCGAAAAGAACGTCGTCCAATTGAGCGAACGTTGCAGACGAGCCGCTGATCTGCCAATTGGTGGCGCTCAAATTCCATTGATTGAGCAAGGCGTCACCTTGCCAGACGAGACTTTCCGGACCACCGGAAACGATCAGTCGGATCTCGCCCGGAACAGACGTATCAATCGTGAAAGCATAACGGGTGGAAAGGTTCGGGACATTTAAGTCGGAGGCGCTACCAAACAACGTTCCGCCATAACGGATTAGCGTGTAAGTGCCGGGGCTTTCCGGAAATTGATTCAGGAAATTCAATCTGATCGAGGCCTGGTTGCTGGAGGGGAGATGGAGGTCACCTCCGACCACGAGCAAGTCGTTGGTTCCGCCACCAACTTCCGTGGAATCTGCTAAATCAAAGTTCAATGTAGAGCCACTGTTTAGAAACAGATCGTTGCTGATGGAAAGAGTTCCAGCGCTGGCGCCACCGGGAGAAATTTTACCCACCGCCTGAGCAATAATTGAGAGAGGAGCGACGGTGACATTGCCAAGAACAACTCCGCTGCCGCTGAGCGTCCGATCATTTTCCAAAGTCCATCCTGTGGGGAGCAAAGAAGCGTCGAAGATCGCACCAGCGTCCAGATGAATTTGTGGACTGTTGGCCAGCGACGCCGTGGCGGTTAACTGAAGCGTCCCCTCTGCAATCGTTGTGGGACCGGAGTAATTTTGCGGCCCATCGAAAATCACGTTGCCCAGCCCACTTTTTGTGACCCCGCCCGTGCCGGTCATTGGAGCAGAAATGGTCAGATCGCCAGGGCTGCCGTTGCTCACGATCAGATTGCTCAGAAGAAAAATATTCGCGGTGATGACATCGTTCGATCCCGTTGGCTTGAAGATCGAAGCGTCACCCGACGTTTTGCGGAACGTGAGCGAACCGCCGATTCCATTTTGTAATGTGAATGTGTGCGTCCCATTCACATCGCCATAATCCAGCGAACCGACTGTGATTGCGCGGTCGAGAGAAACAACCTGATCACCGACGAGATTATTATTGAGCCGGGCAACTACATCAGCAGAGTCAGGCACATTACCGGATAGCCAATTGGCCGATTGCGTCCATGAAAACGCTCCGGCAGCCGTGGGAATCCAATACGTATTTGAAATCAACGTTCCACTAATAATGTATTGGCCGATGCTGCCGTATTCGGAGTAGCCCGTGTTTGCGGGGACGCCCTGGCCGATCCCATCCACGGAAAAATAATAAGTGCCCGTAGGCAGAATGGTCGAAATCGTCACTGGAAGAACTCCCGCAGAAGTGTCCGCAACGTTGGAAGACATCAACAAGCTTCCGACGCTGTTATAAAGCGAAAGCGAAATGTGAAGGTTCGGGCCGCGCGGCGCAGGCGTGACGGTGATGATTGTTCGACCAGCACCGGTCTGAAATTTAAAAAAATCGACGTCCGTGGTGCGCTCAATCACTCCGTTCGTCGAAAAGTTAACACCGGTTAACAAAGTGGCGCTGGCTGTTGAATTCCCGTTGTCATCCGCTCGATACGCGATTCCTTCCGTTAACATTTTCGCCAAATCATCCTCCAGGTTGTCCGCAGCAGTGTACTCGCCCTTGCTCCACTGTGTGATCGGTTCGGAATAGCCAACACCCATAATGGGAGCCCAATTCCCATGCCCTCGGTAATATTCCGCCCCCAACGTGTCTCCATCATGGTTCAACGCCAGGGTATGCCCAACTTCATGGCTGGTAGCTTCGGCGATATTTTTTTCGGAGTTTCCCAGGGAACCTGGAAAAACCCAGCAAGGCAGATCCGAACTTGAGTCGAAAGAATTAAGAAATGCCACGCCGCCAGCAGAACCATACCAGTCACCACTCGCTCCACCGATCACGACGCGAATTCCATAAGCCGTATCGGAAGTTCCACTTTTGCGCAGCCCTTCCAGCCCCGGATCTTCCGTGGTGATATCGATGTCGTACATCGCAAAATCTTCCGCCACGCGTTGCCAGATGTATTGAATCCGATCCCGCTCCGTGACACTGAAATTTGATTCGTTACCGTCCAGATCAAAGGGAACGGCAATAGCATCCGTTCCCCACGAAGTAGTGGAGGCGTCATGACCATCGAAATCCAAATAAACAACCCTGGAGGCGCCTTTCCGGCTGTGCAGGAGAAATGTTTGCGTGCGATCCACTGCCCCATCGTCAATCGGAGAAACATTGGCCGACACCGCTTCCCCAGATTCTTTCGCGCCTTTAAAATCGCAGATGTAGATCAACCGCCCTTTTTCATCCACCCAAAGCGATTTGTCCTTCCGCAGAATCCGTTTCAGCTCTCCCTCGCTCATACGATGGAACGCCGCGATCCCGGCCATTTTATTTCCCAGAGCCGAGATTGCGACTTCCCCACGCGCTTTGCTTTTGAGCGCCACTTCAGGAAATCCCGCCGGCAAATCTGCTGGGGCAGCCTCGAGGGAAATGGCGGAAAGCACGCACGACAAGAGGGCTGCTGACATCAGCCGTTTCCAGGCAGACAACACACGGGCGCAAATCATTCTCATTCTTTTGCTTTCAGAATTTTGGATTGTGAAGGTTGTATGCGTTTTAGAGGTAAAACACAATTCCCAAAGCGGAAAGAACGCGGAACAGTTTTGATCAAAACTGCATGCCTGATCTGCCGGATAAACCAGCGCAGCGGAACTGAAGCTGAATTGTCGCGAACGGCTTAGAGCTGTTTGCCAGTCAATTTCTCGAATGCTTCCAGATATTTTTCGGTCGTTTTCTCGATGATATCACTTGGCAAAGCGGGCGCGGGCGGCTGCTTGTCCCAATCCAACGTTTCCAGGTAATCGCGAACAATTTGTTTATCAAAGCTCGGCTGGCCTTTGCCGGGTTGATATTGGTTCGCTGGCCAAAAGCGTGAAGAATCGGGCGTCAAAACTTCGTCGATCAGAATGAGCTTTCCTTCAAAGATTCCGAATTCGAATTTCGTGTCGGCAATAATAATTCCGCGTTCGCGCGCGTAATCGCGACCGGCTTTGTAAATTTTCAGACTCAAGTCACGGGCCTGAGTCGCGATCTCGGTTCCTGAAATTTTGCAGGCCTCTTCAAAAGAGATATTTTCATCGTGGCCGGATTCCGCCTTCGTGGATGGAGTGAAAATCGGTTCGGGCAATTCGGCGGATTCAGTCAAGCCGGCGGGCAACTGGATGCCGCAAACGGTTTGTGATTTTTTATATTCTTTCCAGCCGCTGCCAGAAAGGTAACCGCGCACGATGCATTCGATGGCGAGCGGTTGCGCCTTTTTCACAATCATGGAACGCCGCGCCAGCTTATCCGTGAAAGGTTGCAAGTTCGTCGGCAATGGGTCGGTGGAGTTCGCGAGCAAATGATTCGGGACCAGCGCGGCAAATTTCTCGAACCAGAAATGGGAAATCTGCGTGAGCACTTCACCTTTGCGCGGAATTCCATTCGGCATGACACAGTCGAACGCAGAAATGCGGTCCGTTGCGACCAAAAGAAATGCTTCACCCAAATCAAAGACCTCGCGGACTTTTCCACTGCGCACTTTTTTGATGTCGGGTAAATCAAGAGAAAGAATCGGTTCGTTCATGGGCGCGAATGATGCGGATTGAAACCCAAAGTTCAAATTCAAAGTTGGGGTCAGGCTTTGTTTCTTAATCTTAATCGTAATCCTAAACTTAATCTCCCGCCCAAACGGATGGAGAGTAAGATTAGGATTACGATTAAGATTAAGAGGAAACAAAAGTCAGCCTTGAACTTTCACCCTCGCCCCGCATCATTTGCCCGGTGAATTTCCTCGTCACAGGCGGAGCGGGTTTTATCGGATCAAATCTTTGCGAACGTTTGCTTCACGAAGGTCATTCGGTTTGGGCATTCGATGACCTCAATTCCTTTTACGATATTTCGATCAAGCAACGAAACATCCGCGAGATTCAGGCGCTCGCCAAACCATTCACGTTCGTTCACGGCGACGTCACCGATCGCGCAGCGCTCGACGAACTTTTTCGCGAAACGAAGTTTGATCAAATCGTTCATCTCGCTGCCCGAGCTGGGGTTCGTCCGAGCCTTCTTGAACCTGCGCTCTATCAACGCGTCAATGTCGAAGGCACCACCAATCTCCTCGAAGCCGCACGGCTCAACGGCGTTAAAAAAATCACGCTCGCGTCGTCATCCTCGGTTTATGGCGTGAATGCGAAAGTTCCGTTCGCCGAGGGGGATCCGATCTTTTCCGCCATTTCGCCCTACGCCGCGAGCAAGCTTGCGTGCGAATCGCTCGGTCACGTTTACCATCACGTTTACGGAATGGATGTCGCGATGCTGCGCTTCTTCACGGTTTACGGCCCGCGCCAACGTCCCGACCTCGCCATCCATAAATTTGCGCAATTGATCAACGCGGGAAAACCGATTCCTGTCTTTGGCGATGGCTCGACTGCGCGCGATTACACCTACGTTTCGGACACGATTGACGGCATTCTCGCCTGCACGAAAAAAGAATTTGGCTACGGAATTTTCAACCTGGGCGAATCACAAACCGTCACTCTCACACGCTTGATCGAACTTTTGGAAAACGCGCTCGGCAAGAAAGCCATCATTGACCGCAAACCGCTTCAACCCGGCGATGTGCCAATTACTTTCGCCGATATTTCCAAAGCAAAAGCGCAACTCGGCTACAATCCGCAGGTGAAAATCGAAGAAGGCATTCCTCGCTTCGTGGAATGGTTTCGCGCGAAAAACCCGTAGCCGCGCTCGCCACAGCGTGGCGTGACGATTGCCAACACCACGCTTTGGCGAGCGCGGCTACGAAAACCTCGACGCCTTCCCGCCTGCTCCGTAAAGTGTCGCGAAATTTTTACTGGATGACGTCACCCGAAAAACTACTGCGCGAGTTGATCGCTTTGCCGAGCGTGAACCCGGCTTTCGCTCCGGCCAACGATCTCCATGCAGGCGAACAACGCGTTGCTGACTTTCTCGCCGCGATCGCCGCCCAGGCTGGTTTGCCCGTTGAATTTCAAAAGATTTCCCCAGGTCGTTCTAATTTTATCACGCGCCTTCAACCGTCCGGAAAAATCACCAAACGAATTCTTCTCGCTCCACACTTGGATACCGTTCCCGCTGCCAGCGAAACGCAATTCTCTCCAGTGAAACGGAATGGCCGTATTTATGGCCGGGGCGCGTGCGATACGAAAGGCTCCGTCGCTTCGATGTTGTCCGCCTTGATTTCCATCACCAATTATTCCCAACGTCCGAAGCATACTGAAATTATTTTTGCCGGATTGATCGATGAAGAAGACGGACAACGCGGCTCGCGCGCTTTGGTTGCGAACGGTTTAAAAGCAGATTTGGCCATCGTCGGCGAACCGACCGAACTCAAAATCGTTACCGCGCACAAAGGTAGTTTGTGGTTGCGCCTTCAAACGCATGGCAAAGCGGCCCACGGTTCCACGCCGCAATTTGGAAAAAATGCCGTGCATGAAATGGCGCGCGTGGTGGATTTGCTGGAGACAAGTTACGCCGCCCAATTGCGCAAGCGTCGTCATCCACTTCTTGGTCACGCGACTATCAGCGTTGGAACCATCAATGGTGGAACGCAGGCGAACGTCGTCCCCGATCAGTGCGTTATCAGCGCAGATCGCCGAACGTTGCCGGGCGAAACTGAAACGAGTGTGCGCCGTGAAATTCAGCAATCGCTTCGCGCTAAAAAGATTTCAGCAACAATTGATGATTCCAAATCTGCCCCCTGTCTCTCGATGGAAACGGATATTAAATTGCCCCTCGTTCAGGATTTTTTCCGCGCCCTCGGTCAGAAAAAAGCCATTGGCGTGGATTATTTCTGCGATGCCGCAATCTTGTCGCAAAAGGGAATTCCCAGTGTCGTTTTCGGTCCCGGCAATATCGCGCAAGCGCACACCTCGGATGAATGGATTTCGATTTCGCAGCTCGAACAGGCGACTCGAATGTTGGTCCGCTTTTTCCAAACGTTGCCTTGAGCATGAGCGCCGAAAACCACAAACAAACCTTTTTTCGCCAGGGCGGCTGGATGGTCATCACGACTTTTCTCAGCGGCCTTTTCATGCTCGGAGTCCATGCCTACGCACCGATCCTGGGTGAGAAGGAATACGGATTGTTCGGGGTGCTCCTCGCGATGCTCAACATGATGGCGATTCCAAGCATCGCGTTGCAAACCGTCTTTGCGCAACAAACCGCCGCCGCCATTTCCCCAGAACAGAAAGACCGGCTCACCACCACCGTGCAAACGCTACTCGCCTGGGGATTTTACCTGTGGCTGGCAATCGCAGTGATCGTGTTGGTTTTCCAAAAACACATTTTGGCAGGCTTGACGATTCATCAGCCGATCGCGCTTTGGATCGCAGTGTTTCTTGGACTCGCACAATTGTGGGGGCCGATTTTGCTCGGGTTGTTGCAAGGCCAACAGAATTTTCTGTGGATGGGTTGGGTTGTCATTATTAATGGAGTCGGTCGATTTATCGCAGTGGGAATTATCGTGGTTTTGCTCGGAGGACGAGCCACCGGGGCAATGACCGGAGCCTTCATCGGCATCGTCATTTCTTTTGTCATCGCCGCATTGCAAAGCCGCTCCATCTGGTCACGGCCCAAACCAAAACATGCATTCGATTGGAAACCCTGGCTTGGCAGCATTATTCCGCTGACGCTCGGGCTTGGTGCGAGCCAATTTATTTTCAGCGTTGATGTGATCTTCGTCCGCGCGTTTTTCGGCGAACATCAAACTGGATATTACGTCGGATCAGGAATGATTGGGCGTGGCCTGGTCATGTTCACCGCACCGCTCATCGTCGTGATGTTTCCGAAGATCGTACACAATATTTCGCACGGAAAAAAAACCAACGTGCTCGAATACACAGTTGGAGCAACGGCTGTTCTTTGCGGATTGGCGGCGGCAGCTTGCACGGTTGTTGCGGTTATTCTCAGGCGCGTCGCCGCATCGCCGGAAATTGTTCAGGACTATCTGTCTCCAACGTTATTTAAAAAACTGGTGGCCAATTCTGAGGCGTTGTCAGTGACTGGCCAACTCATCCCCTGGTTTGTCTGGTGCATGTTGCCGCTCGCCTTGGCAAATGTGCTCCTGAACAATTTGATGGCGCGCAAACAATTTCGCGTGGTGCCTTATTTGTTGATCGTTATCGCGGGTTATGTGACCACGTTGGCCTTAGCCGGAAGTTCTTTTGTGCGTGTCATCCAGATCCTGGGAATTTTTAACGTCGTATTTCTTGCCGTCATCGCACTATTCACCTGGGGCGGAAAAAACGGGATCGTTACTGAATCGAGTTCCGAAACGTTCAACTCGCCGAAAGAGAAAACCTCACTTTAATTCAGTTGCCCGCGGCGTTCGCTCCCGGCTGGGTAAAGGCCGCGGCGCACTAAGTTTCTTGTAGAGCCAACCTTCGATCGGTCGCAATGGACGCAGCCATTTGTAGAACGGCGAATAAACCAATCGCAAACGAATGACCGAGAGGAGCATGGTCATTGAAGTTTTTCCCAACGTCACTTTCGACCCGACTTTATCCGTCCATTCCGTCGGAACTTCCAGCACGCGCAACCCGGCGCGCTTGATTGAGTAGAGCAAATTGATATCGAACGCCATGTCGGCGATGTGAAGCGTCGCATGGATTTTTTCCACCACACTGCGACGCAAAACTTTCGCTCCGCATTGCGTGTCGCGGATGTTCATCCAGAAGAATCCTTGAACAATCGTGTGAAAAACGCGGCTGGCGAATTGGCGTTTGCCCGATTGAGACTGATGCAAAATTGCGCCGGGGATCCAGCGGGAGCCGATGACACATTCAGCTTCATCCGCGTGTTTGACCAAATCGTGAAATGCTTTCGGGCCAGTCGCGCCGTCGGCATCGACGTAACCGATCAGGTCGGCGAGCGGCGCGAGTTTTAATCCTTCGATCAACGCGCCGCCTTTGCCGATGGGCGCGGAGAATTCGATGGGTTGCACTTCGGGAAACTCAGCCGAAACTTTTTTGACGACGCCGATGGTGTTGTCACGACACCCATTGAGTACGACGACCAACTGAAATTTGCCCGCGAAACTTTTGCGAAAATATTCCGCGTATTCGCGCAACACCGGCTCAATCCGGCGCTCTTCATTGTAGGCCGGAATCAGCAATAATAAACTCGGTGCGCTCTCAGTCACGCGGCGTGATTAGCAAATGGGAATTGGAATGTCGAGAAACGAGCGGCCCGTAGCCGCCCACGCCCGAGGGTGGGGTGATTTTTGTCATTGGATGAAAGCCCCCCGCTGGCGAGCGCGGCTACGGACGTTTGCTGACCGCTTTGTTGAAGTTCACATGCCCGGTATTCGAGACGCTCTGCCGAGAGAATCTCGGCAGCACGTTTTTTCGCATGGCAGTCACCGGGAATTATTTGTCGCGTGGCGAACGAATGGCCTTGCCCGGAGATTTCTGATCCTTGTTTTCCAACTTTTTATTCAACGCCTCGATTTCCTTTTTCGTTTCGCGGCTCTCTTTTTTCAAATCGAGAATTTCATCGCGCAAAAACTTTAGATTGTCGGTCGGTTTGTTTGCGGCGCGGATCGTTGCCAGAGCTTTCTCGGCGGCTTTGCGTTCTGGAGTGTCCTTCGACATGGCTGCGAATGTTTCCAAAACGGCCGTTGCTTTCGGATCTTCCAACGTCCCAAGTGCAGCAATTGCCCCGACCTGAATCGTTTTCTTTTTGTGATTCACGTAGCCGAGCAAGAACTCGCGCACAGAATTTTTCTCGTCTTCGTTGCGCGAAAGATAAGCCAGCGCATCCAAGTCCGCCGCAAAACCGCGTGAAGTAAAATTCGTTTCGCGCTGCCGCAACGTTTCGCTGATGGGTTTGATGTAAGCCGGATCGTCCTGCGTGCGCATCGCGGAAATCGCGGCGTCCGCCAGCACATTGCGATACGACTCCGAGTTCAATAGCCGGATCAAAAGGTTGGGCGATTCAGGCCGCGGAAACGTTCCCAGAGCGCGAATCCATTGAGCGCGAATCTCGGGATTCTTCTCCGACGCGATTGAGTTCGTCGCACGCGTAAAGGAATCGGTGGAGAAAAATGCGCCGATGCTCGACGCCACTTGATTGCGAACCCGCGCCTCTTTTTGCTTCGTCGCCAGCAACGCTTCCAGCGCTTTGTCGTCGTGAATCGTTTGCAATGCTTTGGCGGCTTCGACACGCACGCCGTAAAACGAATCGTTATCCAAAGCGTTCTTCAGTTTTTTGATCGTTTCCGAATCTTTCTTTTTCGCGAGTTGATCGATCGCCGCCAGTCGCCCGGTCATATCTTCTTTGTCGGCCAATTGGGCGTAGAGCATTGCGTTCGGCAATTTGAAATCAATGGTCGCCAGCAAAGCGTAATTTGGATCAAGGCGAACAATTTCAGGTGCGGATTCGAGCGCAAAAAAGAAATCTTCGTCCTTCTCTTTCACGGAAATCGTTTGCTCTGCTTTTCCAAATTTGCCTTTGAAACGGACTGTCAGCGGGAAATTGAACAGTAAAACATCGTGACTGAGTTTCTGTGTCTGTTTGACGGAAACTTTGGCCAGCTTCGTTTTCGCGTCCCAGGAATACGCGGCTTCGATCTCAGGAAAGTGCGCATGATAAATCCATTGATCGAAGAATTGATCAAACGAACGACCAGAGATTTCTTCGATCACAGAATTCAAATCCTCAGTCACAACCGTTCCATATTCGTGACGTTCTAAATATGTTTTGATGCAGCGGCGATAAAGATCCTCCCCGAGTTGCGAGCGGAGCATGTGCAAAATCCAACTCCCTTTTTGATAAACCAGATGGTTGAACTGTTCGCTCGGCTTGTCGAATTTTCGGAAGACGATGGGCTGCGTGTCGTTCGTCACGCCGGTGATGCGTTTGGCGCTCCCGTAAAGTCCGTAGAGCATTGAATCGCGTCCGTTCTTTTCTTCATCAAACAGCAGCGCGTAATAGGTGGCAAAACCTTCGTTGAGCCAGAGGTGACTCCAATCTTTGCACGTCACCAAATCTCCGAACCATTGGTGCGCGAGTTCGTGCGCGACCAGGTTTTCGCTGCTGCGAATTGTCTCGGTGGCAGTCGTGAACAAGGTTCGATCGGTCAGTGTCGTCAAACTCGTGTTCTCCATTCCGCCCGCAGTGAAGTCGCTGACCACGACCTGGAAATATTTATTCCACGGGTAAGGCACTCCGATTTCCTTCTCAAAAAATCCCATCATGTTTTTCGTGTCGCGAAAGGAATTGATGGCTTCGTTGATTTCAGAAGGCGGCGTGTAAAACGCGAGCGGAATATTTTTGTAGTCGTCTTCGATCTTTTTGAAGTGTCCCGCGACGAGCGAAATCAAATAATTAACGTGCGGTTTTTCCTGCAGCCAGCGCACGGCTTTGAGGCCAGACGCCTCCTTGTTTTCTGAAACGAGTTTGCCGTTGGAAAGCACCGTCATCTCCTCCGGAACATGCGCGATGATTTCGGAAGTGAACTTTTCATTTGGAAAGTCGTAACACGGATACCAATGCCGCGCTTCGATCGCTTCGCCTTGAGTCCAGACATGCGTTTCGCCGGCTTTGTAGCCCAACTCTGGCGTGCGGAAATAAAGCCCCTCCTTTGGTTCAGCGGAGTAAGTGATGTTGATCGTGGTTTCTTTATCAGCAGGAATTGGTTTGGCGAAAGTGACGATAATTTTTTCGCCCGTAACTTGATGGCTCTCGATTTTCTCAGACGAAGTCACGGAGGCGACAGTCAAATCAACCGCGTCCAACTGAAGTTCATCCAACGATTTGCCAATGGGTTTGAAAGTAATCGTCGCGGTGCCGGAAACGGTGCGCTCTTTGAAATCGGGTGTGACATCCAGTTTCAAATGGAGAACGTCCACCTCCCGACTCGGTGCATACTTGAAGAACTCCGAGGAATCTGGCGCGGCAAATAAGGCGCTCGATTTGTGGCAAGCGAGTTCTTCCGACGACTCATTCGCAAAAAGAGAAAGGCTGTTTGAGAAAATTAACGCTGCAAAAACAACGGTTTTTAAATTCATGTCGCGTGTTTGGTAACACACGAAGCCAAATCAACGAAAGCGCAAATCAAGCCGGTTCAAGTGTAACGATGTCAATGGGGCGTATACGAGCTAAACGGCAAAACTTCAAAAATCACTCCCCACTGGCATATTCCCCGATTTCGAATAGGAAATAAGATTTGTGGTGATTCCTGAAACTTCGATTAACACCGATGGCCGAGTATAACCTTCCTCGACATCGGTGAGATTAACGTCTTTCCGATACCACTGGACGCCAAAGTAAGGAAGATTGTGATTCTCAGATAGGTTTGTCCCGCCCCAAATTCTTTGAAGGCATTCTGGTGGATGAAAATCTTCCGGCTTGTGCCCCTGAAGTTTGAAATATTTTGTGGCCAATTCGACAGCCGTCTTTTCGTTTAATTTGTTTCTTAAATTTAAGGCTTTTACCGCATCAATTTTCTCTTGAGGCGCGAAAAACAGATCGTAATAAGTTCTGACCGAGACATCCTTATAGTTCCAAATTTCGCCTTTATCTCTTTCGAGGAAGAATCTGAAAGCATGGCGATTTTGCAAACGCACATAGCCCTGTCCGCCCTTTCGTTTTTTATGGAATTCAAATTTCCATTTACTGATCTGATTTGTTTTGAAATTGGAATCGAATGGAATTTCATTTCGCACAATGAATTCTCGAACCATTGGAATCATCATTTGATCTAGGACAGCTTGCTTTTTCTCTTCTTCCGATTGGCAAGCGGAAAACAGAACTAACGCAATCAGTCCTAGAATAAAGGATTTCATCAGTCGGCCCATTTCAATAATCGTGTTCCATATACACGGAGCGGCACATCAGCCGGGAGAGTGCGAACATTGTTCGCAGCGGTTATCGCGGTATCAATGGTCGTTTCATCTGGAAATTCCAGCCAAGAAGACCAAAACGCTCGGGTCCACTGAATAAAGTCGTCGTCCAGAATATTATTCGAAACTTTGCCACCCCATCCCATAAACGCGCGCGCATGGACGTTTGGATTTTTAAGATAAAATTTTTGGCCGCGCGTCTTGGGAATGCCAAAGGCTTCCGGAAAATTTCCGTTTCCTGTCATGCAGCCATCGAGGAAAACAAAGTTAAAGGGCTTACGCAGCGCAAATGGAAAACCCGCCGATCCAACGCTCGTAAACGAAAACTGATTGCTCAAAGTATTGGCTAGGTCGTGAGCGCGAATGGTTCCGCCCAAAGTGTTCCCATCGGTGCTGCCGTGACTCCAAAAATAAAAGGCCCGGACGTCAGGATTGCTTGTCTTTAAGTTGTTGGTCAGCGTGCTGTAGTCAGTGGCATTTTGAGTCACAAAGATGGTATTTTGGAAAACGCCGCGATTCCCCGGTAAATCGTCCGCCACACTCGCGACAGTTGTTCTGATGTGTGATAGCAGACTTCCAAGAGTGCCGTTCCAAACAAGGCCGAGCCTGCCAGTGATATGTTGGCGGGCCAAAAGGATATTTGCGCTTTGCCAGGGAGTTTCCCGCCAGAGAACCGAGCGCGTCGAGCCACTGGTTCCGGAGCTTGCAGCCGCTGCATTTTGGTTTTGAGCCATAAACATTTCACGAGCCGAAATCTTCTTTGCAACTATAGAAGCACCTTTGCTATTGGGCAAAGGCGGAATTGGCGGAAGGGTTTCTTTTTCTTTTTTCGATAACGCCAAATAGTCGCCGAAGCTTTCCGTATAAGAAACGGAATGATCTAAAATATTTTCTTCAATTTCATAATCGGTAACGCCGTACGAGTTGAGACGAGCCGTTTCAAACGATTGGCTTGAGAAAGAAGATGGCATTGCCAAACTTTCGGAATTGACCACGACCGTTATGCTGTAAGCCGCGTCGCTCGGGGCGGCGATGCTATTTTGATCCAAGCCATCCCAATTGGTCTGGATCAGTCCATCCGAGGTCGAGCCAGAAAAGGTGCGAACCGTATTGCCAGCCAAATCCTCCACGAAAACAGTCCAATCCGCAGGGAAAATATCTGACTCCACATCAATCAAAACAAAATCCTGGAAAAGCGAATCTGCATCCGGCCAGCGCACCATGTTTTGAAAATCCAGCGTGATGGTCGCGGACTGAGTTTCGTTCTCCGCGTCATCCACTGCCGTCGCATAAAAAGTGTGAGCGCCATTTGTAAAATGAGTCGTGTCGATCCTGAATCCAAGATCGCCTTCTTCAAGAAACGCAATCAGCCCGTCGTCCATGTAAAGATTGACCTTCTTTAATTGGCTGTCGTCCTGTGCTCCGACTTGCAGCGAAATGATTCCGCTGACCGCCTCGCTATTCGTTGGAGAGATGATTCCTACGTTCGGAAATCCCGTGAAGTTATTCAAAACCACCATTTTGAAAAAGCCCGTGGGCGTTGCTGTGTTGGAGACCACGACAGATGAATTGGTTGCTATTGCGGAAACATCCAGAATCGGCGTCCACGGAGAGAACACATCAATT
>JBBQAX010000015.1:0-26025 GCA_038316905.1 Verrucomicrobiota bacterium | reverse complement strand
AAGGAATTTCAGGAATTAAAATAACATCTGCCCCGCCGGCAATGCCCGCGCCCAAAGCGAGCCAACCCGAGCGATGTCCCATGATTTCAACGACGATGATTCGGTGATGACTGTGCGCCGTGCTGTGCAAACGATCAATCGCTTCGGTGGCAATTCCGAGCGCGGTATCAAAACCAAAAGTGACATCAGTTCGCGCCACATCGTTATCAATCGTTTTAGGAAGCGTGATGACGTTCAGCCCTTTTTGTTTTAAATAGAGCGCGTTTTTCTGCGTGCCACCGCCGCCGATGCAAATCAATGCGTCGAGATGATGCCGTTCGTAATTCGCGATGATTGCGTCCGTCACATCGAGAATTTTGTCGCCCACCGGCATGCGATGCGGCTTGTCGCGGCTGGTTCCAAGAATCGTTCCGCCGATGGTGAGAATTCCTGAGAGCGCCGCGCGATCCAACTGCATGGTTCGATTTTCCATCAACCCGCGAAAGCCGTCGCGAAATCCGATGACCTGCATTCCGAAATAACCTTGTGCCGCTTTTCCCACTCCGCGAATGGCCGCGTTGAGGCCGGGACAATCGCCGCCCGAAGTAAGAACACCGATGTATTTGGTCATAGAAAGGATTGTAATCCGAGATTTTGAAAAACGAAAATCCTCGAGCGCATTTACTCAACTCAGTGACTTTTTAAGTTTAGGCAAATCTTTGATCAGCAAGACGTGAATCTCGTGCCAATTAAAATCGCGGCAGAAATCCACTGCCACAGTGGCGTTCTGAAAATCAAACGCTTCGTCTCGGTCAACGGTCCACTCCCTCAGGTTTTTCAAATACTGGGAAGTTCTTTGGTTTAACAAAAATGTTTTCATAAAACCTCCTTTCCTCGCAAACCTAGACTCGTTTCAAGGGAAGCGATGTTACGTTCCTGAAAATTTTAGACGTCGGAAAACATCCTCGAACGACAACTATTTCTTGCCGATCGCCACAAGTTGCCGCGGCGTGAGCAACCATTCCAACGTGGCACAACGACCGAAGCGCAAATCACCCGCGGTCAATTTGCACAGGCCCGATTTTTTGAAATTGAGCGCCAGCTTTTCGTCGCCCGAGGTCAATCGCGAAATCATTTTGCTCAAACCAGGCTCATGTCCGACTAACAAAATATTTTTCAATGCGCCATAATCCTCGTTGAGTTCTGCAATCAAGCTCCGCAACTCCGCGCCGCTCGCCAGATTTTTCGAAAGCCGCAATTTGTTGGATTTAAAAACTTCAGCAACGATTTCTGCGGTGCGTTTAGCGCGAACGAATGGGCTGCTCAGAATCAAACCGAAACTCAATTCCATCTCGCGCATTCCTTTGGCGACGCGAACCATTTCCTTTTCGCCGTCGAGCGTGAGAGGTCGTTTGCTGTCGTCCGGATAACGAGCGCTGCGTTCTCCGGCTTTGGCGTGACGTAAAATATAAAGGTTCACAATTTATCCCCCGTGACGAATGTCGCGCGCCTCGCACAAATAAACCACTTCCTCAGCCACGTTCGTGGCGTGGTCGGCGATGCGTTCCAGACTTTTTGAAATCACCATCAAATGCAAACAGCGCGTGATCGTGCTTGGATTCTCCACCATGAAACTGGCCAACTCGCGGTGCAGTTGTTTGTTCAGCAAATCCACTTCCTTGTCGCGCGGAATAATGGCGCGCGCCCGGTCTGGATCACGATGCACAAAACTTTCCAGCGCGGATTTCAACATGTCCAACGCGATCTTCGCCATGGTGGGAATGTCCACCCAGGCTTTGAGTTGCGGTTCCTGATTCAGGTCGCGCGCGCGCCGGGAAATTTTGGTGGCTTCATCGCCAATGCGTTCGAGATTTTGCGAAACTTTCATAGCGACCGCGATCAACCGGAGATCGCTGGCGAGCGGTGCCTTGGACAAAAGATTGATCGCCATTTCGTCGATTTCGATTTCGAGATGGTCGAGAATCTCATCGCTCTGATCGACTTTTTCCGCCAACGGATCGTCGCGATCAATCAGCGCTTTGACGGCGTTTGTCACCGCCGCCTCGGCGTGGCTCGCCATGGTGAGCAATTTGTTTTTCAAGTCCGCGAGCCCTTGATCGAAGTGTGTTTGCATAGATTTAATCGGGGTAGCACCTGCCTCCGGCGGGTGCGAATTTCTCAAATTCAGCTTCTAAAAAATTTTATCACAATCTTGCCATATGATTCGCACCCGTCGGAGACAGGTGCTACCCGACTCATCCAAATCTCCCGGTCACGTAATCTTCCGTCTGTTTCTTCGCGGGATTCGTGAAAATTTTCCCCGTCACGTCATACTCGATCAATTCGCCGATGTAAAAAAATGCGGTAAAATCAGAGATACGCGCGGCTTGTTGCATGTTGTGAGTCACAATTACAATCGTGAATTCCTTTTTGAGCTGGAGAATTAATTCTTCGATTTTCGCGGTGGCAATTGGATCGAGGGCGGACGCCGGTTCGTCCATCAAAATTATTTCGGGACGAATCGCGATGGCGCGGGCGATGCACAAACGCTGCTGTTGTCCGCCCGACAAGCCGAGCGCACTGGAATTTAAGCGGTCTTTGACTTCATCCCAAAGCGCGGCTTGACGAAGACTTTTTTCCACGACGCCGTCGAGTTCAGATTTGCTTTTCGTTCCGTGCAGTTTCAGGCCGTAGGAAATATTTTCGTAAATCGATTTCGGAAACGGGTTGGAACGTTGGAAAACCATTCCGACACGTTTGCGCAGCTCGATGACATCCACGTCCTTGCTGTAAATATCTTCACCGCCAATTTTGATCTGGCCTTCGAGGCGCACGTTGTCGATCAAATCGTTCATACGATTGAGGCAGCGGAGCAAAGTGGATTTGCCGCAACCCGATGGCCCGATAAACGCCGTCACGACGCGTTCGGAAATGTCGAAGGTGATATTTTTCAGCGCCTGTGATTTGCCGTAAAAAAGGGAAAGATTTTTCGTCTCGATCAGCGTCAAATCATTGCGCTGATTCTGTTCGCCAGAATCGTTCACTTCAATTTTTCGTAACGGAGCTTCAGTCATATCAAATCTTGTAGCGGCGCGTCTGTGACTGCCGCCCTTTCAAAAAATATTTAAGCGGCGGTCACACACGCGCCCCTACAATCAATGTAATATCCGCAAGTTCGCACGCATCCGGGCGCGCACAAGAACGGCAACAATGTTCAGCGCAAAAGTTAAAATCAAAAGCGCGAGAACCGTTGCGTAAAGAATCGGGCGCGTCGCTTCGATGTTCGGCGATTGGGTGGAAAGAATAAAAACGTGGTACCCCATATCCATGAATTGATCGGTCAAGGATTTCGGCATGCTCGCCATGTAATAGGCTGCGCCGGTGAAAAGAATCGGCGCAACTTCGCCCGCCGCGCGGCCCACCGCCAAAATTGTGCCGGTCAAAATTCCCGGCAACGCTTGCGGCAGAACAATTTTCAAGATGGTTTCCAGTTTGGTTGCGCCGAGGGCGAGGCTCGCTTCGCGCAAACCGGATGGAATGGCTTTCAACGATTCCTCGGTCGCGACGATCACGACGGGCAACGTCATTACGGCCAAAGTGAGCGACGCCCAAATCAACGCGGGCTTTCCCCAAATCGGTTCGGAGTTATTCAACGCGGCATCCATGTTTTGGCCGATGAAGCTGATGAAAAATCCAAGTCCGAAAAGTCCGAAGACGATGGAAGGAACGCCAGCGAGATTGTTGACCGCACCGCGAATGATGCGCGTGAAGATCGAAGTGGCGTGAGCGTATTCGGTTAAATAGATCGCGGTGATGACGCCAATCGGCACGACAAAAATGGTCATCAGAATGACGCGAATCGATGTGCCGACAATCATCGGAAGAATGCCCGCGTTTTCCACGCTGAACATATCGCGCTCGGTTCCACCGGTGACGAATCGCCATGAGAAACTTTCCCGGCCGTTGTAAATCACGTTGCCCAAAATGACGGCGAGAATTCCTAAAATTAAAAAAGTCGCCGCGCCCGTCAGCCCTGTGAAAAAGAAAGACGCGTAGTCGAATTTATGTCGTTGAAAGCGATTGTTCATTTCTTTCCCTCCAAACGAGCTTTCAAATGTTGCATCACTAAACCGCCCGCGAGATTGGAAAGGAACGTCACGACGAACAGCAGCGTGCCAATCATGAACAGCATTCGATAATGATGTCCGCCGAAAACCGCTTCAGCGAGTTCGGCAGCGATGGTCGCGGTGATGGTGCGAGTCGAATCAAACAAGTTCCACGACATGATACTCGCGTTACCGCTGGCCATCAGGACGATCATGGTTTCGCCAATCGCGCGGCCAAATCCGAGGACGATGGCGGCGAAAACTCCGGGCGTCGCGGCGGGCAAAACAATTTTCCAGGCGGCCTGCCAGCGACTGGAACCGAGCGCGAGCGCGGCCTGCACGTAACTGCGCGGCACACTCGTCAACGCATCTTCGGCAATTGAAAACACAACGGGAATGACAGCCAGACCGAGCGCGATGCCGGCGACAAATGCGTTGAGCCGCGATTGCGATCCAGTCAGCGATTGGAAAACGCTGGCTAAAACCATGAGGGCAAAAAAGCCCAGCACGACGGACGGAATTCCGGAAAGCAATTCGATGACGGGTTTGATGATTTCTTTCACTCGTGGGCGCGCCAATTGCGAAACATAAATCGCCGCGCCGAGCGCGAGCGGCACGGCGAAAAGCAGCGCGACGACCGTGACTTTCAAGCTGCCAACGAAAAGCGGGATGATGTTGTATTTCGGAATTTGAGAAATGGGTTGCCAGATATTTTCGGGTTTGTCGTAGCCGCTCCATTGATACGGCGACAAAATGTATTTCCAATCGGTGGTGTTAACTTTGGCGTCTTTGTCGTCGGGCGCTTCGGCGGCGGCTTCGACTTTGAGTTCCATTAAAAGCTGCAGTGTCTCGCGATCTTTTTCGGCAAACTCCTGTTTCGTCAGCCCCAAATATTCGCGCAGTTTTTCCGGCGACAATTTGTCCATCTGCTTTGGAGGAATCACTGGTTGGACTGCCGAACTGTTGGCTTTGCCGAGAAAAATTGGGAGAGCCTCGCGCAAGACAAAAACAAAAATCAGAAAGACCATCACGATGGCGGAAAGCGAAACGAGAAAAATAAATTTCTCGGCGAGCCATTCGAGAGGGCGCGCTTTGTGGCCGCGATGCAATCCCATCCAGCCGATGCTGCGTTTTGAATGTTGGGTGTGGGGCATTCTTCGTAGCTGCGTCTCGTTAGAGCGCGGCCATTTTAAAATCATTTCAGCCGCGCTCTGACGAGACGCAGCTACGAGATCAGATCACTTCCGCAAATTCGTCGGGAGCGGATAATAGCCGACGTCTTTCACGATTTTTTGTCCGTCGTCGCTGCGTATCAACGTCAGATAATTCGCCACTTCGCCTTTGTCTAAAGCTGGATTTACGTAAATGAAAAGATAACGCCAGATTGGATACGTCCCGTTGGCGACGGTTTCTTCGGTCGGCTCAATTGCAGGCGAGCCTTCATTTTTTTTCACTTTCAAATGTTTGACGCCCGCGCCATATGCGCCGCCGCCGTAACCGATGCCGTTTTTTTCTTTGGCCACATTTTGAATCACTTGCGCCGTGCCTTGCAGCGTTTGCGCTGAGGCAGCGAAATCTTTTCCTTTCAACACATGCTCTTTGAAAAACTCGTAAGTGCCGGAGCTGTTTTCCCGACTGTAAATCGTGATGGGCGCGTCATTGCCGCCAACGACTTTCCAATTTTTGATTCTGCCGGTGAAAATTCCTTCGATTTGTTCGAGGCTCAATTCTTTGACCGCATTGGCGTCATTGACGTAAATGGACAATCCGTCGAGGGCGACTTTGTATTCGGTCGGACGTTTCCCGAAGGCGCGCACGCACGCTTCGATTTCCTTCGCTTTGATTTTGCGCGAGGCGTTGGCGAGGTCGGTGGTGCGATTTTGCAACGCGGCGAAACCAATTCCCGAACCGCCGCCGTTCACCTGGATTTTTGTTTCAGGATGTTGATTCATGTAAACCTCAGCCCATTTTTGCGCGAGAATGACAAGAGTGTCCGAGCCTTTGACCGTGATGTTCCCGGCGTGGGCGGAAGCGGCGATAGCGAAGGCAACTGCTATCACGCTGAGTTTCGTAAGAATGTTTCTCATAAGTTTCCAAAGGAAACGTACGAAATGATTATGACACTGAAAGAACAGCGTGGTTACGATTGTGTGACAATTGGGCGGATGTGCCGTTGCAGCCTCGGAGTTTTCTCGGGATTTAAGAACGTTCTCGTTCTTCAAGCCATTCTTGATTGGACCCGCCGGCGTTGGCCATCTGCAAGTCGGCCCCAAATTCAACTGAATAACTAAACTCTCCTTCTGTAAAAGGTGGCGATTTCCCCTGACGATGTGGGAAAGCATCGCACACTTCGCATGGTAAAGCATCCGCATCTCTCAATTCATCAGCCAATTCGTGAGGAACTTGGTAGCGGAAATGTCTGCAAATCTTCATGCAGCAATGCTACGCCAACAGAATTGCGAAGAGATGTCGGTCAGGTGACAGTTTTGAAACATTTCATGTTTGGCATTAATTTTCGGGTGGCAACCGCTTCACTGGTGGGCGTTCTTTAACGTGAAATGCCAACACTTGACTCATGTTTTCCGGATTTCACCCGCATTATGCGTTGTGTTTCGGACAGGGTCTAGATTCGGACTCTGAATTAGCTTCTTCGATTAGTGTATTCAGCATTTTTATCCCTGGATACTCGCGTCATTGAAGGCTCAGAAAGGTGCGCGAAGAGCGTGGAAAAAATTAAAAGAGTCGGTTGCATTTCTTTTGTTCCGCTGGAAGTTGTCGCGGGTTCATTCGAACGCCAAGGAGGTGGGGGTGGAGCAAAATGCCTTTTGCTCCGCCTCTATTTCAGAGCGGAAGATCCAGTTTCATTTGCCTGGCAACAGGCTCACCCAGTCCACTGACTCCCAGACCGAGCAAACGCACGGGACGATTCACCAGTTTTTCGCGCGCCAAAAGAAAACAGCCGAGCCGATAGATTTCTTCCGCTTCAACCAACGGTTCTTCCACCGTGATTTGCCGCGTCAATGTGGTGAAATCGCTATAGCGAAGTTTCACCTGCACGGTGGACGCGCCGATTTTCTTTTCTTTAAGCTCGCGGGAGATTTCTATCGACTGAGTGCGGAGGCAATCGCGTAGAACGCGCTTATCGGCCGTGTCGTGATCGAACGTTTCTTCGCTGCTGATGCTCTTGGCTTCTGAATCCGTTTCTAGAACACGATCGTCTTCTCCGAACGCGTAGCGCTTAAGCGTGGGGCCGAAGGAACCGACCAGCGGGCGCAAATCACCGGGAAAATCCTGCAAATCAGCGATCGTTTTGATGCCTGCTGCGTTGAGGATTTGCTCCGTGACCCGACCCACGCCGTGAATGGCGCGCACGGACATCGGTCGCAAAAATAAAACTCTGTCGCGATCTGGAACCAGCGTCAGGCCGTCCGGCTTTTGAAAATCGCTCGCCAGTTTCGCCAGCAGTTTGTTCGAAGCGATGCCGATCGTCGCCGTCAACTGACGCTCGCGAAAAATGTTTTGTTTGATCTCTCTCCCTAACGTCACGGCGGGCGGAAGAATTCCCTCATCGAATCGCGTTTTCTCGAGCACCGATGATACATCCAGATACGCTTCATCAATCGACATCTGCTCGATCAGCGCGCCGGTTCGCGAAAGGATTTCCATGATGCGTCTGGATTCTTCGCGATAATGCGACATGCGCGGTGGAACAAAAATTCCAGTCGGACAAAGTCGTCCCGCCGTGACGCTCGGCATCGCGGAACGCACGCCAAATTTTCTCGCCTCATAACTCGATGCGCACACCACGCCGCGTTGCGTGGGCGGGCTGCCGACGATCACGGGTTTGCCGCGCCACGCTGGAGTATCACGCTGCTCAATCGCGGCGTAAAATGCGTCCATGTCGAGATGGAAAATGATGCGAGACATCCTTGTTGTTTAATCGACGTAACCAGTGCCGCGCCGCAAGCAAAGATTTACAGTCCGTTGCGCAATGAGCTACCTTTTAGCCATGGATTCTCGCGAACTGATTACGGTTGATCCTGAAATTCTCGGCGGCACGCCGGTGTTCAAAGGAACTCGAGTTCCAGTGAAAACGCTGTTCGAATATCTGGAGGACAACTACACGCTCGATGAATTTCTCGAATGCTTTCCGTCGGTCACTCATGAAATGGCGCATCGCATTTTAGAGAAGTCAGAGCAAGAGCTTCTGTCGGCTGCTGCCGCATGAAAATCCTGCTGGATGAAGGCGTGCCGTGGCCCATGCGGAAAATTTTGAACGGCCACAATTGCATGACGGCGCAACAACGGGGGTGGGGTGGATTTAAAAACGGTGCGTTGTTGAAACTGGCGGAGGCTGAATTTGACCTGTTTATCACTTCTGATCAGAACATCCGTTATCAACAGAATCTAGCTGGGCGCCGCATTCGAATTTTGGAGCTTTCTTCCAATAAACTTCGCCGCATTGAAAAAGCCGTTGGTCTAATTTGTTCGGTCATTGAGGGCATGGAGATAGGTGAGTTCCGACAACTAGAAATCCCTTGAAATGAATTCGAGTAAAATTACCCGGCGCGATTGGTTGAAAGGAATGGCCGGGATCGGCGGAGCTGCCGCGCTGTCCGGTTGCGCTTCCATTCTCTCGGCCAAAAGCGATGCGGTGCGGCGGGAGAATCAACTTGAGGGAACACGCGATTGGCTTTTGACCAAAACGCGCGTCGATCCCAAAACGAAATATCGTTGCCCGTGGATTGAAGGGTATTGCTCGAAGACAAGCGTGCGCGCGGGCGAGACGCTGGAGATTTTTGTCAGCACGAATCCGGTCTCAGATTTCATCCTCGATATTTATCGAATGGGTTTTTATGGCGGCACCGGTGGCCGCCATGTTTTGCGTCTGGATTTGTTGCCCGGAATGATTCAGCCGGAACCCGAGATCGGCAAAAATCGTTTGCGGGAATGCAAATGGGAAACCTCCGCAGCGATCAAGATTCCGGAAGATTGGTTGAGCGGTGTTTACGTTGGGAAACTCACGGCGGAGCGTGAAGGTTTGCAAAGCTACGTTATTTTCATCGTGCGGGATGATCGTCGCGCCGACTTAATGTTCCAATGCTCGGATACGACCTGGCAGGCTTACAATCGCTGGCCGAATCAATTTTCACTCTATGACGATGGCAAATCCGAATGGTATTGGGGGCCGGGCGTGGACATCAGCTTTGATCGGCCTTACGGAAAATATTGTCAGATTCTCGATCAACCGTTGTCGATTGGTTCGGGCGAATTTTTCCTTTGGGAATTTCCATTCGTTTACTGGATGGAAGAGCAGGGCTACGACGTTACCTACATTTCGAATCTCGACACACACTCCGACCCGAAAGGTTTGTTGCGCGCCAACGGCTTCATCTCGATCGGCCACGATGAATATTATTCCATTGAAATGTTCAACCAATTGAAAGGCGCGATTGCGAAAGGATTGAACGTCGGATTCTTCTCGGGAAACACCTGTTGTGGAAGAATCGAACTGCGGCCCAGTTCAACGGGAATTCCGAATCGCATTTTCACACGAACCGATTTTTACGGGCCGCGCGATGAAGCGGAGATTAAACGCTTTCCTGCGATGGGTTTGTTGCCACACATCAGCCCGAATGCGAACGAACTGATCGGCGCGCGCAGCATTGCTCCGGTCACGGGTGGCGCAGACTGGATCTGCAATCTGCCGGAGCATTGGATTTTCGCGAACACCGGAATGAAAAAGGGCGAGGGGATTCCGGGATTGGTCGGATGGGAATGGCACGGTGATCCGGCGAATATCCCTGGACTTGAAATCGTTGCGAGCGGGCCGACGCAGGACAAACCCGGGAGTTGGAATGGCGGCATCTATACCGCGACCATTTATCCCGGCGCAAAAGGGAATATTGTTTTCAACGCTTCGACGTGCTGGTGGGCCGATGGGTTGAGCGCGCCGCCCGGTTATATGCGTCCGTCCGTTTACACATCGCCACAAGGACCGGACAAACGGGCGCAGCAAATTACGAAGAATATTTTAGACCGGATGAAACGGCATCACAGAGGGCTGATGCTTCGGAAATGAATATTCCTTTCCCTTGCTCAGTCCTCTTTCCTTGCACTCGTTTGCCGCGAGGAATAAACTTTCGGCGCAAATCAAATAACTTATGAATTCATTTTCAGATCTTCAAACAACACGTCGGGACTTCATCAAAACATCCGGCGCAGTCGCCCTCGGTGGTGCGTTGGCGGGCAACTTAATTTTCCCTCAGCGCACGTTCGCTGAGAATTCCGGCACGATCAAAATCGGTTTGATCGGTTGCGGCGGACGCGGCTCCGGCAACGTTCGTGAAGCGATGACCGCCGACAAAAATTGCGTGTTGGTCGCGATGGGTGACGCTTTCCAGGACGAATTGGATTCCCATTTGGCCGCACTCAAACGCAATGAAGAAATTTCTCCACGCATTCAAGTGCCCAAAGAAAATTGTTTCGTCGGATTTGATGCTTACAAGAAGGTCATCGATAGCGGCGTGGACGTGGTGATTCTCGCGACGCCTCCCGGCTTCCGTTCCATTCACATGAAGTATGCGGTGGAAAAAAATAAACACGTTTTCTGCGAAAAACCGATTTGCACGGATGCGTTTGGCTATCGCTCATTCATGGAAAGCGTGGCCGAAGCGAAGCGGAAAAAATTAGGCGTTGGCTCTGGGTTCTGCTGGCGCTCCAATTTGGCCGAGCGCGCGGTGTATGACAAGATTCTCGGTGGCGAAATTGGCGACGTGCGCACAATTTACGGAACTTACAACACGGGCGGACCACGCCTCAAAGAGGTCAATCCCGCGTGGGGACCGATGGAAGCGCAACTCCGCAACTGGATGCATTTCACCTGGCTCTCCGGCGATCATCTCGTGGAACAAGCGATTCACAACGTCGATCTCACCAACTGGGCGATGAACAATGAAATGCCGGTGAAATGTATTGCGCACGGCGGTCGCCAACTCCGTCCAGAAAAGATGGTCGGCCATATCTTCGATCATTTCGCGGTGGTTTATGAATGGGCGAATGGCGTCAAAGGATTTGTGAATTGCCGTCAGCTCCCCGGTTGCGCCAGTGACAACACCGAGCGCGTTTATGGATCGAAAGGCACCGCGCACGTTCTTCTTTTCAACGGCGTCCCTTACATCACCGATCTTCAAAATAAACGCACCTGGAAATACGACGGCGAGAAAAACACTCCGAATATGTATGTGCAGGAGCAGCAGGAATTCCTGCAATCCATTCGCGATGGCAAGCCGCGCAATGACGGCGAATGGCTCGCGAAGAGTTCCATGATGGGCGTGATGGGACGTATGGCCGGTTACACCGGGCAGGAAATTACGTGGGAGATGGCGATCAATTCCCAAGAGCGACTGGTGCCGGAAGAAAAAGACATGGTCTGGGACAAAGCGCCGGCTGTTCCGCCGCTGGCGATGCCGGGCCAAACTAAATTCATTTAGTTTCCAAATTTGAAATGCGAAAGCGGCGAGAAATCGCCGCTTCTTTTTTTGTTAAACATGAAAACGAATTCAAACCGCCGGGAGTTTTTGAAAATCGGCAGCAGCGCACTGGCATTGGCCGCGTTGGTTCCCGGTGGAATTGCCGCCGACGTTGCCCTACCGAAAAAGCGCGCTCTCAAAAAAGGGTTCATGATGGCCACTTTTCCCAGCGGCGCGACGAAGATGACGTGGTTGGAAAAATTCAAGCTGTTGAAAGAAGCGGGATTTGATGGAGCCGAACCGCCGAGTCATCTCGATCATAAAGAAATCCTGAAAGCGCGTGACGAAGCCGGCTTGGAAATCGCGAGCGTCGTTTGCGGAACGCATTCGCGATGGATGTCCGAACCTGCGGCGTCGCGTCGCACGCAAGGTTCAGAGGGTTTGATGCAGGCCGTGCGTGACGCGAAAGCCTTCGGGGCGAAATCCGTTTTGTGTGTCGCTGGCGTCGTGAATGAAAAGATGCCTTACGCGCAAACTTACGAATGGACGCAGGAAGAAATCCGCAAAGCTATTCCGCTCGCCGAAGAACTTGGGGTGAAAATCGCGATCGAAAATGTCTGGAATAATTTTCAACTCAGCCCCCTGGAAGCGGCGCGTTACGTCGATGAATTCAAGAGTTCCGCGGTTGGCTGGCACTTCGACATCGGGAATGTGATGAGCATTGGCTGGTCGGAACAATGGATTCGCATTCTCGGGAAACGGATTCAGGCGCTGCACATCAAAGAATTCAGTCGCGAGAAGATGAACAAGGAAGGTTTGCGCCAGGGTTTTGCCGTCGAATACCTCGCGGGCGACAACGATTGGCCAGCCATCATGCGCGCGCTGGATGAAATCGGCTATAAAGGTTGGGCGATCGTCGAGCCCGCTTGTGGTCCGTGCAAAGAGGGGATTTCCCCCGAAGAATTCGTTAAGAAAGTTTCAGGTCAATTGGATAAAATTCTTGCGAGCTAAATTATGAATGCTTCTTTTTCGCGACGTGACTTCTTGAAAACCAGCGGTGGCGCGCTCGCCCTTGTTTCGCTTTCACCCGCTGCCTTTGCGCAGGAAAAAACTCCTGCAAAAAAACGCGGATTTAAAAAGGGAATCATGTTCGCCACCGTCAACATGAAAGGTTCGGTGCTCGAAAAATTCAAAGCGATCAAAGAAGCCGGCTTCGATGGCATTGAGCCTATGAGCCACATGGACGTGAACGAAGTCCTGGCTGCGCGCGATGAAACCGGACTGGAAATTCCGAGTGTCTGTTGCGGCACGCATTGGAAGGAAAATCTTGCCTCGCCTAATCCCGCCGAACGCGACCGTGGTTTGGAAGGATTAAAACATTCCTTGCGCGACGCCAAAAAATACGGGGCGACCTCGGTCTTGTTTGTCCCCGCCACCGTTAACAAAGACGTTTCCTACGACGCCGCCTACGAACGTTCGCAGGAGGGAATTCGCAAAGCCATTCCGCTGGCCGAAGAACTCGGCGTAAAAATCGCCATTGAAAATGTCTGGAACAATTTTCTGCTCAGCCCGATGGAAGCCGCGCGATACGTGGACGAATTTAAAAGTCCATTCGTCGGCTGGCATTTCGACATCGGAAATATTTTGCGCTACGGGTGGCCGGAGCAATGGATTCCCGTTCTCGGCCAGCGCATCCTGAAATTGCACATCAAAGAATATAGCCGCGAAAAAATGCAGAGCGCCGGCTTGTGGAAAGGCTTTGACGTGAAACTTCTGGAAGGCGACAACAACTGGCCTGCCATCATGAAAAGTCTCGACGAGATTAATTATCGCGGCTGGGCGATTGCCGAACAGGCAGGTGCGAATTCGCTCAAAGGATTGAAAGACCTTTCGGATCGGATGGACAGAATCCTCGCAAGCTAACTTCTGAGTTGCTCAAGTAGGCGGGAATAAATTTCCCAAATGTCACAACCAAACCAAATGCCTTCGGTTGATCCCACTTCTAGTCTCTCGCATCCAGACGACGTGAGTCTGATTTCGAGACCTGCTCCATATAATCCAGAAAAACCTCTCGTCCCTTCGGCTCGGCTCCTCCTGGCCTGTAGCGCAGTTGCAACATTGTTGCTCTGTCTGCTTTTCGTGATTGTCTCAATACCGATCTTGCTCGTGATGGTGGCGGTAGAGTTGGTGCTGGTGATTGCCGCACTGAGATTTGGTTTGGCTGGGTTTTTGATGGTGATCATGCAGCGGCACCTCGGGTTGCTTCGTTTGTTTCTCGGTGTCTTTGGTTTCCGCAAAGAAATGAAATTCCGAATCACACTCCACCAACAGGATGCGCCGGAACTTTTTGCCGCCGTGCAAACACTTTGTCAGCAACTGCAACTGGCGATGCCCGGCGAAGTGGCGTTGGAGATGGGAGCCAACGCCTGGGTGCATTTAAAGGGTTACGGAAGGGGCGGGGGACGAACGGTTCTTGGAATTGGCTATGATCTTCTGGCTGGATTGAACGAAAAAGAAATGGAAGGCGTTCTCGCTCATGAACTCGTCCACGCCAAATTGATTCAACGCAGCTTTCGCAATCTGATCTGGACGGGACTTGGCCGCTTCGCAGTATTGACCAACGGATTGAGCGCGCATGCCGAAGCCTTTCGCCGGGTCAAAAAAACGTTTGGGACCGCAGAATTTTTTCTTCGCCCCGCTGATTCGTTAACGCGCTTGCTTTCTCGACTGGTCGCCACTTATTCACGCCAGGATGAATTCGATGCCGACCGTGGCGCGGCGGAATTGTGCGGCGGTGGAACTGTTCGTTCCGCGCTCAGCAAGCTTGATCCTCTGAACGAAAAAGTTTCACGATTGCCCTGGAGCGAGCGCGTCGCGCAACTTCAAGTGCCGCAAGGTTTCAGCCGATGGCTGGTCAAAGAGTTGACCTTGGATCCAACCGCCGCTCCTGAACCAGATTCGAACCAGATCTTCAATCGTTACTCGACGCATCCACTGATGCGGGATCGCATTGCAGCCCTGGAATCGTTCGGCAACGACAGTCCCGCACAAGGTGGTCGGCCAGCCGTTTCATTGTTGAAGGAGCCGGATGCTGCTGCGCAAAAGCTGTTGGGCGAAATCCAGCGCGTTCTGGCCGCGCAGGAGGAAAAAGATAGCAAGGAACTTCGTGCCTGGACAAAAAAGACGCAGCGCAATGCGAATATCCATCCTCTTCAACTCCTGGGGTTTCTCATGGCGCTCGGAGGATTCATCGGGTTTCTCGTCGCGATATTCGGTGCCGCCACGTTTGGTCTTGTTCTCATCAGTGCAGCGCTGATGGCGGGTGGCATCCTGCTTTGTCTCAAGTCTGGTCCCAAAGACAAGCTGGCGCTGCCCGTGCCGGACTATGCGGTTCTGAAAGAGTGGAAGGTAGAAAAACTCAAGGACATCCCCGCTCTTGATAAACAGATTGAAAAAGAATTGGGCGAACAAATTGCCAGCCTGAAAAAGAAGCGCGCCAAAGTCCTCTTTCTGGTTCAACACGCCTACGATGCGTTATCGCGCTGTGATTATTTGCGAGCGCATGTAGCCTCACGCCTCGCGCAGAACCTGGATAAACATTCTGCCGCGCCCTTAATCAGTCTTTCGATCTCAGCGGCGGCACTCAACCTGGGTGAGCAAGCGGGGTGGGCGATCAATGAGGTGCGCAAGCGAACTGCGCTCAAAACAAAATCTTCGTCCTGGTGCGCCGGTTGGACACTGCTTCTGTTGGGCGATTGGAATGGCGCGGAAGGATTTCTTGATCGTGCCGTCCATCTGCAACCCGGCGAGCCAACGTTGCTCATTCTGCTTTCCATCGCGCGCGTTCGACGGGGCAAAAATCAGAGTGCAATTGAAACGGCTCGCAAAGCGTGTGTGCCGTCGCCCAGAAACAAGGAACACGCGCAGTTCTATATCAACCTTCTCATTGATAATGGCCAGTTGTTGCAAGCACGACAAGCCATCCAACTTTTCGCCACCAAAACGGATGAGGACATCGAGAGAATGCTGTCATTGGTGCGCTTGAATCTGTTGCAACAAGATTTTGATAGCGCCATGCGTTGGACCGAGTTGGTGTCCCAGAAATCAAAGGAACCGTACCATCATGTTTGTCTGGGACATGCGTACGATCTCGCGCGAAAAAATGACCAGGCCGCCGGTTTTTTTAAACACGCGCTCCGGACGTCTCACTTTCCCGAAGCATGCCTCGCGCTCGGTCGCTTGGAATTGCACGCGAGGAATAAGGCTGCAGCGCGCCGCCATTTTCTTGGAGCACTGAATACCAAATTAGAAGTCGGGGAAAATGGCGCAAATGCCGTGTCTCTTTTTCCGCATGCTGTAGGACAATTGATGATGTTAAACGAACCGGTCGAAAATTGCCGCGCATGGATCGCCACCTGCAACCACGTGGCGCCAGTTCCCGCTTTTGCGAACACAGCATTCCTGATCTACGCCCTGGAAAAAGCCGGCGCGGAAAAGTTCTTCCATGAAATCGTCGCTGCGATGCAACCGGGCACTCCTCCCCCATTGGGTGTCACGATCAGTTGGCGGGAAGCGCCTCGCGATCAACAGCCCATTGGACCGGTGCGGCCCGGACTGCAATGCGCTCTCCGTTGAGAGTTTAAATTACAGCGTTGGGGAAATTTTCGTTAAGGGGAGTGGCCTTCCCCGCCATGGATCGGCGAACTCCGGCTCACTTCTACAAACAGATATGTAACGTCCCGTGCCTGCAATGTTGGCTGCAAAACGCCATGCTCACTGACAGCTGCCCGCCTCGAAGAAACATATTCCTCGTTCTTCAGTTTGAGCGCAACGAGCGAGAGCTTCGTTCAGCGCACGATTGTTCGTGGCGCGGTTTGCTTTACGGAACGGACATTGTGAACAGGGCTGCTTCATAGGAGTTGTGGTGTCGTTTTGGCCAAATTTAGCCAACACAAACCGATATTTTCTACATTGCAGTGCGCGTGCCACCTGGTGCGAAAGAAGCCAACCACGCGTTGCAATGCACTCAAACGGGTGTCACAAAACTTTTTTTCTACTCACAGGGGAAGAAATCTGGAGACGTGATCTGTCCAAAAGAAACCAACCTGGACAAAGCGGAATCCCTCTTCCGAGAGCCTTAGAAAGGAAGTTAGAGAATTTGGTGGCTGGAGCCGGAATCGAACCGGCGAGACACCGCAAGGAGCATATACTGCAAACGAGTAAGCGTTAAACGACGCGGCATGCTATGGCACAGACTGGTTGCGCTTCACCACGATGACGGTTTACGCGTCTTGCGTTTCCGCTGATTGTCAGACATGTTTTGTCAGACATGAAAGCAACCTTGCGAGAATTTCAAAGAGACTTTTCCACTATGCGCGCCAAAGCAGACGCTGGTGAGGCGGTGGAAATTGAAGCTAATGGCCAGCCTCGCTACATTTTTAAGCTCGTTAATGATGTTCCTCGCGAGTCTCTGACCAAGCTTTTGGGAAGAACCACGCGCGATTTAAACGTTTCCCGCGACAAAAGCCCTCTGCGCTCCCGATGAAATGGCTTCTCGATACCAATGTGATTTGTGAGCCAGGGAAACGCCGTCCTCACGCCAAAGCAATCGCATGGCTGGAATCCGTTGACGAGATGGACTGCGCTTTGAGCGTGCTGACGTTGGGCGAAATCGAAAAAGGCATTCACGCATTGCCCGTTGGTTTTGATCGTTCGCGGCATGAGGCCGGTTTGAAGGCATTACGCTTGCGGTTTGCAGGACGAATTCTGGATGTTAACGCCGCAATCGCAGCTAAATGGGCCGCATTCCTGGGGAATCCGAGCGCAGGGGAAAGCCATTGCCTGCGGTTGATAATCTGATTGCTGCCACGGCTGCGGTTCATGATTTAACTCTGGCAACACGCGACACTAAAGACATCTCACCCGCCGTTTCGGTTTTCAATCCTTTCGCCTGACCTTGCGCAGAAATGTCCACGCGGTATCACACGAAAACGAGGACGTGTTTCAGCTTGGATTGGAACACTAAACTTTGCCAGACGTCCCCGGACTTCCGCGTAAAATCGAATCCCTGTTTCTTACTTTGCGGTAATTGAATCCACAGACATCGACAAAAGCACTGAATTTATTGGAGAAAAGGAAGTTGGTGGCTGGAGCCGGAATCGAACCGGCGAGACACTGCAAGGGGCAAATACAGCAACCGAGTGCGATGCAGTGACTTTTTTTAGCAGGAAGCGTTAAACGGCGTGGCACAGGATAGCACAGCGCCCAATCGGTATTTGTCAGGAGAATCGAAAACCGCCATCAAACCAATTCCACAACGCCCGGAAATTGACCGGCAAAAGCGCTGTCCAATGTCGCGACTTTGAGCCGATGTTTTTTGGCGAGCGTTGCGAGATAAGCATCCGTCGTTTGCCGATGGCCGTCGCACTGTCCTTTGATTTCCGTCGCGGAAATATCGCAGGGAACGAGCCGTGATCGGTGTTTGGAAATAAAATTTTGCAGAACCTTGTCCGCTTCATCGCCCGAAAGTCCGCGCTGCATTAGCACACGCACAAGATTCAACTCCGTGATCGGGCAGGTAACGACTTTCGGATTGTCCGCGAAGAATTTTTCCGCCCGCGCGTTGTCACTGTGCGCGTCCCATGATTTGGCAATGAGCAAATTTCCATCGGCCAAAATCATTCTTCATCCTCCAACATCCTTTTAACTTCATCCGTAGTGATTGGCTTTCCGCCAGTCACAACCAAGTCCCCGTTTTTCCTGCGCACGACGCGCGGCTTAAATTGTTTATCTATCGCAGGCTTCATCCTGCGCAAAACCAGAACATCTTCGCTCTGGGGTTCAATCTGGATTACATCGCCAGCGGAGAACGGAATCAGAACCGCTCTCTTTTTTGCATCGAGTGTGGTTGTCATAGCGGGATAATCCCACACGCTTTGTTTTACCGCAAGATTTGGCGCGAGAATTTGGAGTGGATGAGCGCAGGGGCAACGCAGCAATTGAACACAGGGAGCGCAGCGATTGAGCGAGAAATAACGCAGCAATGTCGCTGCATTGCAAACGGCTCACTCACATTTGCGCAGAAAAGTCCACGCGGAAACTCTCTGCGCAGATGCTGCAATAAGCGCGGGGGTAGAGTGCAGCATTGATCTCGCGATAGTTGCAAAGTGTAGCCTGCGCTGAGAGCAGGATGTTTGAGAAGCAGTGCAGCGTTGCTCAACGAACGAACGCAACAATGTGACGCACCAGGGCAAGCATGAATGCAGCAAATCGGTCGCAGCATTGCCACGCTCGATAGAAGTCCTTTCCGTGTTCCGCAGCGATGTTGCGCACTCACGTTTGCGCGGGAAAGTCCACGCGGAAACTTCCTGCGTTGAGCGCAGCGATCACCACAGCTTTGGAGCGCAGCAATTAACTCACGGAGAAAAATTACGAGAGCGCAGCGACGCAGCAATCACCGCAGCAATTGAGCGCAGGGATTGCAGAAAACTTTCAAGGGAGCAACGCGGAGATCATTGCTGCAATAACGCAGGACAGAGCGCAGCGAATTGTGACGTGGCGACCGCGATTAGACCTGGCTTTGTCACGCCGCCATGTCACTGCGCTTGTGTCAACCCGTTCTGTGTCAAAAAACATCCGTGTCAACGCGCATTCAAAGGCAAAACCGGCATCGCCACAGCCCGTGTCAACGTTGACACGAAACATTGACACAGATTTGCGCGGCAATCCGTGTCGCGTGGCCGTGTCGCGTGGCCGTGTCGCGTGGCACCGAGGCAGCGCGGCAGCGCGGCACCGAGGCAGCGCGGCACCGAGGCAGCGCGGCGTGTCGCGCGACAAGGTTTTCATAGGGGCGCGGCAATGCCGCGTCGTGTCGCGCGCTGATAAAATGCGGACAGGCCGCGATGTTGCCTGATTGGTCAGAAAATCGCGACAGATTCAACCGCGAAATTCCTGCGTTCGTTCACTACTTGATAAACGTTTTCAAAATTCAAGAGGTGAACCGGCATCAGCGTTTTGGCGTGATCGCATATCACAACCCAGACGTGATCGAAATGTTGCAGCAGTTCGAGCCGCATTTGCGTTTACTGGAAATTTTGGACGCGACTTTTTTCAAAAACGACGATGCAATTTTGGTGAGAGAATCAGCAGCGGAAATTCACCAACAGCTTTGCGCCGGTTCTCATGGCGTGATTGCGCGTCAGTTGCTTTCTTCAATTCACATTTGCGGCCTGTTGCTCGGGAAGCTCGCGAAGGCGCAGCCCGAAAGGTTTAGCAAATCGACGGTCAAAGGAACTGCGCGATGGGAAATCAAAGCTCCCAAAAAATAATATCTTCGCGCGGGCCGGTGCAGACGCAAACGACTTCACTTCAGCGGAGATCCATTGCAGACGAAATCAGCTTCGCTCGATCACAGGGCGCAGCGAAATTTTCTCTTAGCGGTTTTCCTTCACGTTGCTTTTTTGATTAAAAATGAAGTCACATTTGCTTGTGACGCCCGTCACATTAAGCGTGGAATTGTCACTTTAACTCCACTACTCCACCCCAAAAGTAATAAAACCATTGAAAACAAAGACGATTATTGATGTTGTTCAATTTTTGAAGCTCCACCCCAGACTCCACCCCAAAATAAATAATAATCAATGAATACGGGCTTATTGTTTAATTTTTAGTCTCAACCCCAATCTCCACCCTTTAAGAAAATGGTATCTCCACCCTAGGGTTGAGATGCAAAAAAGGTAACTCCACCCCCTGAAACCATTGATTTCATTGGTCAAAAGTGGTGTGGGGTGGAGTAGTGGAGTTAAAATGCGAATTCGCAACCGAGCGCGCCATTCATCGGCAAACCGCGCTGATTTTAAGATCAAATGAGCAGCAAAGACAGACGGCTATTTGGCAGGAATAGCACAGTTTGTAGCACAGTCAGTTTCTAACACCGAAAAAACCCAATAAACACGGGGGTTTTAATTTGGTGGCTGGAGCCGGAATCGAACCGGCGACACGAGGATTTTCAGTCCTCTGCTCTACCAACTGAGCTATCCAGCCCACCAAGGGCGCAAAATATCCACTGCGCCACCCCCATTTGGCAAGGGATTTTCTCAAGCACGCGGATGTGCTTCATCGTAAGCGCGTTTCAAGCGTTCCATCGTTAAATGGGTATAAACTTGCGTCGTCATCAAATGCGCATGGCCTAACAATTCCTGAACGCTTCGCAAATCCGCCCCGGCATCCAGCAAATGCGTCGCGTAACTGTGACGTAATTTATGTGGCGTGATTTTCGGATCGAGCCCGGCAAGTTCCAGGTAACGTTTCAAACGCAGTTGCACCGTGCGTGGGGACATCGGATGGGTAATGTTTTTTTCCGCGATGAACACGGGAAGCACTCCTTCGCCGGAATGCGGCAATTGCTCCCAATAATTTCGAATGGTTTGCAACGCCGGTTCGCCGATGGGCAATAGGCGTTCTTTTTTCCCTTTGCCACGAACGCGAATCGCTTTTTCGTCCCAGCTCACATCTTCACAGCGCAGGCCGCAAAGTTCGCTGATACGCAAACCGCAGGAATAAATTGTTTCCAGAATGGCGATATCGCGGAGAAATGGCGCGGCCTCGATGATCTTTTTCTCGTCCTGCTCTTTCGCAACTTTGCGTTGCTGTTCCAAATCTTTCAGCGGCGCATCGAGCAACGCGACCATTTGTTCTACCGTAAGAAACTGCGGGAGTCGCTTTTCCAATTTGGGCATGGAGATATTTTTGATCGGCATGGTTTCGACATGGCCGCGGCGAATCAGAAATTTGTAAAAACTGCGTAGCGCACAAAAGCGAAGTTGAAGGGCGGCGCGGCTTAATTTTCCGCGCCCCAGAAAACGCAGGTAAGCGCGGAAATCATCGCGTTGCAACGTTTGCCAGACTGGCGCTTGCTTCCGTTCACCCTTGAACCAATTAAAAAATTCAAAAAGCGCCTGGCGATAATTTCGCTGAGTGTAAATGGACGCGCCGCGATCTGAGGCGAGGTGCTGAAGAAAATTGTGAATCCACGGGTCGCGGATTTCGTTGTCGGATTTTTTGGTTGGCGATTTCACGCTGATTTCTTATTGCGGCGTCGCCTCGTTTTTTGCCAGCGGCACCAAATCGAATCTACTGCGATTGAAACGTCTTGCGTAAAAAAGCAAACCGCCAATGGAGATTCCTGCGCTCAAGAATCCCGAAAGGAAAATCCATTTCCAATCCTTGGCGAAAAAGAACCCTGCGCCACTGCCGAGAAGCAAAAGAATTGCAATCACCGCCATCATCGCGAACCTGAGTTTTTGCGTGTCGTTGGTGGATGGTGACATCGGCGCGATGATCATCACGGGCTGCGCACACAGAAAAATGAAGAGGAATTTCAGGCCGTAGGTTGTCAGCAGCGATACGACGATCGAAAATTTTCCAATAATCATTCCGGCCAAAAGAGACATTGCCACGATAACGGGAACATAAAGGAGGAACCGAACAAAATTTACTTTCAACATGACTGTGGCGAATTCCCGAAAGCTGATTGGATAATGGGCGACAATCGGACTTTGCAGGCCAAACCCGGATGAACCGGCAAAACCGCTCCAGGATCCGATCAAATTTGTGAACAGAATCCAGGCTAGAAAAAGCGCAGCGTAAATGAGCCATCCGTTGCTGGAGCGAAGCTGTCCGGCAAAGAGCAATATTCCCAATAAAATCGCCATCCAGATGACGACGAAATTGCGAAGCAATTTTGTCCAGTTCGGGATTCCGCCGATCAAAAACTCCGCGATGGTTTTCTCTCGTGATGTAAGAACCCGGGTAACTAGGCGCTCTACAAATCCGGCGGTTGACCAGTTAAATGGCTGGAGAAATTCCCGGCTTTGAATGTGGTCTGTCGCCTTTTGTGCGAACTCTTTTTCTTCGGACGAGGACTCCACGGGTTGTGGTTCAAGAGTTTCGTAAGCGAGAGAATAGTTTTGCTGAATTTTCCGATAGGCGAGAGGTGCAAGACAAAGGGTGGTGGCACCGATCAAGGCGGGTAAAAAATCTCCGACCACGCCACTATTCGGAACCACTCCGATGCCCCGCAAAATCCAACCCACGGGAGGAATCCAATCTGCGGTGGCTGCTAACCAGTGCGTCAGATGCAATTGTTTTTCGCCGAAAATGGCGAAGCACACGGTGGCAGCAGACAGCAACCATCCGAGCGCGGGAACGAAACGGTTTAGAGCGTACGCAAACAGAACCAACGCGCTGGCAACGACAAATAACCAATGGACAATTCCAAACCCAATGCCCGCGAACAATGCCTGATAGCCCATGCCGGATTTCGCAATCAAAGCCCAATAGAGAAGTGAAAAATCTAACGCGCTCCATAAAGAAACCCGGACAAAGAGTCTGGATTGGATTTTGAATATGTTCGCATCAGAAATCGGGAGATGACAAAAGACCGGAAGACTGGGAGAAGCGTAAAGAGCGTTCCCAATTTGTGCTGCTCGCCAGAAAAACATCGCGACTGTCCACAGAACGATGAGCGCGATCAGAAATTCCGAGGTGGTTCCAAAAAAGGCGCGCCCGCCAATGATTGCCATAAACAACAATCGATAAAAAACAGGACTGATTTGACGGAATCGTCGTCTTCCCTTTCGCGTCTGTTTGTAATCTTTCCACAGAGTTTCCGAAGCGCGCAGTTCGGATTTAATCCGCGCCTTCGCAGACCGCTCGAATTGTTTCCAGCGCAGTTTCAGGAAACGTCCTCCTCGCGCAGTTGACTGAAAATTTGATCGAGTCCACCGGAATCGCCATGCACTCGGGCATGCAACTCCGCTGTTGCCTCGTAGGCGCGGACTTTCCCGCGATGAATCACGCAGATGCGGTCGGAGAAACGTTCCGCCGCATCCAGAATTTGGGTGGAGTAAATAATGGTTCTTCCTCTCGCTGCCGCCTCGCGCGCGTAGCGTTTGAACGCGTTGATGCCGTGAGGATCCATGCCCGACGCAAAAGGTTCGTCGAGCAACCAAAGTTCGGGATCAATTGCCAGCAACGTGACCAGAACGGCTTTGTAACGTTGACCGCGGGAAAGCGTGGCGAACGGCGCGTTCGCCAAAGGCAACAAATCGAAATCGCGTAATAATTTCAGGACCCGTTCTTCCGCGCCATTTTGATCCTGACCGTAAAGACGCAGTGCCATGCCGATGTGTTGCAATGGAGACCAATCTTCAAAAACGGCGGGGAAATCCGGTAGAAAATGATAACGGCGGCGTAGATCAGTTCGTTCGCGCAAAAACTGTTCCGTGTCGAAGAAAATCTTTCCATTATCCAGACCGATTATTCCGGCAAGCGAACGCAAGAGAGTGGTTTTTCCCGCGCCGTTTGAGCCGACCAGCGCAACGATTTGTCCTTCGTCAAAGGCGATGGAAACATCGTCGAGCGCGCGAAGGGATTGGTAAGATTTGGTTGCGTTCTGAATCTGGATTTTCACTGGAACCCACTGAACTCAAGTCGCAGGTTTATGACAAGTTGATTTACAGATTTCAACTGTGTTACGGGGCCATTATTACACCGATGCGAAAGGCGTCCAGTATTACCACGGAGGAAATTCGCCCTGTTTTATGCCCGATGACTTCCGGGGATAAATCGGGTGGACGTCTCTCTCGTCCAATTAGAGCGTTTGTCCGCTAATCACAACTCCCGCAACTTCTGTTGCGTCACACTTCGCGACTTCGTCGCCACCAGATACCTGATCGCATCCGCCGCGTCATCACCATCGACGCCTTCATCCGCATCCACTTTCAAAACATCTTCCGCCCTATGCGGATCATGTTGCAAAGTGGGCAACGTCTCAATCAGTCGCGCACACCGCTTGTGAAAAAACAACGTCGGCCTCACGCCGCCTCTCCTCGAGTTTTTTAGGCGCAGTTCACCCGGACAAAGCAGTCCGCGCTCTTCATTTGCGTGAGCTCTGGGTCACATCCAGATTTCAGCACTTACCGAGACTTCTTGCCGTGCTTGGGAGGTTGCACAAGCAACTGCTCCATCAGTTTTTCCAACTCCTTGATTGGCAGTTTTTGGGTGTTGTAAAAATGTTGCTGGTCCCGGCCGCTGTTCCAGCGGGTAAAACCATCTTCACGCACATCGCACGCGCCGGGGCCGAATTCGCCGAAGTAACGGGTTCCGCTCACCGCATAGAGAACGGTCGTCGGATCCGCGCAGTGGCGTTTGTTTTCCGTGCTGCCGAAACGCCGTTTTTCCTCGGAAAAATAAGACTCGTAAGCGACGCGTGCCGGGTTGTTGGTGGGAGTCTCAGACAGTCGGCTGCCGATGAAATGCCGGTGGCCCAAATTGCCCTCGCCGAATCGGATCGGCGTGGGCCAGTTCTCGATCAACTTCCCCGCGGCCTTCGGTGAGGTGACAAAGTTGAACGCGGTCTGGTATTCGTTCCGCTCATTGAAATAAGGCGCCATGACAAAAAGTGAACCGACCTTGCGCCGCACCAGTTCGCGGCCCGGCAGGGTGCTGTGTTGGTCGGGGGACGAGTCGAGCAGATCGATGAGGTTGTTCATCTGGCCGACGGCAATCATCACGACTTTGCCGTCCGGCTGTGAGGAAAGAATTCGCCGGTAAACGTCCAGCACGTTCGGCACCTGGCTGGAAAGACCGACATCATTCGGACACTTCTCCATCACCGCCTTGGCATACCACGATTCCTGCAACGCGAGCTGTTTTCCTTTGTACACTCCAATGGGAATATCGCCGCGACCGTAATACGTGTTGATGGCGTCGAGACATGCCGGACTCTCCGGACAGAGTGAAACCACACCCATCCCCAGAATCTCCACCTGCCCCTTATCGGCCAAGGCATGCAGGATCGCGGCGGCTGCCACGTCATCATTGTCACTGTCAATGTCCGTATCAAAGATGACTTTCAAAGGTTCGGCCCCGGCGGCGGGCGGCAGCCAGTTGAGGCCAAGCAAGGCAAGTGATACAGCGAGAAATAGTTGGGCCTTCATGGGTTGGTAAAATTCTCAATCTGAAACGCCGGAGATCCAATCCAGACTGACCCGCGGGGTTATCACTCTTCTCGTGGCGGAAAATCGAAGGTCACTTTGCCTTTGTCATCCATCACAAGATAAGCAGGAAATGGTTTTCCAGCTTTGGAAATAAAATCTTTCATCAAATCGGTTTTGCGATCCGCCAGGAGTTTCGTCGCCTGCGTCACGTCAATTGGCTGCTGCAAAATCTCTTTGCCGATTTTGAATTTACACGGTTTGGTTTCAGCCTGTGATTTTTCGCAGATGTAATCCGTTTCAGTTTCGAAAATTTTACCTTTGCACTTCGGACATTTGCCAATCGGTGTTTTTCCCGTGAAATCAATTTTTGCGGCTGGCTCTTTCGGCTCGCCTTTCTTCGCGCCTTTGCCTTTTCCTTCGCCGCGCGGCTCGAATTCAAACGCGGTTTTTCCTTCTTTGCCGACAGTT
>JBBQAX010000014.1:0-28263 GCA_038316905.1 Verrucomicrobiota bacterium | reverse complement strand
GTTCCCATTACCGCCGACGAAAGTGTGGGCGCGGCGATTGAATGTTTGGCTCCATTGATGAGGTCGATTCCGTTCCCGCCATTTCCAAAGATGGAATTGGCGCGAACTGAATTGTTGGTGGTCGCCGCGTCAAACATTTGCACGCCGCCAAATATATTGCTCGCGATGAGATTTCCCTGCGCCAACGATAGCCCACCGACGAGGTTCGATTGCGCACCGCCAAAAAACACGACACCGGAAAACGCGTTTGGCACAGCGGAATCGTGGCGCGAGTTCAATCCAATCGTGTTGCCTTGGACCAGATTGGCGTCCGTACTGTCGTCGCTGATGGCCACGCCGTAATTTCCATTGCCGGAGATAAAATTCCGCGTGCCGATTCCGCCGCCAATGAGATTCGATTGTGCGCCGCCGAAGATGGCCACGCCTGAGAAAGCATTGGAAACTGCCGCCGTTCCCATTGCGTTGAGGCCAATAAAATTTCCCTGCACCCTGTTTTTATTGGCCTCCAAATTTCCGATCAACACTCCGCTATTTCCATTGCCGGAAATAATATTGCGCATCGATGACAACGTTCCGCCGATAAGATTCGATTGCGCTCCGGAAAAAATTCCCACGCCAGAAAAACGATTTGAAAGTGCGGTGAACCCATCGGGCGTCACGCCGATTAAATTTCCCTGCACAAGGGTGCGCGCCGTGCCTGCGTCGCTTAGGGTAATGCCGTCTCCGTCATTGCCGGAAATAACATTGCCAGTCCCAGCAGTTGCGCCGCCGATAATATTTCCGGATGCACCGCCGTAAATGCCGACACCCGAAAAATTATTGGGAATTGCCGCCGTGCCAGATGCGTTCAATCCGATGAAATTCCCTTGCACCAGATTTCCGCTCGTATTCGTTTGGGAAATCCCGACTCCTTGAGAACCGTTTCCCGAAATCACATTACGGGAACCGGGAAGATCCCCACCGATCCCATTTGATTGCGCGCCTCCAAAAATGTCTATTCCCGCCCAACCATTTGGAATTGCCATTGCGCCCGAGGGATCAAGCCCGATGTAATTGCCTTCAACGCGATTGCCCGTTGTGCCTGCATCCGCAATGATGATTCCTTGAAATGTGTTGCCGGAAATCACATTCCCCTCGCCCGCCAACATTCCTCCGATGACATTCGATTGCGCGCCGCCAAAAATCGCCACGCCCGAAAAATTATTGGGCAACGGCGCGTTTCCCGTCGCGTTGAGGCCGATGTAATTTCCCCGCACCACATTATTTTTTGTTCCTGGGTCGCGAATGACCACTCCTTGAAACGCGCTGCCGGAAATAATATTCCGGTCAGACGCAACAGCACCGCCAATCACATTGCTGCTCGCGCCATCACTAATTGCAATCGGTGAAAATCCATTCGTAACCGCGTTCGCACCCGTCGAATCAACGCCCAGATAACAACCGCTCACGGCATTTTTCGTTGCATTCGTTCCGTCGATGAGAATTCCGTAACCGGCAAATCCATTGATGATGAGCGAACGCGCCCCGCAATTCGTGCCACGAAAATGCAGGCCATGAGAGAACACACTCGGCGTCCACGCGAGTGCGCCATTCAACACAATCTCCGGCCCATTTGGATTTGAATTAGACTGAGTGCTGCCGTCAATCAGCGTGGCGTTCCACAAACCTGGCAATTGACCGGTGGGCAGAATATTAAAAACGCCATTGCTGAAACCTGCATCGGCCGCCGGGATGTTAAACGTGATAGTCGTGCCGGGATGGTCGAATCCATAATAAATCGCCGCGCGCAAACTTCCCGGCCCGCTGTCCTGCGTGTGGGTCACAATGAAATTGATCGCAGGACCCGCGCCGTAAACCGCAGCTATGCCGACGCGATCCAATAAGGTCAGGATCGGATCGCTCTGTCCCAAGCTGTTTAGAAATTGGCTGTAGGCGGGAAGCGGCTCCACCGTATTGAGATTGGGACTGACGGAGAGCGCATTGCGGGCGTAGTGCATGATGGAACGAAAATCGTAAGCGCCCTGGTTTTGCGAATTCGACAACTTGATGAAGTTCGACTCGGTTCCCGGAATTATATTGTTGGTCAAAATTGTGACAAACGAATCGCGGTCGGAGCGTTGATGTTCATGAATCAATCCGAGAGTGTGACCGAGTTCGTGCAAAATCGTTCCACGGTTCCATGCCGACGGACCTATTTGCAAAAACTGTTGCCCACCCACCATTCCCAAGGCGGATTGGCCACCGCCTAATGAAGGATTTTCAATGACGGTAAAATAATTTGGTTCCGTGGTGCGCGGAATAAAATGGAGATTTGCGAACGTCGCCCATTCACCTGCCGCGTCGAGAAATACCTTTCGATTCGCAGCGGAAACAGTCGCATCAAACGTGTAATAAAGATTTCCGCCCGCCCAGATCGGCACAGTGCCGTCGAATGCCAGATTGGATGAAAAAGTTCCTGCCTGTTGATCGCGCCACGCGCGAAGGTTCGATACTAGAATTTCCATGTCGCCGACGCGCACGAGTTTTTGCCCGGGCTGAACCGCCTGCAAAATTTTGTCGAGCGCCGCCACGTTCCAATCCGGTTCTTTGGGTTGGGCAACGAGAGATAAATTGACCGCGAGAAACGCGCAAAAAATCAATACCACGAAATAACACCTGGTTCTCATACCGAAATTTTTTTGCATAAAACAAAAGCAAAGCCCAATTGGAAATGTGAAAAGTTAATCACAACGCGATGGAATTGTGACTGGTAATTTAAGCTCAGGAAACGCCTGTCATCCACGGGGGCAATTGTGTGCATCTTGTTCGGCGTCCGGCACTGGCGAAGTTTTTTACGTGAGTGATGATGTGACTCAAGCTGCGAATTGGCAACTGACTCAGGCCGTGGCGGTCGTTGTCCGGGCATACGCTTCGATCATCCCACCGAAACTTCCGCCTCACGGCGCGACGCGGACACGGATGAAGAGGCGCGGCAATTCCGGGTCGCCGAAGATGAAGGTGACGGGATTACCGGTGCCGACGAGTTGACTGATCTTTCTTCGAAAACGTGGATGAGGCTTTTGAGGTAATTTGTTGGTTAATGTTAATTGAACTGTTTTTCAAATTCCACAGGTGATTTGTAACCCAGGGCGCTGTGGAGCCGCTTCGGGTTGTAAAAATCCGAATGAAGGCTGCGGCAGGGAACGGGCGGAATCGGCCGCAGTTTTCCGCTTGGTTATAACTTGGAATAGCACCCCTTCAAGCCATTTGTCGGCAAACGATGCCAATCAATTGGAATCCCTCGAACGACCTCAAAAACTTCTTCACTGGGCTGTGCAACCTCAATCGCGAGCGACGGGCGATAATTTTTCCGGAGAAACAAGCGGTCGAGGAAAATTTGCGCCCGGGCCTTTTCGTGATGTGCCTGACATCAGTTTACGAAGGTAGAGTTATCGGGGTTCGGCACGGCAAGGTTATACGCGAGCGATGGACGTGGCTCATGGGAAAGCGTGTCCGTTGCAGAGCGACGCGTGCTGGCTCTCCTCGGGCCTTCTTGATGACCTTGGACCTAGTCGTTTTCTTCAAAGGCAACTTCGCCGCGACAGGATTCCTCCTGTGGCCATCCGCTGAAGGAAATTTAATCAATGCCCCCATGGCGGCCGAAAATTGCCCCGCCCATGATCGAAGGCACGGTGACGTCATGTCTCCGTTCCATGAAATCTTAAAGACTTAAAGAACAAAAGTTATGACAGCACATCGCCGGATTTTTGACCTTCGGGATATCTTCCCCATCGCCTCAACCCACGTGAAAAAGTTTTTTGTGCTTGCGACCTTGGTGATCGCGTGGACGGCGAGTCCATTGTCGGCACAGGAAAAAAATAAGGAAGAACCGCCAAAGCCCGCCCCAAGAGGCGAGTCGAGCTATGACCAGATTTCTCCCGTGCTCCTGGGAAAAGAAAAATTCGAGGACATGTTGAAGAAAGACAAAGCGGGCAAAGCTACCACAATGGACCGCCAGCTGAAGCTTTTGGAAGAACGCTACAATCTCGCCTCCAAGCCGGACCCAAAAGTCACCATGTCCAGGGGCAAAGCGCTTCAGGTTGGGCCGACGGCCAGGCTGCCCGACGGAATGACCTGGAAACAATTGGCTGACCTTTCACCCACCGAGCTGCGTGACAAGGGACTCTTCCCGAAAGGGTTTCTGCCTCTGCCTCATCCGCATCATCAGGTAGGCGGGATGGTGTTTCCGCAAACTGAAATTAAAGCGCTGCCACGCCTGGAACGGTTCGATCTGGATTTTGATCTGCCCGACCATTTTCTGGCGGAGTTTCCGCCCGCAATCTTTTTAACGACGCGACCGGATCTCGGCGACGTTTCCCAGGGGAAGCTGGTAACGGTGACAAATTTTCATGACCTTTTTGGTGGAATCCTGAACGCGAAAGATCTGGAGGGATTACGCCTGCTGGTCACGCAATTTCCCCAGCAACAATTCAACGCCACCGCCGATCGCAAGACCGAAAAGGCCGACGGGATGCTCGGGGTCAGTTGCTTCGATTGCCACGTCAATGGACACACCTCGGGAGCGACGCATCTGGTCGGCGACATTCGGCCCCAGACACATCGCCGCCGGATCGATACGCCCAGCCTCCGAGGCGTCAATATCCAGCGCCTCTTCGGCTCCCAGCGCGCTTTGAAGACAATTGAGGATTTCACGGAGTTCGAACAGCGCGCCGCCTACTTCGATGGCGACCAGGTCTCGGCGTCAGCCAAGGGGATCAATCCACTGGAACGCGGAAGCCAGGTTCATTTCATGGCCGAGGTGCAAGCCCTGCTCGATTTTCCTCCGGCACCCGCGCTGGACCTCCACGGCAAGCTTGATCCGAAAAAGTTCAAAGCCGATTCATTAGAGATGAAGGGACAGGAACTTTTTTTCGGCAAAGCACAATGCGCGTCCTGCCATCCGGCCCCTTATTACACCGACAACACAATGCATGACCTGAAAGTGGAACGCTTCTATAAGACTCAAACCATCAATGGTCTCGTCGCTACCCAACAAGGGCCGATCAAAACGTTTCCGTTGCGCGGCATCAAAGACTCTCCACCTTATTTGCACGACGGGCGACTGCTGACCCTGGAGGACTCGATAGAGTTCTTTAATCTTGTCCTGGAAACCAAGCTGGAAGAGGCCGAAAAGAAAGCGTTGGTGGCCTTTCTCCGCCAGCTCTAAAGGAATGCGGTGGTGGAGCGAAAAGACAGACGCCGCAGGTTTCAAAAAGCTCTCTTGCAGATCGATGAATGATTTATGGAATTTCGTAAAGCGCTGCAAGTTGGTCACGAACGACTGCCGCCACGTCGAAGGGGGCGGCGCTATTGTTGAAAACGCTTTCCAGAGTGTAGGCCATGACTTCGAGTGGAGAGTGCCGATAACCGATCCGTTCAAGACCATCGGCGTAGGCGGCCACGAACAACTTCGAGCCGAGCAATCGCCACTGAACCACATGAATCAACTCGTGAAAATGGTGACTCTCGTTGCCACGCATTTCGTGCCGTGAAAAGAAGGTGTTCCAGTAGGTGACGCCTGCCGCGGTCATGTTCTCGATATCTGAGAACTGGGTGAGACCGATGGCGTTGAGTGGAGGGGCGGGCACGTTCGAAACATAGACCACTTTTGCTGAGGCCAATTCCTCCGGTTGAAAGTAACGGGGCAATCTTTTGAAGCCGAGCGATGCGATTGATTGCGCCTCGGACTCGTGTTCAGCAAAGGTCTTTTGAATCCAGCCAAGGATCAGGGGATACTTCTCTTCGAATTCTTCTGGTGTCATCGGCTCCAGTTCTCGTTTGAAAGCTTTGTCGAGAATGGATGGAGGACGGCCTTCATTTCATCTCCTGCACACCCTGGCGGCGGGCCATGATCGCGAGTTGTTTGGCGTCTCTTGCTCCATATTTTCGAATGGAAAACATCATCCGACGAACGACTCCTGCCTCTGGACTCCAGGTCGCTACCCACGCCTTCAAGATACGCCCATTGTAGTTCCGCATCACTTTCTGCACGCCGACGATCCCGGACGCGCTCTTGCGCCTGCGCATCTGCGCCCACACGCGGCGGTTTGCCTGGGGCGGCGGTCCCAGTTTCGATTGCATTTCCTTGTAATGCTGTTGCGCGGCGGCCAGCGCGGCCTTCCGACCGCCATGCGCCAGGTCGGTAAAAAACGCCGAATGAATTTTTCCTTTGCGTTGCATGCGGACGAAGAATCCGCGAGTGCGCTTGGCCGGCTGATCAATGCGGCAGATGCCCGGTGTGCGTGAAGGTCTATTCACAATTCTCCTTTAAAAACTTTGTTGAGAATGAACGGGAGCAAGGCGTCCAGTTCGGTGCCGGTGCGGCGTTCGCATTCCAGTTCGTCGCGAGATTTGAGGAAGATGACCCACGACGTTTGCGCGATGTAATCCAACTCGGTGCTGCAACCGCTTTCTTTTCAGAGAAGATCGTCGATGTTTTGAAAGTGTTTTCGAACATGTATCGCAAGAAGGTTAAAGAGTCTGGGAAAACCGGCAATTGAAAACACCAGGCTTCCAAAATATCCCGCTTCTTAAACTGGTTACGCCGTTCCGTTTGGGTGTCTCAATGGCAGAGAACTCTGTTCGGCAAACGACGCGGGATCACAAATGCGGAATCACGCCGCGATATTTTTCTGTCAGCGCTTCGGTGATCTCGCCTGAATCCGTGTTGATGCTGGGATAGATCTCCGGCGTAATGCCAGCCACACTCGCTAGCGCAATCGCTTCACCAACAATCGAGTTTAAAATGAAGGCGCTCGTGATGGTTGAGGTCGGACCGACTTTTATCGCCACACCAGAAATCTCAACCGCTGCGTCGCCAGCGACGCTAAAATTGTCGATCACAAGATCAGCGACGTCGGCCAGTTTCTTTCCAGAGGAATGCCGCGACGCAAAACCCTCACTATGTTTCGCGCTGGAAATCGCGACGACTTTCGCACCGCGCTGGCTCGCTTCCATCGCCATTTCAATTGGAACCGCATTGCGCCCCGAATTAGAGATGACGAACAACACGTCACCAGGACCGAGCGCGTATCGCTTCAAAACTTCAGCGGCATAACCTTCCTTGCGTTCCCATTCCGTGCTCGCCGACGCGCTTTTGTGAACCATTAAGTTCTCATCGAGAATCGGAATCGAGCGCGCCAAACCGCCCGCGCGATAGAACATTTCTTCGGCCAGCGTGTGAGAATGGCCGGAGCCGAACGTGTAAATAAACTTCTCGTTCATCAATGCCGACGCGACCCACTCCGCAGCGCGTTCCAAGTTGACGCGCTGAGTGGAATGAATGCCCGCGAGTTGATCGCGAACAATCTGAAAATAACTTTCGAGTGCGCTCATGTTGAAACCGTTGGAAAAATCTTTTTAGGAAAAACGTTTCTTCACGGCCATTGCAGACGATGAAAACGCGTCGCGGCCATCGGCAACGTGACAGAGAAAACCCCGTTTGAACTCACCGGCGAATTTGTCACCTCGGTCCAATTATCCGCGGATAGATTCGTTGAAGTAAAAAGTTGCATGGCGCTCGCCCAATCGGGCCATGAGAGTGTGACCTGGTCTCCGGCGACACGTGCGGTGATCGATGGTTGCAGGAAAACGCTCATCATCTCGTTGGGAGAAATCGCTGAAGAATTCAAATAAAGCGAGTCGAGCTGGCCGTTGAAGTAAGCATCCGCTGGAAACTGGCTTCTGCCCAAATAGACTCGATTCGCCACGACGTCGCCTGGAAAAAGATTCACGCTATTGTTCACTCCCACCGCAGTTCCATTCAGGTAGAGAATTCCTTCGCGGCCATTCATCACAACGGTTACGTAAGTCCATTTATTCAGAGGGAACGGCGCATCCGTTTGGATGATCTGATTGTATCTGGTTGAATCTGCTGTGATGCCAAGCTGCATCACGCCAGACCCATCTTTTGGCGTGAGAAAAAACCACTGCTGAGTGTTGAGGCCGAAATCGAAAATGCGTTGCCAATTGTTTCCACCGCGCCATTTCACCCAACCAGAAATGGTCTGCGCCGCACCAACCCCCATGGGCAGGCTGACATACTGACTGCTGCCAGAAAGATTGAGAACGTTGCCGCGCAGGGAATCATTTTGAATCGACGCGCCACCGAGGAGCGTGCCGTTGAAACGATTACTGCTATCGTGCGCCCCAGAATTAAACGCATAGAACGCTGACCAATTTGTTGACGCGGTGGTCGAAGGATAAATATTCGCGAAGTTTGTCGCGCGTCGGCCAATCGAATCCGTGGCGGTGAGCGCAATTTGGCAAAAGCCATTGGTGGTCGCAGCATCGTTGGACAAAGTAAAACTCCCATTCGCGAGGTTGTTGGATGGACCAAAAATAGTGTTGGTCGTTCCAGCCTCAATGAATTTCACAGTCCAGGTTAAACCCGTCACCGCGATCGGCACGTCAGCGAAGTCAGTCGCAGTTCCCGAAAACGTCACGACGCTGCCGAGCGGCCACGATGAATTGTCAGAGGGCTGAGCGATCTCGGGAATCGGCGCGATAATCTCCGTGGGCGAGAGAGCGCGGCTATAAGCGCGAAAGCTGGAAAATTGTCCATTGAAGTAGGGATCTGCTGGAAATTTGCTGCGACCCAGATGATTGGTTTGCGGCACGACGTTAAGCGGAAGAAAAGTCATGCTCGTGTTCGTCGCGACCGACGCGCCGTTGACGTAAAGAGTGCCGCGCGAACCATCGAGCGCGACGGCGACATGCGTCCAGACATTCGTCGGCAAAGGCTGGTTCCATTGCAACGTTTGCAGATTGCCGCCCGGATTAATGTCGCAACGGAGCACGTTATCTCCCGACGCGGGCGTGAGCATGAACGTTCTGCTGGTGTCGAATCCAAAATCAAAAATACGCTGCCACGCTCCGCCGCCGCGCCATTTCACAACTGCGGCATAGGTTTGCCCGTAACCCACGCCGGGCGGAAGCCAGACGTGTTGATTCGTGCCGTTGAGGTCCAAAATGTGACCGCGCGTTGGATCGTTATCGATGCCAGGACTGTTCTTAAGCAGACCGGAATATTGTCCCTGGCTGTCGCGAGCGTCGGCATCGAATTTGTAAATTGCCGACCAATCATTATTGAACACGGGCCAGTTGTCCGACGTCCACGAGAGCGGAATAATTTCCATGGTCGCGCGACCATAAGCGCCATATTCGGGAGCGTAGGCATTCGCATCGTAATAATGAAGCCCGAGCCATTCGCGACCTTCCTCGTTGAGAATTCCGACGTGGCCTGGCCCTGAGAATTTACCGTTGGCACGTTGGAATAATGTTCCGCCACCATTGACCAGGTTGACGCCATCTCGATCGAGGTAGGGACCGGTCACACTGGTGCTGCGTCCCACGCGAAGATTGTAAGTGCTGTTCACGCCGTCACAACACGATCCCCAATTCACGAAAAGGTAATAGTAGTTTCCGCGACGATAAAGGTAAGCCGCTTCGATCGCGCCTTGGGACGCCAGGCGAAACGTGGGTGAATTCGGACCGATGCGCAGGCCAGTGGTGGTGTTGAGTTCCACCAAATAAATCCCGTTCCAATAAGAGCCAAATACCATCCAGAAATTTCCGGAAGCGTCCCAGATCAAGGCTGGGTCAATCGTGTTGTAGGCGGAGCCGTTGGTGGATTGAATGACGATTCCTTGATCGGTCCATTGATAAGTGGGATCTGTAGGATCGAGCGTCGGACTCGTGGCAAGGCCAATGGCGGAAACCTGGCTCCCCCAGCTCGAAACGGAATAATAGAGATAATATTTGTTGTTGAAGAATTGGATGTCTGGCGCCCAAAAAGTTCCGTCGAAACCTGGAACCGCGTTGGTGGTCCATGCTGGCACGCTGTTAAAAACCTGCGGGCCAGGCGACCAGAAAACTTTATCAGCAGAAGATTTGGAGAGGATCCCCTGCCCGGTCGAAAAGGAGTAGTAGCGATCTTTGCACTTAATGATGGTGGATGGATCGTGTCCAGCGACGTAGCCGCGCGATGGCACTTCGGGAACCTGGGCGTGAGACGCCAGGCAAAAGAAGGCGACTAGAAGCGCCGGGGAATTTCGGACGGAAAACACGCTGGAACTTACCTTCTGACACGCCTTTGTCAGAGACAAAAAGCGTCAAAACTCGAAACGAGGCAACCCGGGCGGAGAAACTTTATTCGTCATAACGACGTATTTTCTCCACTCAATATGGTTGTCGAGAAATGCAATGTTGCCGCCAGACGGAACGTTGCCTTTTTCCATGTGGGCGGTCCGAACCTTCGTGCCGCCAGCGCCTCCAATGTCGGTGTAACGTCGGCCACCCGTCGCCGCCGTGACAGAAATCGTCGCATCCACAATCATTTCAGTTTGCGAAACGGAACGGCCACCACGGCCTTGTGTGATTTTCGTGACGAGGTTGGTTCCGCTGAGCGCAGGAATCGTGCTCATGCTCGGCGCGTTTGGAAAAAGCCAGATGTAGCCGGTGACCACGAAATTGGGGAATGCGTTCCACGCATCTGGCGGTCCATTGTCTTTGTAGAGGTAAAACTCATTCGGACAATAGAAGATGTCCGTGCGTTTGACGTACTCGAGAATGTTGCTCGCGGATGGCCGATGCATATCCCAAAACCACACGCCCACATTTTGCAGATTCGGAAGTCTGTCGTTGTTATCTCCAGCATACATCTGGGTCGCGAGTCCGAGTTGGTGAACATTACTTTTGCATTGGGTTCGTCGCGCCTGCTCTTTCGCTCGGGCAAGGGCTGGCAACAATAACGAAGCAAGAATCGCGATAATCGCGATAACCACGAGCAACTCAATGAGCGTGAAAGCTGCGATCCCCAAAGGACGCGCTTCTTTGGAAGCAAACGTCCTTTGGGAAACCAGATGTTTCATATGTTCTTTCAAAAACACTCTTACCTCCACAAACGGAAGAATTGCGTATCGCCTGATGCCGGAACCGTGACCTGCCAGTTGGAACCCACCAATGTTGGTGCGTTTGTTAACGTCGTCCAGCTTCCGCCATCCAAAGCTGGTTTGGATTGCACCGAGAATCCAGCCGCCGCGACTGGCCATTGTAGAACTGTGTTTCCGGAAACAATTGAAATAGTTACCTGCGCGGTGGTGGTCAGGAGCTGATTCGGGCCGACAACGTCTAACGCCTGGATTTCGTCGGGTGCCAACCGCCCGCGATAAATACGAAATTCATCCACTGAACAATTCATGTATTGATCCGCCGCGTGAGGCGAGCGCCCAATCCAACTGAAGGCGGTGCCCACCTGATCCAATCGGCCGAGTTGAGAACTGCTGGCACTCTCCAAAATACCGTTCGTGTAGATGCTGATGACACCATTTCCGAACACGCACGTAACATGCATCGTTTGATTCTCAAAAATCCCACCTACACTTCGCGAGGCGCTATTGATCGGGAACCCCGCAACCAGGTTGTGCGTCGTTGCGTTGTTGAAAGAAGGAGAAAGGTAGAACTCGTTCACGCGGTCATCGCCAAAATACCACAGCCGTATCCAACTGGGCGAGGCATTGAACGTGACCCATGCATCAACCGTAACGGCATCGTAATTCGTCAACAACGACGGCGGCAGATCCAGAAACGTCCCGCCTGTCCCGTCTAAAACGAGGCTGCCTCCAGCAACGGTTGCGCTGCCTTGCAACACCCCATGCGCAACCCCCACTGAATCAGTTGCGTCGTTGGTGAAGCTGTAGCGATGCGTCAAGGTGCCCACGTTCTGCACTGTGACGGTCGTACTATCGGTCTTGCCGAGATATGTGGCGGTCAAAGTCGCCGTGCCGGGACGGAAGGTTTGAAGCATGTTGTTGGCCCTGACCAGAACGATATTTGTGTCGCTGGATGTAATGACCAAACCGCTGACGACGGAGCTATTGTTCGTTTGCAAAACATAATTACTTAGATTCGCGTAGTTCGCCAAAACCCGAGGAGGAACGACGCCTGAGTAGGCTGGATAAACAGCGGGTTGCACGTCGATCGAATTGAGTGCGCCCAATGCCTGAGCCGCTCCGTTGGGTCCATTCTGGTGCAACAGGGCAATTTCAGGGGCGCTCAACGCGCCGCGATAGATTCGGAATTCATCGATGGAAGCGGGGAGATAAGGATCAACGCCAACGAGTGATCGTCCAATGACGGCTAAGTTCGTCGAGACCAAGGCTAAAGAAGCGGTCGCATCGTAGCGCGCATACTCAAGCACACCGTCCTTGTAAACGGCCATGGTTGAAGTCAGCGGATCAATGACGCAGGTGATGTGAGCGCTCATGTTGGTCCATGCCCCACGCCATGCCGTGGTTCTGCCGCCCGGAATATTTTGACTAAGCCAATGATTGTGTCCGTTGCCCGGTCCACGCGGTGTGAGATAAATTTCGCTGGAACCGCCGTCGTTGCCGAAATTAAACAAACGCGTCCAATTCGGCACATCGCCGAAATCGACCCATGCGTCGATTGTGACCGCGCCGTTGCTGGAAATACTGATCAGGCCACCGGGAAGATCGACGTAGGTACCGAAGGAGCCGTCCAAAACCGCTTTGCCGCCCGCGATGGTGGCATTCCCCATCAGACTTCCGTGGGCCGCTCCGACCGAATCAGTCGCATCGGCGGTGAAACTGTAGCGGTGAGCTAATGTTGCAGGAATGGAAACCACCGTCAGCGAATTGGTCGCGCTCAACCCGCCATGACTGGCGACGATCGTGGTCGTGCCGACGCCCGTGGCTTTGACCATGCCATTCGTGGGGTTCACCGTGAGAATGTTGGTGTTTCCCGAAGTGAATGTTGAACCCTCATAAAGAGTTAGATTTAGCCCGCTCACATTTGCGAAGTTGCCCGTGAAAATTTGCTGCGAATTCTGGTTTACGACCAACGGGTTTGCCGGACTCACAAAGCTCACGGACTGAATTGCCCCTGGGTCTGTCACATAGTTGTCGGGGCCGGAAGCGTCGTTTAATGCCACTCGCGACGGCGTTATCGCTCCCTGGTAAATTCGGAACTCATCAATCGATCCCGCCATTGTCGCATCCAAATCATAGAGCGATTTTCCAATCAAATTCAGCGTGTCGCTGATTCCACTGAGCGGCGGAACTGTTCCGTTGTTCACGCCTGGATTTGAGGCGATCGCAACGCCATTATAATAAAACATACGATTCCCGGTGGGATCCACGACGATGGTGACGTGAACATTGCTTTGCCCGTTTAAACCACCGGGGTTATTTGCCCAGACATCCGCGGTCGGCGTTTTGAAGCCCAAATTCTGCCAATTACCTCCCGCGTAGTGAGCATAATCTAAACTTGTCCGCGCGTTGCCCCCATCCTGGTCGCCAAACGCAAAGACTCGCGTCCAGAACGGATTGCTTTCACTGAATGATGCCCAAAATTCGATGGAGACTTGCGAATAGCTGCTGATAATCCCGGCGGGCAACGTCGCGAAACCTTCGATTCCGTCGAGCTGCAACTTCGATCCGTCGAGCGTAGCAGTGTTAATGAGAGTTCCGTTCCAAGTCGCGCCGCCAACGGAATCGACGAAGGTCGGGCTGCCAGGCGCATCACTAAAACTGTAACGGTGAGTCAAGGTCTGCGCGTTGACCGCAACTGCAAATCCCGCAAGGAATGTGATGGTCGCGAAAAGAGAGAGTTTTTGTGTGAGTGTTTTCATAACTTCGAGGTGACGCGAAGATTGGAAATTATTGCTCCCGGAGAAGCAAACAAAAAATTTCTCAGGTGGAAGCTGAGATGAAAAAACAACGGCTTCGCATGGAGATGAATTACCCCTCAACGCATAAACCCTTGTTTGAAACGATGAGTCCGATAAATTCTGCAACGTGATTTACGACGCGTCATTGGACGAGTTGCTGCAAAAAGTTTGGGATGGAAAGCGCATTAATGCTGCGGAGGCGTTGCGCCTTTATCATTTGCCGCTTGAAAAGCTCGGCGCGCTGGCGGATCGAGGTCGACAACTGGCGAAGCAAACCGCATTCGATGGACGCGGGAATGAAATCGTCACCTATATCGTCGATCGCAACATCAATTACACGAACGTTTGCAACGTCTATTGCAAATTCTGCGCCTTTTATCGGGTCGAGAAAGATGACGACGCCTACGTCATTACGCATGATGAGATAGACAAAAAAATCGAGGAAACGATCGCGCTCGGTGGCACGCAGATTTTGATGCAAGGCGGGCATCATCCGAAACTTTCGATGCAGTGGTATCTCGATTTGCTCTCGCACATCAAAACGAAGTTTCCGCAGATTAATATTCACGGATTCAGCCCGAGCGAGTTCGTGCATTTTCAGGAGGTCTTCCAAACGCCGGTCGAGGAAATTATTCGTGAGTTTGTGAAGGCGGGACTTGGTTCGATCCCTGGTGGCGGCGGTGAGATTTTGGTGGATCGCGTGCGTCAACGAATTGCGCCGTTGAAAGCGATGAGTGACGAATGGTTGAACGTGATGGATGTGGCGCATCGGCTCGGGCTCGCTTCAACCGCGACGATGATGTTCGGTCACGTCGAAACGGTGGAAGAACGCATCGAACACCTGGAGCGCGTTCGCGCGCAGCAGGACCAGAGCAAAGGTTTCACCGCGTTCATCGCGTGGACATTTCAGGCTGAACACACGAAGCTGAAAGCGCCGACGGTGGGCGCGCATGAATATTTGAGGATGCAGGCGCTCTCCCGAATTTATCTCGATAACATTCCGAACATCCAAAGCTCGTGGGTCACGCAAGGACAGGACATTGGGCAAATTGCATTGAAATACGGTGCCAATGATTTGGGTAGTATCATGATTGAAGAAAACGTTGTCTCACAGGCTGGAACTACTTTTTGCATGGGCGTCGCTGACATGCAGCGGCTCATCAAAGAACTTGGCTACGAACCGCGCCAGCGTGACAACTGGTATCGTTTGGTGAATTGACCGAGCTTGAATGAATTTGTGAATCACCATAAGTTTGCATAGTGAAAACAACTTCTGTTTATCATTCCGACCCGGAGATCCTTGGCGGCACCATCGTATTCATAGGAACGCGCGTTCCAGTGCAACGCCTTTTCGATCATTTGGAAGCTGGCGATTCAATTGACGATTTCTTGGAAGGTTTTCCGAGCGTGAAACGGGGGCAGGTCATTGCCGTGTTAGAGGAATCAAAGCATCAAATTCTCCAGCCCGTTTGATTGAAAATTCTTCTCGATGAAAACCTTGATCGGCGCCTCGGACGAAATTTGCCGGGCCATCTGGTTGAGTCCGTTCCACTGATCGGTTGGGCTGGGCTGAAAAATGGACAGTTGTTGCCGCGCGCGGCGGAAAACCATTTTGAGGTTCTAATCACCATGGATGGAAACCTGCCGCACCAACAGAATCTCCAAAAACATAGAATCGCCGTGATCGGTTTACGCGCTCCGAGCAATCGACTGGCTGATACCCAGCCTTTGATGCCCTCCGTCCTCAAACTTTTGACGCAAATTCAAGTCGGCACTCTCACCATCGTCTCCGGTTAACACAATGAATCCCGAACCGATCCTCAGCGTCGTTCTTCCCTGCTACAACGAGGAGGGAAATCTGTGCGTCCTCACCGGGGCTATTCGCGACTCCCTTGCGCCTCTGAAAATCGCTTACGAAATCGTGATAACCGACGATTGCAGCAAAGACAATTCGTGGAACTTGCTTAAACAATTGGCCGAGGGGGACCAACGAATTCGCATCCAACGCTTTCAAAAGAATGCCGGCCAATCGGCAGCGCTCTGGGCTGGAATCAAGGCCGCAAAGGGAAAATATATTGCAACGCTTGACGCCGATATGCAGAACGATCCGCGCGATCTGCCGAAGTTTCTGGAAGCACTAAAAGAGTTCGATTGCGTCTGCGGATCGCGGGTTGAAAGTCGCGCCCAAGGAGATAAAAAATTGCGCATCATTTCATCACGCATCGCAAATAGCGTCCGCAATTGGCTGAGTGGCGAAACAATTTCAGATTCGGGTTGCTGCTTTCGCGCGTTCAAACGCGAGTGCGTTGCTGACCTGAAGTTTTTTAAAGGGATGCATCGCTTCATGCCGACGTTGATCAAAATGGAAGGATTCAGTGTCACGGAAATCCCGATTTGCACGAATCAGCGGTTCGCAGGAGTTTCGAATTACGGCGTGTGGAATCGATTATTCGCTTCGTTTTACGATTTGCTGGCCGTCCGTTGGATGAAGAAACGGATGTTTCGGTTCACGGTGGCCGAACGGATTAATTAACGGACTTACCGGATCCTTTAGAAGGCTCACCGATCTTTCAACGGTCTGTTTCCAGAATGCTCGCAAAGACAACCTCTTTGATTTTCCAGATCAGCGCCATGGTCATGGCCAGCGGCATGAGAATCAAAAACATCAGCACCCAAAGTCCTAACGTCTCCGCGTGATCCAACAGCAGCCGCATCGTTGTGGGAAGATTTGGAATAAACCCGAGCGCGATAAATCCCACTAACAAAATAGGAATCGCGAGCAGGACCTGCCGATTGAAGTTGGTGAACAGTTTGGTTTCAAGTCGAAGTGTTTCGTCGGGCAACATGGCCGCTAATCGATCCAAAACACGGTTCAAGATCAAAATGAAAATGAGGCTCGATCCCGCCAGCAAAAGCACGGCGAGATTGTAGAGTTCGACCAAGGGCAACCGATGCCACCAATGAAGAAATGGAGAGAGGCCGAGATTAATCACCGCGAAAATCCGGGCGCGTTCCAAAGTGTTTCGCCAGATGCGTTCCTGTCTTTGGAAATGGCCGAGTTGCGACAATCCATAGAGCAGCAATCCACTGACGAGGGCAGGTGGAATGATGGCGAAGAAACCGAGCGCATCGAAGAAATCCGTTCGCGCGGTTTGTACGTAAACGAGCAAGGTCAGCGGAAGCCCCCAAAATAATGCAGAAAGACCGCGCACCAATTTGCCCATGCGACGGAGCAATTCTGCTTTGGGCGCGATTTCAGACATGAGTGGATTTTGAGGAATTCTATTCTCAGTCTCCACGTTCATCAAATGGCGAGATAGGTATAATCCTTCAGCCCACGTTCGTAGTCGTCCAGCAAACGCATTCCTTCCGATGGTTTTAATCGGTCGGATTTAATGGCTTCATCGATCTGCACTTTCATCAGGCGTTTCAGTTCGTTTTCATCGTACTGCACTGCGCCCAACGCTTGCACAATGGTCGTGCCTTCGATGACTTCTTCGACGTAATAGCCAGCGGGTTCATCAGGATCGAGGAAGACGTGAACTTCATTCACGCGTCCGAAAAGATTATGCAGGTCACCCATGATGTCCTGATACGCGCCCATCAAAAAGAACCCGAGATAATAAGGTTCCTGAACGTTGCCGTTGGTTTTTAATTCGTGCATCGGCAATGTGTCGCGCACGTCACGGAGATCGATGAATTTATTAATCTGGCCGTCGGAGTCGCAGGTAATATCGACCAAAGTTCCTTCACGCGTCGGCTTTTCGCTCAAACGATGGACCGGCATGATGGGGAAAAGTTGACCGAGCGCCCAGTGATCGAGCAGCGATTGGAACACGGAAAAATTACAGAGATATTGGTCGGCGAGACTGTCTTCGAGTTTGCGAATTTCCTCGGGAATATAAGCCTGGCCCGCAAAACTTTTCACGACTTCGAGACTGATTTCCCAATAGAGTGTTTCGATTTTCGCTTTGTCGGGAAGTTCCATCAGCCCGAGCGTAAACATATTGTGCGCGTCTTCCTTGCGTTCCAGCGCGTCGTGAAAGGCTTCGAGCTTGTTCAACTTCGCGAGGTTCTTCCGAATATCGAGCAACTCTTTGACGAGCGCGTGGTCGCTCTCGCCGTATTGCAACGTGTTCGTCTCGCGAATTTTTTCAATCGCGCCAAAAACTTCCACCACCAAAACGCTGTGATGCGCGACGATGGCGCGGCCGCTTTCACTGACGATGTCGGGATGCGGAACTTTCTCCGCGTTACAAACGTCGGCGATGTAATAAACGATGTCGTTCGTGTATTCCTGCAACGAATAATTCGTCGAGCTATCGAAGGCGGAACGGCTGCCATCGTAATCCACGCCCAACCCGCCGCCCACATCGAGGTAATCAATCTTGAAACCCATTTTGTAGAGTTTGGCGTAAAAGCGAGACGCTTCCTGCACCGCTTTTTTCACGATCAAAATATCGGGAACCTGCGAGCCGATGTGGAAATGGAGCAGCTTGAAACAGTGCGAAAGATTTTCCGCTTTCATCATTTCAGTCGCGGCCAGCAACTCGGATGTGCTCAAACCGAACTTCGCATTTTCGCCACCACTCTCGGCCCATTTGCCCGCGCCTTTGCTCAAGAGCCGCGCGCGAATTCCAATCAACGGCTCAACGCCAATTTGTTTTGAAACGGTGATGATCTGTTTTAGCTCCTCCAGTTTCTCGACGACCATGATGACTTTGCGCCCGAGCTTGATTCCCATCAGCGCCATCTTGATGAAGGCGCAATCTTTGTAGCCGTTACAAATAATCATGCCGCCCGGCTGATTTTGCAGTGCGAGTCCGGCGAACAATTCCGGTTTGCTGCCGACTTCCAAACCGAAGTTGAACGGCTTGCCCGCGTCGAGAATTTCTTCCACGACTTCGCGGAGTTGGTTGACCTTGATTGGAAAAACGCCGCTGTATTTGCCTTGATAATTAAATTCGGTAATTGAATTGCGGAACGCCTTGTTGATCGACTCGACGCGGTGACGAAGGATGTCTTGAAAACGAATCAGCAATGGGAACTTCAATCCCCTGCCCTTCGCTTCTTCAATGACGTCGTTAATTTCCACCGAAGCGCCAGCGTCTTGAAGCGGTTTGGCTACGACCCTGCCCGCATCATTGATGTCGAAGTATTTCGCGCCCCATCGATCGATGTTGTAGAGATTTCGCGCGGACGGAATGTCCCAGGGCGTCGTCGAAGAGGAAGAATCACTCATGTAAAAATTTCAATCGCCGCACTATACGAGTGACGCAACAGAATTCAATACGCGGAATGAAAAAAATTTCCTTCCTTCTCCTCATAATCTTAATCCTGATCTTATTCTTAATCCGGGTGCGATTAAAAGTGGGTGAGATTGGAAAATCTTTGGAGTGCGACGGCAGGACGTCGCTTTTCCTGCACGCTGGCAACACCAAAGTCATTTCGAACTAGGAGACGCTCTGCGTTTTCACCGTGCAGCCAAAGCGGAGACGTGTCTCCGAGTCCAAATGGTCAAGCCTCACCACTTTCAATCACACTCCTTAATCCCGCTACGGCAAAAAAGATTAGGATTACGATTTAGAGTAAGATTAGGATTTCTCCCATGGCAAAAACCTCGTTGTCTTCCGTCGTCACTTATTGCGACAAGATTCTGCGCACGAATCAATTCAATGACTGGGACGGCGCGGTGAACGGATTGCAGGTGGAGAATCAGGGCAATGTTACGAAAATAGCCGCTACCGTCGATGCCAGCCTAGCCACGATCAAGCTGGCGATTGCGACGAAAGCCGATTTGCTCATCGTGCATCACGGCTTGTTCTGGAGCGCGACGCATCCCTGGACGGGGAAACGTCACGAAATGTTGCGCTTGCTCATCGAAAACAATCTGGCGGTTTACAGTTCGCATCTGCCGCTCGACGCCCATCCGACACTTGGGAACAATGCGCAACTGTGCGCCGCGCTTGGGTTAAAAAACTTAAAGCCGTTCTTTTTTTCCAAGGAACAATTCATCGGGTTGCAAACGAAAACCCGGATAACGCGAACGGAATTGTCACGACGTTTGGGAAATGTTTTGGGCAAAGCGCCGATTCTTTTGCCGGGCGGTGGTGAGAATTGCGAACGAATTGGGATCGTGACGGGCGGCGCGGGCGGTGACTTGAAAAAAGCCGCGAACGAAGGCGGGGACACTTTCATCACGGGCGAAGGGCCGCATTGGACTTACGCGCTGGCCGAGGATTTAGGACTGAATGTTTTTTATGGCGGCCACTACGCCACCGAAACTTTCGGCGTGAAAGCGCTCGCCGCGCATCTCTCCAAAAAGTTCAAATTGCCCTGGACGTTTTTGGATCACCCGACCGGTTTGTGACTGCTCCGTGTCGGTCTTAATCTTCATCATAATCTTTTTCTTAATCTCGATTTTGAAGATTAAGATTAAGATTAGGAGTAAGATTACGATTAAGAAACAGCGTCGCCCTTCTTTCTTCGAAACGCGACAAATGCGCAAAGGCCCAACCCGATTCCCAACGCCGCGAGGCTGACATACAACGTGGTCAACGGCGGTTGAAATCGGAATTCAATTTTGTGTTCGCCTTTTTCCAGATGGACACCACGCATAATAAAGTTTGCGCGCAACAACGGCTTCTCCTGTCCATCGACAAAAACTCTCCATTGCGGATTGAATCGGTCGTTGAGCAGTAGCACGGAAGGCGTCGCAACGTTCGCACTCAATTCCACTCGCTTGGGCTGATACGCCACGATCTGAACCGTGCCACCACTGGAGTTCGTCCCCGTGTTTGTGGGCGCGGAGATTTCATTCGCAATCAAAACAGTCGCGGTCGGGTCAACCGATGGATCGGTCAATTTTTCAAGGGTCGTCTGATCATTGGTGATAACTTGCCAATGGCTGTAGAGCTTGGCTCGCGGCAGTGCGCCGGTGAATTCGATTAGCGCGAATGGCCCCGCCGAATTGGTCTGCACAAGATACGGATTGTCGCCTGATCCTTGCGCGATGTTGAACGGGGTATGGATTTTGAATCTTTTTTTCTCAGGATCAATTTGCTGGTTTAGTGAATCAACCAGGCCTCCAGCGAGACCGAAGAAGTATCGGACGTTAGCCAATTCCCAAAGGCGAACCTGGCCCACTGTGCCCGCTTTTCGAAACGCGAGAACATACGCTTCTTTATCTGCGGCAACGCGCGGTTCCTGCGCGACATCAAAGCTCTGGATATTCTCATAAAGAAAATGGTGTTGAAGCCATTCGGTGTAATAAACGTTTCGCTGGAGGAATGACATGGCTTCATTGACCTCAAACGGAAAGATTGCCACGCGTTGTTCGTAAGGTTTTTCTGCCAGCATTTCGAGAATCGGATTGCTCTGATATTTCTCTTTGAAATTCTGGTAAACGATCCAATGCACGTTGGCGTGCGACAAATCGACGATGATCAAGGCGCCCATCAAAATACCGGCGACCTTCATTTTCCCGATGAATTTGCCTCGTAAAATGAGCGCCACGAGAATGACCGACGCCGCGAAGAAGAAGATAAACCATCCGACTTCGCCCACGCTGAAATCAAAAATCTTTACTGCGAGATCGCGTGGGAAATGCGTTCCGAGAAAAGCCAGCACCTTTTTGGAACTGGAATAAACCATCCAGCTCAACACGCTTACGCCCAGTGCCACGCAGGAAAAAAGAATCCATTTTTTCTCGAATCGATTTGCCCCGTGCGCGGCTGCACTTGTTTTGACGCTTTCAAAATATCGGCGAACGAGCGCTTCCAACCCGTAACCAAACAGAATCAGCAGCGCGATGTGGAATGGATGCAGGAATTTGATCGGATTGCGGATGGTTGAAAAATACGGAAGCGCAAAGACAATCTGGTAAAACGGCGCGTGTCGTCCGAGCGAAAGCAGTAACGAAACCAACCCGGCGCCAGCCCAGAACCAAACGAACTTTTTTTCTATCGTGGTGAATGGGCTGTTCTGTTTTCGAAAGGATTGTGCAACGGCGAAGATCGCAACGAGCAAAACAAAAATTCCCGAGTATTCGCCTGAACCGGAATGGCGCGCCAGGCCAAGGTGGTAATTGGGACCCTGATCTTCGTAACCGGGCGTTTGAGCAATCGCGCCCCAGTAGGATTTTTTGTAGGGCTGATTGTCACCGTCCACCATGCGATAGCCGAAAATTCCTGGAACAAGAATTCGCAGCACTTCCAGCTTTGGCAAACTCCATTGCGTCGCCCAAATCCAGCGTTCTTCTTTCGTTTTGTCGTCTTGCGCAGCAACATTGACACCTTTGACCTGCGTTCCTACGAGCGAAGAAATGGTATGCGCTGCGGTCAATGCGGCAAAGATCGCGACCACCGCTACAACCAAGGCAGACTTGAGAAAGGATCGCCCATACAATTTTTCGCCGATCATTCCAGCGAACAATCCGAAAACGCCAACGTACAAACTGTTAATCGCGCCCACATCGAATCCTTCCATCAAACCGATTCCTACCGCAGTTCCAGCGAGAGCGCCGCGAACCCAACCGCGTTGAATCGATTTGCTGACCAGCGCAGCAATCGCCAGAAAGACCATCGCAAAAGAAATAACCCAGTGCCCCAGTCCCCAGCAGGCAATGGAGAAGGCGTGCATGTTCAATCCCGCCGCGAGTCCGCCGAGAATGCAAACGATGCGTCGGAAACCGAGTTCGCGAAAAAGAAGCCATGCGCTCAATCCAAAGAGAAGCATGGTGAACGGCGCATAGAGTTTCATCAAAGTTTCCGGCGGAAGAATCGAGCCGAGAAACGCGGTGATGTTGGGCGCGGAACTGATGGATTCGTTGCCGACCCAGTTTGAAGGTTGCCAATTGCCGGTAAACGTTGCGGGCAATTTGCTTTGTTCAGCTTTCAGCGCGCCCAGAGGCAAATCGTTGGCGAACAATACTTGGCTGGAATCAAAGCTTTTGCGGAAGAGAACACAGAGAACGGTCAAAAGAACAACGAGCAGAATAATTAACGATTTGCCGGATGCTTTCCCGCTGGAATGAATTTGCATAATTTTTCAACAAACGCGGATTCTCGATCGCGGAAATGCGAATGACAGAATTTTTCGCGCTCCCGTTCCGAGTTCCGAGTTCGCAAGACATTATCGCGAAATGTTCTCGTGCCAACTGTGAAGTTGAGCGGGAGGCGAACGGAGTCTGATCAATCCCGAATTCCGAAGTTGGGGACCACGCCCGCCCTCGGGCGTTCGTCGGACGCGCCCTCTCGCGTCCAACTTCAGGAGTCACCCGCCGCGAGGAATCGATGGAAAATTCCAGACCACCGAAGTTTTCCGCGAGGGCGTGGAAAACAACGCCCGGGGCGGGCGTGCTCCCATTTTAACTTCGGCCGACTCACGGCGACGGCTGCACCGCTCGATAAAACTGTTCGTTCGAATTCGTCGATGGCATGTCCGTAAACTGCGCCGTGCCGTACGAATTCGTCAGCGTCGTCACCGTGGACCAGTCGATCAGGTTCGTGGATTTTTGAAGCAGATAACTTTCTCCCAGTTCACCGGTTAGAACCAATTGGAAACCTTCGAAATCAAACGTGCTGGGCGATAGATGCAAACTCAAATGAGGATTGCTCGTGAAATTCGCAATGATTGATCTGCTTTGATTCATCGTCACGGTCAATGGATTGATGACTCCGCTGGCGTCGCCGCTCCATCCCGTGAAAAGCTGTCCCGGTTCCGGCGTGGCCGTCAGCGTCACCGATTGTCCGGTGCTGTAACTATTGGCGCGAGGACTGGCAGTTGCGCGGCCCGCGCCATTCGCGGAAATCGACAAGGAGTGTTGTCCCACATTCAGCGATGAAAACAGCGATGAGACCGTTCGGTTCGGTGCCACGATGACGAAATCAAGCGGATTTGTATTTCCGCTGGCCGCATTTCCCCAAACACCGAAATAGTTTCCCGGCTGAGGGATGGCAGTGAGTTGCACCGTCGTTCCGTAGGGATAAAGCGTTGTCGCCGGACTGGCAAAAACAGCGCCACTTCCCGCAACGGTTGTGTTCAAAGTTGTTCCGAACACCGCCTCGACCTTTTTTTTCCGCGTCAAAGTGACAGCGGTCATTGGATTCGTTCCTTCGGCATCGCCCAACCATTGCAGAAACGTCCAACCAGCGGACGGATTTGCCGTAACGTTGACCACCGTGTTACTGAGCTGCGGACCATTGATATCAACTGAAATTGTTCCGCCACCATCGGTGGCAGCGGAGAGAGAATAGGTTGGAATAATCGTGATCGCCACCGGGTCTGACTCGCCTTGCAGCGAAAAGTCCGAGCTGTAGGCAATGGCCCGGAGCGTTGCGCTGCGGGTCAACGCGAAGGGGCCGGTATAACTTCTGGAAGAAAAATCGGGAGCCGACCCATCCAGGGTGTAAAAGATTATTCCATTGGTGAAATAACTTTGAAAGGAGATGTTTGCTGAACCCACATAGCTATAATTCTCGTTGGTTAAGCGCTGGCCATTTGCCTGCGGGAAAAGATAACGAATTTTCACAACGGCCGGAGCGCTGGTAATTGAGCCTGACAAATTCGTGATAATAACAGAGTAGATGCCACTTTGACCGGGTTGCGCGTTGACCAAGGCCAGCGAAGAATTTGTTGCGCCAGCGATGTTCGTCCCATTCAATCGCCATTGGAAAGCAGCCGTGCTGCTGCCCGCAGGAGAACCGCCGATCTCAAAATGCTTTTGCTTCAAATAATCTTCCACAGCGACACGGTCTGTGTCGGATAAAGAGCCTTGGTAAAAGATCACCTCTGAAATATCTCCTTGAAAATTGCGCAAGCTTTGTCCAAGTCCGCCGATGAAGTATCCATTTCCGGGCGGCTGCAAACCGCTCACGGTCCGATTTGTCGTAAATGAATTTGCCCCGGTCACATCGAAGAATTGAAGCTGTGTTTTGTTGGTGTTCATTCGGAACGTCCAAATGCGGGGAGTTTCTGCGGAAATTGGAAAGCCGCTGCCGTAATCATTTACCCACCCTCCAAAAGCCATTTCGTTCGGGATTCCTGAACTCCGGATGTAATAAGTGCGACATGAATTGTTGGCACCCGGAACGCCCACTAAAACCGGGTCTTGTTCGAGAATCGTGCGATTCGCCCGGGAATAAATAAAAAATGAAGTGAATGCGTCAGGAATACCCACATTGTTCGATCCCTGAAGATAATCCCCGTTGCTTGAATTTTGAATTCCGTCGAATCGGATGGTCGGACTTCCATTTGATGCCATCGCCAAAATCGGTTGCCGATTCAGATTGGTTTGAAAACTATTATTTCCTTGTCCCGATTGGTCAATCCATTGGCTGACGCGATTGCTGGAGTCTTTAATGACGCCCTCGTCGGCTTTCAACCAGAGGCGAAGATTTCCCGAAGTCACCGCCGGAAAAAATCCTCCAACTCCCACCGACAAAGTTGCGGTTTCTCCGGCCAGTAAGACAAAGTCTTGCGGCTGCCGGGTAATGACCGGCAACGCCACGACAGACAATACGGCGTTTGAACTCACGACCGAGTTGACGGAATTGGAAACGAAAACAGAATAATTTCCAGAAGTCGTCAGCTGGACATTGGTCAATATCAGGTCGGAATTCGTTGCTCCTACGATATTAGTGCCATTGAATCTCCACTGATAATTCAAAGGCGAATCTCCCGAAGCCGTTACGCTGAACGTTACATTTGCCCCCGGCAAAACACTTTGCGACTGAGGGTGAGTGGTAATGCTTGCCGGAACCAAAACGGTCAGCGTCGCATTTGAACTTGTGATCGAACCGGCCAGATTCGTGATGGAGACTGAATAGTTACCGGCGGCATTCGGTTGAACGTTGGTCAAAGTGAGCGAAGAATTAGTTGCGCCTACGATATTGGTTCCGTCCCGTTTCCATTGGAACGACAGATCGGCGCTTGAAATACTCTGGTAATATTTTTGCCTTAAATAAGTTTCAACAGCGATGCGATCGGAATTGCTCAACGTTCCTTGAAAATAGATCAATTCGGAAATGTCTCCGGCAAAATTCCGGGTTTGTGATCCCAAGCCCCCAATGTAATAACCACTGCCCGGTGCCTGCAATCCACCCAGGTTCCGTGTGGTGGTGAAGTTGGTCTTTCCATCCGTGTCGAAATATTCGATCACGGTCTGGTTGGCGTTGAGCCTCTCAGTCAACACGCGGTAAGTGGAGGCTGGAATATTGAAACCGCTTCCGTGATCATTGCCCCATCCACTGAATCCCATTTCGGTTCCGTAAACGACGAATGCCCGCACGGAATTGAAACTGCCGGGAATTCCAACGAGAGCGACAGCCTGCTCCAAAATGGTGCGATTCGACCGGGAATAAACGAAAAACGAGGTCAATCCGTTCGTGAGTCCGACGGCCCCGGTTCCGCGCAAAAAATCTCCTTCAGTGGCGTTCTGAATTCCATCAAATCGAAGCGTCGGTCTTCCGCCGATTTCCGCCGACTGGATCAATAAAGGCTGCTTAACTGCCAGCGGTTGACTGGCATGGTTGGCATTGCCCGATTGATCCAGCCACTCACTCACAAATCCCGCACCATTAGAAATAACGCCAGCATCCGCTTTCAACCACAGTTTTAGAATTCCTGAGCTGAGTGTAGGAAAAATGGGTTCTGAGCCGGCGGCAACAACCCTGAAGGTCACGTTGGTCCCGGCAATGGCAGTGACACTTTGTGGCTGACTCGTAATGACCGGCAGCACGACAATGAAGAGCGTTGCATTCGAACTGGAAGCGGAACTGACCGGATTAGAAACCGCGACAGAATAAGTTCCGGCGTTCGTTGCCTGAACAGCATCAATCATAAATTCCGAGTTGGTTGCGTTGGGAATCGGGGCACCGTTAAATTTCCATTGATAACTAAACGGAGCGCTGCCCCCCGCCATCACACTAAAAGTAACGTTGCTTTCCAGCGACGCACTTACACTTTGGGGATGGGAAGCAATGCTCACTGGAAGCAACACCGTCAGCACAGCATTTGAACTAAGAGTCGTTCCAGTGGAATTCGTCACCGCCACGGAATAATTTCCGTTCGCAGAAGGTTGAACGTTAGCTAAAGCGAGCGAAGAATTTGTCGCTCCCGCGATATTCGTTCCACCAAATCGCCATTGAAAAGCCAAACCCGGCGTGTTGATAGAAGTCGGGAAATATTTTCGTTTCAAATACGTTTCAATCGCCTGACGGTCCGTTTCGGTCAGGTTTCCCTGATAGTAAATGATCTCAGCGATGTCGCCTTCAAAATGACGAAGCTGAGAACCCAGGCCGCCGATGTAATAACCGCTGCCGGGCGACAGCAACCCGCTCGTCGAGAGGCTCGTCTGGAAATTGGAAAAACCATCCGTATCAAAAAAGTCTATTTGCGTTTTGCTCGCGTTGAGTCGCTCAGTGCAAATTCGGAAAGCGGATGCGGGAATGCTGAAACCACTCCCATAATCATTGCGCCAACCGCTGAAGGACATTTCATTTGAAACCGCTACGTTGCGAAAATAAAACCCACGCACCGAATCATCCGTGCCCGGCACGCCAATCATTGCGACGGTCTGTTCTTCAACGGTTCGTTCCGTGCGGGAATAGACGATGAATGAAGTCAGCCCTCCGCTCAGGCCAACGTCGTTGGTGCCCTGTAAAAAATCGCCGACAGCCTCATTCTGTATTCCATCAAAGCGTAGGGCCGGACGAGTTGATCCGGTTACAGCTCCATTCACCCGAATTGGCCGTTGATTAGCGTTCGTCTGAAAAGCATGATTTCCGATAGGCGATTGATCCTGCCACTCAGAAACCGCTCCGCCCGATATTATCACACCCGTATCTGCTTTCAGCCACAGCTTCAAAGTTCCTGAGCTGATAATTGGTAAAGTTGGTTCCATGCCGTCATTCGCAGTTACCTTGAATGTCACATTCGTTCCGGCAACCACCGTCTGACTTTGAGGTTGTAAGACGACGACGGGAACATCGGCACTTACGGCAATGGCAAACGAAAAGAGAACTGCAGAATAAAACGCACGATAATTTTTCATGAAATGAAGCTGGTTTATTTTATGAGGATATTGTTTCGCGGATGGGAGTAAAGCAGGCCAAAAATAGATGATAAAGTCAATGATTGGCAGAATTTTAAGTGGAAAATTGGAAGGTTTTTCGTTATCAGTCCGGGGGGCTAACTAACCATCCAGTTTCCTGTGAAAAATTGTCCAGCATTCCAAAGCCGATTATCCCGACCTCCGCGACGTGGCTTTACTTTGATCGAACTTCTCGTGGTCATAGCGATTATTGCTATTTTGGCGGCTTTACTCTTGCCGACATTGGCTCACGCCAAAGAACGGGCGCGTCGCGCAAATTGCGTCAGCAATCTTCATCAACTCGGTTTGGCCGCTCATATTTACGCTTCAGACAATCAAGATCAATTGTTCGATGGAATCCGTGACGGCGGCGATTCATTTTTGTTCAGTATTTCAAGCCCGATGCACGTCGCGATCCGCAATCAATTCGGCGAAAAAGTAT
>JBBQAX010000013.1:0-28477 GCA_038316905.1 Verrucomicrobiota bacterium | reverse complement strand
AAGGTACGTGTGAACTTCCTGTAAAAGTAATCGACCGGCTTTGATCGCGGCAGCAGAAGGTTTCAAGGGCGAAAGACCGCGAGCAATTTCATCTGCGTTGAGGAAGCGAAGGCATTTCACTTCTTTGGGCAAAAATTCTTTTGCGAAGGTGGTTTTGCCCGCTCCGTTGCAACCAGCGATCAGATAAATTGTGGGCTTGGATGAAGGCATAAATTTGGGACGCGGTGGAACGCATCCCTACCATATTTTGCTACACCTTCGCGTAAACCTCCGCGCCTTTTTCCACAAACTCTTTCGACTTTTCTTCCATGCCTTTTTTCAGCGCCTCTTCTTCAGCGATGCCTTGTTCGGCGGCATATTTGCGGACGTCTTCGGTGATTTTCATGCTGCAAAAGTGCGGGCCGCACATGGAACAAAAATGCGCAGACTTCGCGCCTTCTTGCGGCAAGGTTTCGTCGTGGAATTCGCGCGCGGTTTCGGGATCGAGGCCGAGGTTGAATTGATCTTCCCAACGAAATTCAAAACGCGCTTTGCTCAAGGCGTTGTCGCGAAGTTGCGCGCCGGGATGGCCTTTCGCCAAGTCGGCAGCGTGCGCGGCAATTTTGTAGGCGATGACGCCGTCTTTCACATCTTTCTTGTTCGGCAAACCAAGATGTTCCTTGGGCGTGACGTAGCAAAGCATCGCACAGCCATACCAACCAATCATCGCCGCGCCGATTGCGCTCGTGATGTGATCGTAGCCGGGCGCGATGTCGGTCGTGAGCGGCCCGAGCGTGTAGAACGGCGCTTCGTGACACCACTCAAGTTGCTTGGTCATGTTCTCGTGAATCATGTGCATCGGGACGTGGCCGGGGCCTTCGTTCATCACTTGCACGCCGCGATCCCACGCGCGCGTCGTGAGTTCGCCCTGCGTTTTTAATTCGGCAAATTGCGCTTCGTCATTCGCGTCGGCAATGGAACCGGGACGCAATCCGTCGCCGATGGAAAAGCTCACGTCGTAGGCGGCCATGATTTCGCAAATCTCGTCCCAATGCGTGTAGAGAAAACTTTCGGTGTGATGCGCGAGACACCACTTGGCCATGATGCTGCCGCCGCGCGAAACAATTCCGGTGGCGCGACGCGCAGTCATCGGGATATAGCGCAACAAAACTCCGGCGTGAACGGTGAAATAATCGACGCCTTGCTCGGCTTGTTCGAGAAGTGTGTCGCGATAAATTTCCCAAGTGAGTTCTTCCGCTTTGCCGCCGACTTTTTCGAGCGCTTGATAAATCGGAACAGTTCCAATCGGCACAGGCGAGTTGCGCAAAATCCATTCGCGCGTGGCGTGAATATTTTTTCCGGTGGACAAATCCATCACGGTGTCCGCGCCCCATTTCGTTGACCAACGCATTTTCTCCACTTCCTCTTCGATGCTCGATGCAACGGCGCTGTTGCCGATGTTCGCATTGATCTTCACGAGAAAATTTCGGCCAATAATCATCGGCTCAAGTTCTGGATGATTGATGTTCGCCGGAATAATGGCGCGACCGCGCGCCACTTCGTCGCGAACAAATTCAGGCGTGATGAATTTCGGAAGCGCCGCGCCAAAAGAATTTCCGGGATGTTGCTGGTTGAGAACCGTGCGGTCGCCATTTTTATTTTCGACGAGATTCATCGCGGCTTCGCGCCCCATGTTTTCGCGAATGGCGATGAATTCCATTTCCGGCGTGATGATGCCTTGCCGCGCATACCAGAGTTGGGAAACCGAATGGCCTTTCGATGCGCGCAGCGGCTGGCGTTTCAACCCGGGAAAATGTTCGAGGCGATTTTTTTTCTCCGCGCTGCTCGCGTATTCTTCGTGGCCGCGCGTGAGATAACCATTGTCTTCCGGTTTGATTTCGCGACCGGCATATTCCGCCACATCGCCGCGCGCCAAAATCCAATCGCGCCGCAGCGCAGGCAAACCTTGCCGCACATCGCCGTCAAAATTCGAATCGCCCCACGGACCGGAACAATCATAAACACGCACCGGTTCATTGGCTTCGATCTGCCCATTGAAAGATTTCGTCGGCGAGACAGAAATTTCACGCAACGGCACGCGCACGTCGGCATGTATTTTTCCGGTGACGTAAACTTTTTTAGAGTTCGGCAATTGGTCAGAACTGTGGGAATCGGATTCGACGACGCGAGGCGCGTCGTCGGACAGGCGGGTCGCCTGTGCTACCCGTGCGGTTTCAAAAGAATCTTTAGATGCGATCATAATTTTTATATTTGAAAAATTTGTCCCAGAAAGTTTAGCGAAGAAGTTTTGCGCGAAGCGCTGTGGCCGTGCGCTAGCACATTCCTACGCCAGCATTACCTGGATCAGGTTCAAGGGTCTTTCGCGCTCCCGCACGAAACTCTCAGCCTTTGTTTGACGTCGGCGGTCACAGACTCGCCGCTACAGAAAACAGGTTGGCTCCCCAGTGGCGGAAAAATAGGTCTCGCGAACGAGCGCGTCAAGCACAGCGGGATCAACTCGGAAATATTGCTCTAACGTTCTGGATGAACTAAGCTTCGTCTAATTGAAAATGCGATCTTCTCAAACTAATCTCGTTCGTTTCCTGGGACTGATTCTGTTTCTTACGACCCAAATTGTTTCCGGCCAGTCCACCGCACAAAAGCTTTTGCACCTCGCTTTCGTGGATAGTTCGACCGGTTTTTCAGTGCAACCTGAAATCAAACTCGTCGCGGCAAACGGTGGGGAATTGTTTCTGACTGCGGACGAAGCGGGGCGGGTTTCGACGAACCTCGCGGAAGGCGATTATTCTATTTCCATCGCAGCTAAGAATTACCTCCCGATTTCCGCCGCCATTGCCGTTGCTGATTTCACGCCTGATCTGCAATTCACGATGGACCCGGTTTCCACACCGGCGGAATTGCGCTCGGAAAGTATCGTGGCGATGCATCGTCGGGACGCCACGGTGTTTGTGGGATTTATCAGCGGATCGGATTCGCGACGGCCATTGGAGAATGTGCGTGTTGTTTCATGGCCCAGCGGAACCGAAACCCAGACCGATGCACGCGGTTTCTTTAAAATTTTGGTGCCGTTGCAGAATGATACCGAATGGGTGGCGTCCCCTGCTCGATTGGTTTTCGCGAAGGACGGATTCAAAAGCGAAGAACGGCAGAACCTGGAATTGTCGCCTTATGGAGATTTCGTTTTGCGTATAGCACTCACTCCCGGCACTGGAACAAACGTGACCAGCGAAGAGGGAAAACGGATTGATCCAAATCCGGCGCCGTTTGAAACGACGGTGGCCCAATCTGAAAAGTCATCGGTTATCACTGCTAGTGCCATCAACCCCACCAATGCCACGGTTCGGCTTCCGACCAATATTCGCGTCCAGCTTCCTGATGGAACGATTGATTACGTCTCGATGGAAACGTATGTGCAGCGGTCATTGAATGATGAATGGATTTCATCCTGGGGAAATCTGAGCGGTGGCAGCGGAATCAATTCATTGAAGGCCGGCGCAGTCGCGATTCGTTCTTATGCGGCGTGGTTTGTGCGCAATCCGCGTGGTTCGACTTATGATATTTGCGCGACCACGAGTTGCCAGGTTTACGACACCGACACGGCGACAATTGCGACCACGGCGGCGATGCAAACCGCTGGTTATGTCGTGATCGACTCCAACAATTTGATTTCACGCAGCGAATATTCTGCGGAGAACAATTCCGCGGGGTTCAAGTGCGGCGATGGTTACACTGAACCGAACGCGACGACGCCGGTTTGCATTTACGATCCTGCGTGCGCCGGGGAAGTGCGGTTTGGTCATGGCCGCGGCATGTGCCAATGGGGAACTGCGCGATGGGCCACGGGTTTTAGAATGCAGGGGCGTGTCTCGGGCGATTCCACTCCCAACGGATTTCCGAAAAAGGATTGGCTCTGGTTGATCAGCCACTATTACCCGGCTCTGAATTTGGTAAAGGCGCAACCTTTTGTCATCGGCGATGACATCAAAGCACTTTCCAGCGCCGCCGTTCGACAATGTGCGGATGGAGGAATCGCCAGCGGAACAAATTGTCCTTTGGTCACGACGAAGGCCGCAGGAGCGATCGGCACGATCATCGATGGACCGGTTCGCGTGACAGCGGATGGCAGCGGGTTTACGTGGTGGAAAATTCAGTGGAGTGACAGCGTGGTCGGATGGTCGGTGGATAATTATTTGGAACGCATCGTGCCCGCGCCGGTTGCTCCCACCGAGCTGACGGCAAACATATTTGCCTCGACCCGAATCCTTTTGAGTTGGACGGATACGAACAGTTTTGAGAACGGATTCAGAATTGAACGGGCCTACGCGGTTGGCGGACCCTTTCTCCAAATCCAGGAAGTTGCCGAGAATGTAACATTCTATTTCGACACCAATGTTCTCGCGGGAAATACGTTTTTCTATCGAGTGCGGGCGTTTAACGTCACCGGCAACTCTGGATACTCTCCCGTGAGCAGCGCGAGCACACCGCACGTCGCTCCTACATTGCCCACGATTTCCAATAAAACGATTGCGGAAGGTTTGTTGCTGACGTTCACGAACACGGCGACCGTCCCCGATCATGTGCAAATGCTGGCGGACTTCGAGGGTTTCAACATTGAAACGCCAACTGGCACCGTTCTTTTTCGCAATCCAAGATTCTCTGCAACCAGCATTACGAACATCGATGCGAGTCCTGATTATTCTTCTGTGACCGAATTGTTTCCTTTGGGATCCGGACTCGGTACACGCGCGCTTTTCGTCAGTTTCAATTTTACAAACGCGGTTGATCCATGGCTGCGGCTCACGACGAGCAGCGCGACCTCCATTGGAAATCCGGTAATTGATTTCACGAAACGATTTCGCTTCAACCTTCACAGCGATAAATCCATTAAAGTGGGGCTCGGTTTGCGCGAAACCACCACGGCACCGGGGACAGGCATCGGGGCCAATGGTGGAGCGACTGGCGGAATTGAATGGGTTGGCGTGACGAACAAAAGCGGAGTTGCTCCGATGCCAGATCGTGTCATCGCATCGAATACCTGGACCACACTTACCTTTGAATTGCCGACAGAGCCCGTGCTGAATTTCGCGAGCGGAAACAATGTTCTTTCAACGGCATCAGGCCTCGGCGTGCTCGAACATCTTGCGATCGTTCCGAATGCGGGAAACGGAATCTACAAAGTTCATTTCGATAACTTTGCGGTAGTTCGACCGAGATCCATCCTCTACAGCCTTGATGAAGGCGCGCCGAGTGGAGCCAGCATTCATTCGGACACCGGCGTTTTTTCCTGGATGCCGACGGAGCTACAAGGGCCCGGGGTTTTCAACATCACGGTTCGCGCTACGGACGCTTCGGATCCGACGCTGAGTAATGCAAAGACATTTTCTGTGACCGTCAGCGAAGTGAATCAAGCGCCCGTTCTTGCGGGAATCAGCAACCGCATCGTTCACGCGGGTACGACGTTGATCATCACGAACACGGCGAGCGATGCGGATTTTCCGACGAACACCTTGACCTATCATCTGGTGAACGCTCCGAGTGGTGCGGAGATTGATGGTGCAACGGGAATTTTCTCGTGGACGCCAGTCGACCTTTTTGCGAACAGCACGAATACAATTTTCGTGAACGTGGCGGATAACGGGATTCCGCCATTGAGCGATGAAAAAAGTTTTGCGGTTATCGTCGCGCCCAAGCCGGGTATTTACTCGATCAGCGCCAGCGAAGGAAACGTGACGCTGCAATGGAGTGCGATTCCCGGCGGCATTTATCGGCTACAATACAAAGATGATTTAAGCGACCCAGACTGGAACGATGTTGTGCCAGACGTCGTCGCTTCCGAAAACTTCGTCGTCCAGACCGACGTCATCGGAGAGGCGCAGCGCTTCTATCGCATCTTGCTGATTGATTAAGTTAGCGCTCGTGTGGAGAGCCGTGGACTTGTCTCAATGCAAGGTCTTCAACACCTTCGCCGCTGCACGCAGAGTTAGGTCAATATCTTCTGGACTGTGCGCCGCTGAAATGAATCCCGCTTCAAATTGCGATGGCGCGAAGTAAACACCTTCATTCAACATGCCGTGGAAATATTTTTTAAAACGCTCGCGATCGCTGTGCATCGCATCGGCAAGGTTGTAAACGGGCTTGTCGGTGAAATAGCCGCAGAACATCGAACCGATGTTATTGAATTGAACGGGCACGTTGGCGGACTTCGCGGCGTCTCTCATTCCGGCAGCAAGTTGTTCGGCGAGTTCTTCCAGTTTGCAATAGGCGCCGCTGGCCTGAAGTTCTTCGAGGTTCGCAATACCCGCCGCCATCGCGAGTGGATTTCCGCTGAGCGTTCCCGCCTGGTAAACTGGACCGAGTGGCGCGAGGTAATCCATGATTTCCGAGCGACCGCCAAATGCACCAACCGGCAAACCGCCGCCGATAATTTTTCCAAAACAACTTAGATCCGGCGTGATGCCAAAAAGCTTTTGCGCACCGCCATACGACAAACGAAAGCCGGTCATCACTTCGTCAAAGATTAAGAGCGATTCGTGCGCGGTAGTAATCTCTCGGAGAAATTCCAGGTAACCCGGCTTCGGCAAATACAAACCGGCGTTTCCAGGAACAGGTTCGATGATAATTCCGGCGATTTGATTTTTGTTAGCGGTGAACGCGGCTTTGACGGCTTCGACATTATTGAACGGGAGAACAATCGTGTGTTGCGTGAACGCGGCGGGAACTCCAGCGCTGTCGGGATTTCCAAAGGTGAGCGCGCCGGAACCAGCCTTTACCAAAAGCGAATCAGCGTGGCCGTGATAGCAGCCGTCGAACTTGATAATTTTATCGCGCTTCGTGAAACCGCGCGCGAGCCGGATTGCCGACATGCAGGCTTCGGTGCCGGAATTGCACATGCGAACTTTTTTTACGCTCGGCACCGCGTCGCATACCAGTTTCGCCATCGTGACTTCGAGCGGATTGGGAATTCCAAAACTCGTCCCCTGCTCGGCCGCTTTTTGAATCGCGGAGATAATTTTCGGATGTGCGTGACCGAGAATGGCCGGTCCCCACGTCCCGATGTAGTCAATGTATTCATTGCCATCGACATCGGAAACTTTTGCACCTCTGGCTTTGTTGACGAAGAACGGTTGGCCGCCGACAGCGCGAAAAGCGCGCACCGGCGAATTCACTCCGCCGGGAATATATTTCAGTGCCTCGGCAAAAAGTTGCTCCGATTTAGTATTTGTCATGGGTGAAACAAGCCGGGCTGCGATAGCCCTGTTTCAGAGTTGCACTTCGTTAAACGAAATTCCGAAACCGGAAAGGAGTTTTGACTTCGCCGTCTCCGCGTCAGTCGCGCGGCAATGCAATTGATATGAACCACTCGCCAGCGCGAACACCTCGATGGTGCGGCTTTCGGGATCGACGATCCAATATTCCGGGATGCCGACCTGCTCGTAGAGGGACTTTTTCTCAACGCGATCCCGCTTCCATGTTCCCGGAGAAATGACTTCAAACACCAAATCCGGCACGCCGCGAATGCGGTCCTGGATGATGGATTTCCGAGAATTTGAAACAAAAAACACATCCGGCTGTATCACGCGATGCTCTGATAGAACAACATCAAGAGGGCTGACAAACACTTTGCCCAATTTGTTCTGGCGCACGAAATCATCCAGCAGATGTGAGAGTCGAAGAACAATCGTTTGATGTTTCGGCGTTGGTGTAGGTGACGTAACAAGTTCCCCGTCCCATAACTCGATTGGTTGATTGGTTTCCGGCAATTCGGCAACCATCTCGTCGTAGGTCCAAAGACGTTCGGAGCGGATTTTCGGGAATGTTGCAACAGCCATGCGTCTAATTAAGACATGTTTCCGCTCAAATCAAAGGCGCATTTGACCGTGCTGCCGAGTTGATCTGGACAAATTATTCGGTTTGGGCGAGCGGGGAAATTTACGGTTTTGATTTGCCATGGCTCTGCCGACAGGATGTCGGCGGCACGTTTTATTTAGCGATATTTCTGTGCGACGGGAAATCTTCTTCCGAGACCAAAAGCTTTGCTCGTGACTTTTAAACCGGGAGCGGCCTGGCGACGTTTGTATTCGCTGAGATCAATCAAACGAATTATTTTTTTCACAACGGCTTCTTCAAATCCAAGTTTCACAATGTCCGTCACGGACCGCGCGTGAACGACGTAGTGATCAAGAATCGCGTCGAGAATTTCGTAAGGCGGCAAGGAATCCTGATCGCATTGGTCAGGTCGCAACTCGGCGGATGGCGGCTTGGTAATAGTAGAATCAGGAATAATTTCCCGCTCACGATTGATCCACTTTGCCAGCTGATAAACCATCGTTTTCGGAACATCGCTGATCACGGCAAGGCCGCCGCACATGTCGCCGTAAAGTGTGCAATAACCGACGCCTAATTCGCTTTTGTTTCCGGTCGTGAGCAGGAGTGAGCCGAACTTGTTCGACATGGCCATGAGCAGAACACCGCGCAGCCGCGCCTGAATATTTTCTTCAGTCGTGTCCTCTGCACGATCGGCAAAAACGCTTTTCAACTCCTGTTTCGTTGCGGCGAACATGGTTTGAATGGGAATGACATCGTATTGAATTCCCACATTCTCGGCGAGAACGCGCGCGTCCTCCAGGCTGTGTTGCGATGAAAACTCGGAGGGCAACGAAACACCGCGCACATTTTCTTTTCCCAAAGCCTCGGCTGCCAGAACAGCGACGACCGCGGAATCAATCCCTCCGCTCAATCCGATTACCGCCGATTTGAAACCGCACTTGTGCAAATAATCGCGCAAGCCGAGCACAAGCGCGTCGTGAATTTTTTCTGGATCCGAACTGGAACGAAATTCGACCACGTCGGTGGAATTCGTATCAGCAACAACAAAGTCTTCGGCAAACAAATTGGCCTGGGCGACGAGCTGCCCGGCGGAGTTGAACACCATGCTGTTGCCATCGAAAACCAATTCGTCATTTCCACCGATCGCGTTGCAGAAAACGATGGGCGTCTTCCCCTTCCGAGCGAGACTGGACAACATTTCGTAACGAACTTTTTCTTTGCCAAGTGACCATGGCGAAGCCGAAACGTTGAACAGGATTTTTGCGCCAGCGGTAATCAATTCCATTGGAGGATTATTCTGATAACGCCGTTCCGGCCAAAAATCCTCGTCGTTCCAGATGTCTTCGCAAACGGTCAACCCAAGTTTCCCGCCGGCAAAATCCACCGGCAGATTCATCAAAGCTGGCTCGAAATAACGGTCCTCATCAAACACATCGTAAGTCGGCAACAGCGTTTTGATCCGCGTCGCAACAATTTTTCCATTTTGCAACAACGCAACTTCATTGGTCAGTGAACGGCCGGGTAGAATTTTATTCTCCCCAACATATCCAACGAGCAATGCGGTTCTGCCAGTGACAGCGGCCAGCCTTTGCAGCACGGCCAGATTTTGCGCGACAAACTCCTTCTTCAATAACAGATCTCGGGGCGGATAGCCGGTCGTGGTGAGTTCGGGCATCACGACGATCTCTGCACCGGCATCAACTCCGCGTTGATAGGCATCGAGAATTTTTGCTTCGTTTCCAGCGAGGTCGCCGACCGTGGTGTTAATTTGCGCGAGAGCTACTTTCATTACTCCGTTCGAAAAAATGTTTTACGCAAACTTCCTCTTTCTGTGCGCACCAAAGTTCCCGTCGAAATATTGTGACGTTCAAACCAGCCCGGACTTGTTTCCAATACGTATTGGACGTTGTCGAACGAAGCGGGAACGGAATTGGTGTTCTGTGCTTCAAGTTTCACGATCTCTAAAATCTTTCCTTCCGGATCGATGTAAGCGGCGGAGAGCGAGCTAGGACAATTCTTCATCCAAAAGGCGGCGCGATGTGGTTGATTGAAGACGAAAATCATGCCGGCATTTTCCGCGATGTTCGTGCGAAACATCATTCCGGTTCTCACCTGCACGTCAGTCAACGCCATCTCAGCCTCCATTTCTTCAGCGCCAATCCAAAGTTTGATCGTGGGCAATTTGGATTGCGCTTGCGTCGGGTAAGCTGGTCGCGCCGCTGTTTCAGGATCAGTCTGAGGAACGGGAGCTGGATTCTCATTCCTGCATCCGACCAGCAAAAATCCTGTCAGTCCTAAAATGAAAACACCGCGAAAATTCATGAAACAAGAGTGCGTTGTGAAAACAGGATTTTCAATCTCTAGTTGAATCACAACGGGGTGCTGGTCTGGAGCGCTCGACCAAACCCCCTGAAGGCGGAACTCCAAACAACGTCTTTTCCAAGAATGCGTTTGCATGAAATCTAGGTTGAGGAAATATTGAGACATGCGATTGCGAATTCTCCTCCTGATTTCGGCGGGGTTTAACGTGATTTTCGCCGCGGCTTGTTTGTTCGGTTTGGTCTATTTCTCGCGACCCGGCGCTGCTCCCTACGTCCGCGATATTGATGCCGTCAATCCCTCGTCGAACCCAAACGCCACTTCCGTGCGCATGACGAATGTGATTGTGCGTCCGCAGAATTTCACATGGGAACAAGTGGAATCAGAAGACTACGCCACTTACATCGAGAACCTCCGTAAGATCGGTTGTCCCGATTCCACCATCCGTGACATCATCGTGGCCGACGTCAATCAACACTACGCGCATCGCCGTGCGGCAGAAGTTGTCTCAGCCGATCATCAATGGTGGCGTTCGGAACCGGACATGGATCTGATTCAAGCGGCGGCGAATCAGATCAGAACTTTGGAGAAAGAAAAACGCGCGCTGCTGACACGACTGCTCGGTCCTGGATGGGAAATCGCGTCAGGCCCTGTGGTTCCAGCCACGCGCACGGGAATCAGTTTGACCGGCCCGGTCCTTGGAGAACTCCCGAATGCAACGAAACAGACAATTTATGACGTCGCGGCGCGCACACAGGAAAAGATCGAGGCGTATCAACGGGAACAAGCCCAGGGGGGGCTTGCGGTTGATCCAGCCGAACTGGCCAGACTGCGACAGGAATCGCGCAACGAATTGGGAAAAGTTTTAACACCCGTGCAGATGGAAGAATTCCTTCTGCGTTATTCGTCCACTGCCTATCAGATGCGCGATGAACTACGCGGGTTGGATTTCTCGCCGGAAGAATTTCGCAACATGTTTCGCGCGCGTGACGCGACGGATTCGCAATCGGAACTTTATTACGCCGGTGACGATCCGGTGAAACTGCGTCGCAAGCGTGAATTGGAGGCGCAACGCGAAACCGCGCTTCAACAAGCGGTTGGGCCGGAACGCTACGTGACTTACAAACTTTTTCAGGATCCACTTTTCCAGCGATCACAAGCCACCGCACAACAAGTGGGGGCGTCCGCTGCAATGGTTTTGCCGATCTATCAGATCAACCAGGTGACGGAAGCGGAACGCCAGCGCATTCGCGAGGATACGACTTTAACCAACGAAGAGAAAATTGACGCGCTCGCTGCCGCACAAGCCGAGCAACAAAAGTCGCTCGAGAAAATTTTAGGGCCGGAAGCGTTGCAGCAGTTTTTGCAAGGTGCCAATAATCTTCAATAGCCTAAGCAGCTACGAATTTAACTACGGTGCAGGTTGAATCTCCAGCGGCCAGAAATGGGGGATGGCAAAAAAGATCACCACGACCAGAATCAGCGTCAACCATATTCCTGTTTTCACGAAATCAATGAAACGATATTTGCCCGGGCCGTAAACGAGGATGCAGGAAGGCTCGAGCGGCGTGATGAACGAGACAGACGCAGCCAGCATGATGGCGATCGCGAAGGTTCGTTGGTTTACGCCAAGCGCCTCGGCGCTGCTGAGTGCGACAGGCAAAACCACGAGCGCAGCGGCCGCGTTGGACATCGGTTGCGTCAGCAAAATGGTGAGCACAAAAAATCCGGCCATGATTCCTTTTGGCCCCAGTGGTTCCAGAAAAAGCACGATCCATTTGGCGAGAAACTCAGCCGCGCCAGTTTTTTCCATGGCAACTCCAAACGCGGTCATTCCTCCAATCAGAATTAAAAGGCGCCAGTCGATGTAGCAATAGGCGTCCTCAACTCTCATGCAGCGGAAGATGAGCGTCAAAACTGCCGCCGATAAAAACGCGACGGGAAGCGGCAACCACCCGGCCCCACCGGCGATCATGGCAGCGATAAAAAAACTCGCGACCATGATGCCTTTTTTCTTGGCATGAAGGACCGGTTTCACTTCTTCGATAATTGTGAAACTCGGATTCCCTCGCATGAAGTCAATTGCGTCCGTGGAACCTTGCACGAGCAGCAGATCCCCCAGACGCAGGTGGATGTGCCCAATCTTATCCAGTCGCGAACGTCCATGACGATACAGCGCCAAGACAGTCAGGCCAAAGCGTTGGCGAAAGGAAATGTCTTTGAGTGAGCGACCGATCAATTCCGAGCGGGGATTGATCAGAACCTCGGCAACTTTAACGTCCTCAGTTTGCAGGGCGGGATCATCGAGTTTTAATTCAGCGCGGATCTCGATTCCGGCGGTGTTTTTCACCTTCATCAGCTCTTCAATTTTGCCTTCCACGAGCAAAACATCTTTGGCGCGGATCGTTGTGTTGCGTTGCGGCACAAAGTTTTTTTCACCTCGAACCATTCCGATGATTTGAAATTCCAGCTTCGCGAGATCGGATTCGAATACCTTTTGACCAATCAGCTCGGAACCTTCCGTGACTATGATTTCGCTGAGGTATTCACGAATATTGTAGTTCTTGGTCAGGCTTTCGTCGGGATAATCTGGCAGCAATCGTTTTCCGATCGTCATCATGAACACGATTCCCACGCCGAGAATAATCAAGCCGAGGCCGGTCACCTCAAAAAGCCCAATGGGTTCGAGACCGATGCGTTTAACATAACCGCTGACCGCGATATTGGTGGAAGTTCCGATCAAGGTGCAGGAACCGCCCAGAATAGAGGCGTAAGCGAGAGGAATCAGGAGCTTGGAGGGACTGACTTTCAGTTTTTTTGCAACGCCCAAAACAGGAGAAAGGAACAGAGCCGTCACCGTGGTGTTGTTCATGAACGCGGAAAAACCACCGACCGCACTCATCATCACGAACAAAAATCGATTTGGATGCTCGCCGGCAAAACCAAACAAACGATGGCCAATAACATCGACAACGCCCGTTCGCTGCAACGCGCCACTGATGATAAAAATCGAAGCTAAAATTATGATGATGTCGCTGCTGAAACCCTTGAATGCCTCTTCAGGCGGCAGAATTTGGAAGACAACCAAACCGATCAGCAGCAGCAGCGTAACAATGTCCACCGAGTAAACTTCTAGTGAAAATAGAACCACGCCAATGAGCAGCAGTCCGAGCACAATTACAATTTCCATAGTTTCTAGGCAACGCTTTCAACGGGACGCATTATGCGTCGCGTCTTGATAGGATCAATTGGGGCGTTTGACAACAGGAGTTCCCTGATGTCGGAACGGAAGAAATACGGGAAGAGAGGCCGCCGCTTAAGATTTTGATTTTCCGGGCGGCCGTTTTCGGCGTTGCGCAGCGCGCCAGGTTCTGACGTAGTCAACCAGGAGATAGATGACGAATACAAAACCAATAAAACCCGCAATCAAAAAAAACAGGAGGGAACCGAAATTATCCCGGTAACTTTGTTTAAAAACTTCCAAAAACGAAAACATATGGTTTGTAAAATTTTGACCCCAAATGAGGTGCTGCGTTCAATCTGTAGATTGGAAATCCACAAACACCTCAGTGCAAGGTTTCTTTTACCAACGGAAGCAAATCAGTGTCGATGCGGTTTTCATCCTCAGAAAGGTCGCCTTTAAACAAAAACCAATTTTCCACATGCTCTGCTTTTTCACCCGGCTCCAGTTTGACAAGCCCGCCGACGCTCTCGACTTCGAGCATGTCACCCGTCGTATAGCTCTCCGTATTGCAGCCAAAATCGGGATACGTTGCTTTGGCATCGTACGGAAAACGTTTGATGAAGATTTCATCTCCGCGACAATAAGCTGCCCAGCCCAACGTGTTCATCATCCCAAATTTCTGCGCGGTCTTTGCTGCTGGATCGCACCGCAGCTGGATATATTTTGTCCCCCAGATCCAACGCGGGTCACGCATATCGGTGTAACCCCAAAGTGCCATGGGGCGCACGGGCAGCAATTGTTTGACGAACGGTTCCTGGGGAAAGATAGCGCGACCCGGACCGTCCATAACGGACAGCGCCCACGGTGCCGCCTCGATTGCCCAAAGATTTTTGTTCGTGAGACGATGCAGAAGAGTCACCCGATTCCTTTTTGGATCCATGGTGATTTCTATTTCCTTTTGCAGACCGGTGGTTGTCTCGACTGGTTGAATGAGCTTCAGTGTCTTGCCATCCCAGGTGTGCTCAATCGGGGAGTTATCGGGCACATAAGTTCGGGGCATCACTTCGGGCGCGTGCCAGAATCGGTGTCCGCCGTAAGCCGTCCATTTTGCGCCGCCTGTTTTCCCGAGCTGATCTGGAATTTCCTTGAAGAGATTTTTCCCGTGCGCAAATCCAAGCCGAATGATGCGAGGACCAACGTCGGTTGTGGCCACCAAATCGATTTGTCCGTTGCTTAACTCAATACAGTTGGGCCATCCGCCGTAATTTATTTTTCTCATGTAAAGTCAGTTTTGAAGCCGCACTTATTTCAGTCCGACAAAGAGAACCACCAAATCGATGATGAACAAAAGCACAATCGTCAATTCAAGAATCTTCATCCAGCGGTTGGTCATGTCCTGATTCAACAATTGATAAAGCTAGTCGGAGTGTTTTCCGCTTCTCGTCAACCGTGCGATGCCAATCGCTAAAGTGAAAGCGACACGAATTTTTTTCGTAGATGCGAGCGAAATGCCAATCGCCAAAAATTTCCAACGCAGTTTCTGACCCTGCGCAATTCGCTTGGTCGCACAGCTTCCATTTGTTGAGCTGACAAGATCATGCGCAATTAATTTAACTCAGTGGCAAAGGTTGTCCATGAAGGCAGTAATGACCCCTTGCTTTTTATGTTTTGGGCGGTTCTTTGTTAAGCATGAGCCAAGCAAAAATTCTCGCCTTTGCCGGCAGCACACGCTCCGGATCATTCAACAAGCAACTGGTCAAGATCGCGGCTGATGACGCGCGCTCCGCGGGTGCGGCAGTGACCCTGATCGACTTACGTGATTACCCCTTACCCTTGTTCGACGAGGATTTAGAATCTTCCAGCGGTTTGCCCGAGAACGCCAAGAAGCTTAAGAAAATATTTTTGGAACACGATGGGCTGTTGATTTCTTCACCGGAATACAACAGCTCCATAACCGGCGTCCTAAAAAATTCCATTGATTGGGTTTCGCGGACTGAAACCGACGACGAACCTTCTCTGGTCTGCTTCAAAGGGAAAATCGCAGCCCTGCTCAGTGCGTCGCCGGGAGGCTTGGGCGGTTTGCGCGGTCTAGTTCATCTCCGGGCCATCCTCGGCAACATCGGAGTCCTTGTGCTGCCGGACCAGGTCGCCATCTCGGCAGCACATGAAGCTTTCAACGAATCTGGGAAGCTAAAAGACGAGAGCAAAGCCAAGCAGGTGGCAAAGCTCGCGGGCGCTCTCAAGCTGTTCCTGGAAAAGCAAAAGGGCTAAAGGTTTTCTTTAGCCCCTGAGGTAAGAGTTAAGAATCTTCTACTTCTTTGCCGCTTTGATCTTCGCCCAACGCGCTTTCAAAGTTTCGGCGATTTGCGCCCGTTGCGCTGCGCTCATCGGTTTGCGCTTTCGTGCTGCTGGTTGAGGATTGCTGGTAGGCAAGGTCTTGCTACCCGGTTTGCGTTTTGCCCAACGCGCTTTCATCGCAGCAGAAATCTTGGCACGTGCCGCGTCAGACATGGTGCTAGAACCGCCTGTAGCTGCGGCTGGTTTACTCTGGGTCGAACTTGGGCTTTGACCGAGCAAAGCCTGCATTTGTTTTTCCAAAGAGGTGATCTGTTCTCTGAGCTGCGCAGCTCTTCTAAGTTGTTCGGGAGATAAATCTAGTATCGTTTTCATAGAGGAGCAGTAGCGTTTTACGTGTAGCCAGTCAACTGTCATTCCCAAGACTGGTTTCAATCTGCTGCCTTGGATATAGTCTCTCGCCTAAGCTACCACTAACGGAAATCGTAGAGAAACTCGCAATCCTACAGGTTGGCGATTTTCACAAACCACCATTCCTCCGCACGATTCGACGCAGGTTTTCACAATGGAAAGTCCCAGCCCAACTCCACCAGTGTCTCGCGAGCGTGAACTATCAAGACGATAAAACGGGTCGAATATCTGTGCCAGTGACTCCTCAGGAATTCCGGCCCCGCAATCTTCGATGTTAAGAATTACTGAGGAGTCGGCACGAGTAGCTGAAATCGTTATTGGTCCCGCATGAGCAGCGTAACGGAGGGCGTTACGCAAAAGGTTGCACACGGCCCTGAGCAGCAATTCAGGTTCTGCCAACATCTGAATGTCCTCGGCCACATCTATTTTAATCTCCGCAGTATTGATAGAGCCCGCCTCCCGATTAACCGCTTTTTCAACGACTGATTTTACCAGGACCGGTTGAAGTTTGATTTGTGCTTTGCCCAAGGATGCCTTGGAAAAGGAGAGCAACTCATTCACAAGATTGGACATGTGCTCCACCTCTTCACGTAAATCGTTTAGGTACGGATTTGGTTCTTTGGAACGTTGCTCCATGATTCCCAGCGCCATCTGCATTCGCGCAATCGGAGAACAAAGTTCATGCGCGATATCGCCCAAAAACTTTCTTTGTCCGCCCACAAATCCGGAAAGCCGCGCGGCCATACGGTTGACCGAACCACCGAGCGACCCAAGTTCATCACGCCGCTCGTCATCAACCCGAACATCAAATTGTCCTTCCGCCATCCGCTCCGTAGCTTTGGTGATTCGGGTGATGGATTTCGTAATTCCACGTACCAACGGAAGCCAGAACAGAGTTGAAATGAAAATGACAGCGAGGGCTGCTATGACCAATGGTGTGAAATCGAAGAACAATCCACCGGCGCTCAAAGTCTTGGACATCGCGATCAGGGTGACTGGCATCGGCCGCCGCATTTCTGTATCGGGCAAGGTCGTCCTGATCAATACCCAATAGCGTTTGGGATTACTGGTGTGCAACATCGAGTTTGGCAACGCCACGCCCAGAGGCAGAGGTCTCATCTCGCGCTGGTTTTGCACCTGAGGGGGCGGTGGCGGACCGAATTCTGGCCGCTCGTCAAATGGCGTTCTTCTATCCATCTCCGGGCGACGTTGAGGAGGAATAATCGCGCGACGCTCTCTGATTTTCTCCTGCACGGGCAATGGGAGTTCTGTGAACTCTCCGGCGATTTGTGCGCCATCATTTCGAAAAAGGAAGAAGTCCAAGGAATATGCTTCGCCGTATCGCTTCAATACCGAGTCAATCTCGGTGCGAGGCCGATCTCGCAAATCCTCCATGATTAACTTGGTGATCGCCTGCATTCGATCCCCAGCCCTGCCTGCAATTAAAGAATCCAAGCCGAATCGGAGCTGCACGCGCGCAACGAAAAAGAAGACGACCCCCAACACCAGCAGATTGAGGAAAAACCAAAATAGAATTTTCGCGTAGAGAGGGAATTTGATTCTCATTTCAGAAATCACTTTGGGGGTCGATCAACATATAACCAGCGGATCGAATGGTTCGAATAAAGCGCGGGGTTTTCGGATCGTCGCCCAATTTTTTTCGCAGGCCGGAGATGTGGACATCAATGGAACGGTCGAAGGCTTCGTAGTTCCGGTCGGCAATAGTGTCCAACAAGGCTTCACGTGTTTTGACGCGGCCTTTGGCGCACGCTAAAGAATTCAGAAGATCGAACTCAACCGGCGTTAACACCAATGCTTGATCATTTAAAATGGCGACTCGCGAGGTCGGACGAACACGCAAAGGACCCACCACAATTTCTTCCGGCGCATCTTCGGTTTTAGCTTTTTGAGTTGCACGGCGCGTAATGGCACGTAATCGCGCCAGAAGCTCTCGAGTCGAAAATGTTTTGGGCAGGTAATCGTCCGCCCCGATTTCCAATCCTACGATTCGGTCCGGCTCTTCGCCGCGCGAGGTCAGCATTAGCACGGGAACATCGGAGGTGTGCCTAAGCTTCTTCAACACTTCGAATCCGTCCATGCCGGGCAACATCAGGTCAAGAATCACCGCGTGAAAATTATCTTCCTGCGCTTTTTTTAATCCGTCTGGACCGGTGTGCGCCGCCTCGATCGCGTAGCCCATCGGATCCAGATAATCTTTGATCAGCCGGCAAAGCTTCCGGTCATCGTCGATAATAAGGACGCGGGTTCGCCCCGAAGAGTGGGCCGTTGAATCATGGTTAGCAGCAGTTGCCATGTAGCTCGAGATTACCGGTCAGGTGCAAAAAAAGCGGCATCTTTTACATTTCCTTAACAATTTCCCGCGCTCCGCACACATGATCTTAACATCGTCCCCGTCTTATCTTATCGAAGCGCCGATTCGGGTTTGTGGTTAAACTAACGACACGGCACAACAAAAGGAAAAACATGAAAACAAAATGCATTACAATGATTGCGCTGGCCCTAGGTTTGTCAGCGTTCGACATGGCCGCTCAACCCAATGAGCGCCCACAAGGTCCGCGCCCCGGCTCGCGCGAAGGTGGACCGGATGGCCCCCGTCACGAAGCACAACGCAGAATGATGATTCCGCCGATCGTGGTCGCGCTGGACGCGAACAAGGACGGAACCATTTCCGCCGACGAACTCGCCAATGCTTCCGCCGCGGTGAAAAGTCTGGACAAAAACAATGACGGCGCAGTGCAAATGGAAGAGTTGCGGCCTAAGCCCCCAGGAGGCGCAGGTGAACCCAAAGACGGCGAACGCAAAGGCCCACCTCCGGGCGGACAACGTCCCGATGGAGAACGCAAAGGCCCACGACCTGGTGGACAAGGACCCGATGGCGGCAAAGATTTTCATCCGCCAATTCCGCCAGTGATCGGTGCTTTGGATGCGAACGGTGACAAAACCATTTCAGCTGATGAAATCGCCAATGCCTCCAACGCGTTGAAGGCGCTGGATAAAAATGGCGACGGCGCGCTTCAAAAAGAAGAAATGCGGCCCGAACCTCCGCTGCGTGGGGATAAATAATTCGTAACAAAACAAACGCGCCGCCGAATATTCTCGGCGGCGCGTTTTTATTTCTGGGTGGTGCAAAGCTGCCGCCTTGCCCTGATTGTAGTTAAGGCGGAGCAGCAACGCCGCCCTGCCAAAATCAGCCGCCAGCCATCACCGGAGTGAATCCAGCCTCGGTCAAAATGCGCGCGACTTCCGTTCGTTTGTCACCTTGGATTTCAATTTGACCGTCCTTCACGGTGCCGCCCGTGCCGCAGGCTTTCTGCATTTGTTTGGCGAGCTTCTCTTTTTCGGGAAGACCGATGCCGATGAAATTGGTCACGACTGTCACCGTCTTGCCGCCGCGATGTGCGGTCTGGCGAATGATGTCCACGCGTCCTCGCGACTTTTTCTTTAGTGCAGTTGAGGCAGGCGGTTCAGCAGAATCCACAGGACCCGGCGGCAATCCCTCGATATTCAATACGCCAAAAGGATTGTGACTGAAATCTGGCGCGTCCGTTGGAATGCGTTTCTTTTCCGACATAAGATATTCTTGGCGCAACTCCGCCGCCAAAACCACTCGAAATTGTTCACTGACGGCAACGGACCGCGGCTGTCTCGAAAACCAGCCGCAGCGCTTCATTATAAGAGCCGCGTGAAAAATTTCATATCGCTTGCATTTCCATGTACTGCGGCTGGTCGGGGACGACACAGCCGCGGTCCAGTCACCCGCGCTGGCGCGTCGCTTCGTAAAGGAAGACTCCCGTCGCCACGGCGACGTTCAGCGAATTCATGTGCGACGGCATGGGAATTTCAACCGCGTCATCGCACGCCGACAACGCGGCTTCAGTAAGTCCCGGCCCCTCCGCGCCAAACACCATGCAGCAATCGCCGCGCAGATCAACCGCTGACAATTTCTTTGCGCCGGGGCGAGGATGCGCCGCCAGACATCGCACACCACGCGCGCGCAAGGCGGTCAATGTCTCCACCAGATTGTCCACCTGCACCGCCGGTTGCTCAAAGATCGCGCCCGTCGAGCCAGCGACCGCGCGACGTTGGTATGGACTGCAACTCGTCTCGCCCGCGATGAGAATATGCACACCAAAGGCCGCGCAGTTTCGGACAATGGCACCAAAATTTTCCGCGCTGGCAATTCCTTCCACCGCGGCGAGCAACATTGGCCGTGGCGCATTTTGCAAAAGTGTTTCCAGGTTTGCTGGCGGCGGGATTTTTCCCACGGCCAGCGCGCCCTGGTGCAACGTGTAGCCGGTAATGGTTTCCAAGACGCTATGTTCGGCAACATAAACAGTGATTTCATTTTCCGGTCGCGCGCGCAGGAGCGGTTCAAGTTGTGTAAACCACTCGGGCGTGAGCAATGCGGACACCACAGCAAACCGGCTCGCCAACAACCGTTTGATCACTTTAACACTCGTCGCCACCAACACCCCGGCCCGTTCATGCTCCTCCGTGCGACGAAGGGTTGAATACAACGTCAGTTCCGGCACATCGAGTGATTGGATAGATTGGATGCGCAAAGTTGCCACGCGGGAATTAAAGCGGTGAGATGAATCAATGAAAAGCGCCGAAGCAAAAGGCAACGACACAATTCCATGAATTCTGCGCTGCTTTCGGCGGCACATTCCATCATTACCTTATCTAGCCTGACGGGCCGAACGTCGATTGAGCAACGCGGAGACGACCGTGAACCGACTCGCCAACAAACGCTCGGCGAACAAAACACCGAGCTCCGTTCCTTACTTTGCAAATGAAAGCTCCAGCTCGTATTCATTGGACCCGTTCGGGTTGTCGGCGAAGTTGATCCACACGGCGTCGGCATTATCATTCTGATTCGCCAGACATTACCACTCGTTGGTTGACGCTCGAATGTGCCTCTGTGAGCATCAAACTAATGAAGCCAATCATTCGACTCTCATTCCTGTTCCTCGGCTGTGCGATGTTTTTCAGCGGCTGCGCGACTTCCCGAACTTCGTCGAAGCCCAAGACGCCCATGAGCTTGATGGAAGCGACGGCACAGTATGCCGAATCCCACGCCACGCGCCTGTCCGGCAATTATATTTGGGCGACGCTCAAAGACCGTGAGCAGGACGCGGAAATCAATGCTGCCTTCGAACGGGCGCTGGCTCAAAACACCTGTGAATCGAAACTCGCTCTGCTCCGCGCGTTGGAACTGAAATTTATCCACGACCCGAAGAGTTCAGGCCTCGACATCCTTGGCCCCGAATTGAGCGACCATTTCCGTAAATTCGATTGGCAGGAAAATGATTTTCCCGGTGGAACGGAAGGTCCCAACGAACCATTCGCCGACGTGATGGTTGACGCGCTCGACCTGGTGCGCCCGGAGCGACGTGCCAACAGCACGCGTGATGCGGTCGTCCTGCGCGCCGAGGCGACTGAATCCACTTGGAATTACTTTACCAATAAGTGGGTTGTCGTTCCCGGTCAGGAGCGCTGGAAACTTGATGGCCACGCGCTGGAATCGTTTGTTCGGATGCGCGAGCAGGCCAAAGCCGATGGAGTTGACCTGATTATTCTCTCGTCTCATCGAGATCCCAAAGTTGCCCAGGCGAACGCGGCCCGGGCCGCCAATCCGAACGCCGTCGCGAGTTTTTCCTCCCATTCGCTGGGACTGGCCATCGACTTTAAGATGAGCCATCGCGAGGATTTCAAAGTCCAGGAAGCCATCACTCGTCCCATGGCGGAAATGGTGCGCATGCGTGAATCGCCCGTGCACAAGTGGCTGCACCTGCGGGGCGAGGAATTCGGCTGGTATCCCTACCAAAATGAACCGTGGCATTGGGAATATAACCCGCCGGGATTTCGCGAAATCTATTGGGCGGACTTTCCCGGCGGCGCACCGCAGCGGGGGATTATCCTTTATGAACCTTGATGGGAAGGGATTCTGGTCCGGCTTGTGCGTTTGCTAACGCTGCGTTCGTGCGGCCTGGATTTCCGTTTCCACTTCCGCTTTGGTCAATGGCGGGAGAGTCTGCGCGGCAAGGCGATCGGCGGCGGCAAACAATTGATCCACGCGATTTCGCTTCAGTTCGGCGCGCAACCTCCGCTCGACGGCGAGTGGTTCGAGCAGTCCTTTGTTCCTGGCTTCCAGCCCGAGGCTGTCGGACAAATCCAGTTTCAGTTCCAAGACCATGCGAGGACGTTAGCCGTCGATAGCGGTTCTTTCAGTTGTGAATCTTGGTGGAACTTAATCCGTCACTTCGCTTTGATTTGATGACTCGGTTTGAATTCGCCATCGACCAACTTCATCGCGAGCGGGTCGAGAATCAGTTCCTGAATGGCGCGCTTGAGCGATTTTCGCGGTGGAAAATCAACCGGATGGCAGGAATAAATTCGTCGCGGTGTTCATCAGCACGTTCGTCCTAAGGCGGCTAACTTCTCCTTGAAGGGGAGTTGAAACCGTGGGAGATTTTCTGACGTGAACGCAATCAAAGTAGATGACGCGCATCGAATCCATCTCGCCATCCTCGCACCGGGCGATTTGTACGAGCCGGAAATCGTCAGCCGAGACGAAATCACGCTGCGCCGCATATCACCGTCGTCCGAAATCGCGTCACGACCGGCCAAGGTGACTTTCGAGAAGCGCGGGGGCTACACGGTGGGCGTGTCTGATCAACCCGTTTCCTTGGCGGCGATCAAGGAAGCGCTAGCGGAGTTCCCGTGAAGCACCTTCTGGACGTGAACGTCCTGCTGGCGGGCGTCTGGATTACTCATCCCCAACACGCCACCGCAACGGCGTGGCTCTCCGGCAAAAATGTGGTCGTATGTCCAATCTCGGAACTCGGCTTCTTACGGATTAGCACCCAAAAGAAAGCCTTCAATTTCGCCATGACCGATGCGCGCATTGGCTTGGAGAACTTTCTTAGCGAGCGGAAGGCAACGCGCATCCCCGACGATCTACCGGCGTTAGACTCCAAGCCGGCTACCACCGAGCAAGTTACCGATCATTACCTGGCTGATCTCGCGGAGAAGCATGGGCTGAAATTCGCGACGCTTGATGCCGGAATCAAACACGCCACGGTTGAGTTGATCAGCTAAAAGACGCCGCTCAATTTCTTCCCCGAATATCAGTTCGCCATCTTCCGCCGTTTCTATTTTCCAAATGAAAGTTCCAGTTCGTATTCATCGGAGCCGTTCGGATTGTCGGCGAAGTTGATCCATACGGCGTCGGCATCTGCCCACATCGTGGCGAGGTCGCGGCCTTTGCGCTGGACAATCCGCGCGGTGGAAAAATCGATGTCGCTCGGAAGGAATTGGTTCGTTCCGGTGTTCATCAGCACGTTTGTCTCGCCAAGGTTCCAGACGACATCATTCAACCGGACTTCGTGCGGATCGGAATAGGTTCGATGCGTCCATTCGGCTTGTTGGGCGGTGATCTTGAAGAGTTCGCTCCCGTCCAGGCGTGCGGCAATTTTCAAAGTAGCTTTGACGGACGCACGCACGGTGGCTGGTTTCGTTGCGACAGGATGGAAATGGATTTTGAATTCGTAGGGCGCGGCACCCACATGAGTGTCGTTTAAATAAACCATCAAAGCGTTGTTCGTTTTTTCCAACGCCACGACGTCGCGCCCGGCAATAACTTCGAGACTGACGTTCTCCAGGGAATACGTTTCCGGCAGGAACGCAGCGGTGCCGTTGGCGGTCAGATAATTTTTTTCGCGAGGGTTCCATTGTGAACCATTGATCGTCACCGCTTCGCCCGGCCAACCCCAGTTGATGTGTTCCCAAAACGCTCCGGAGTGAGTGATGAGGATTCGGTCTGAACCGTCAATCGATCCTTTGAAATAAAATACGGCGGGCGCGGTCGGCGACGTGTTGGTCGCAACAGGTGCGAGAGACGGAATGGTGATGTATTCCAATTCGGTGGAGGTTTGGGAAACGGTCATGGTTGGAGAAATCTTCGTCGGAGGAATCGGCGGAGCAATTGCTTTCAAGCGGAAGAACGCAATCTCTGCCGTCGGCCTCGGCACGGTGAACTCGACGTTGCCGCCCTCGGCAGAAACGTCCAACAGCGCGACTTCTTGCCACACGTTCGTGACCGTGGGACGCATTTCCAAAATCGTTCGTTCGAATCCCGCCGGAATGTTCGCGATGAAAACGAGATTCGTGCCGTTCATCGAGAGTGACGTGATGGTCGGCTGAATCACCGGAGAAACCGCGAAGGAAATGCTCCCCAAAAGCGTAATCGCCAGCAGCAAGAGGGCGCTGCGATTCCATTTCATTTGCGGACGAGTTTGTTTCACGAAATGTTTGACGGAGATCATGCCGGTTTGCTCACAAAATTCCATCAGCTTCGCGTGGAACTTTATTTCTTTTTAAATTCCAAACCTTCGCCGTTCGCAGTCGCTTTGATTTGGTCGCCGGGCTTGAAACTTCCGTCGAGCAACTTCGTCGCGAGCGGGTCGAGGAGGTGCTCTTGAATGGCGCGCTTGAGCGGACGCGCGCCGAACTGCGGGTCGTAACCTTCCCGCGCCAGAAGTTGTTTCGCGGCATCGTCCACGTCCAGACTGAGTTGCTGTTGCTGGAGGCGGTCGCTCAATTTGTCGAGTTGGATTTCGACGATGTGGGAGATCTGCGATTCGTCGAGGCTGTGGAAGAGAATAATGTCGTCCACGCGATTCAGGAATTCGGGACGGAAATGTAACTTCAGTTCGTTGCGCACATTGAGTTCGAGTTGCACCAGCTCTTTGGCGCTGACTTTCCCGCGACTGTAAACTTCCTGGATCATCGGCGAACCAATGTTGCTCGTCATGATGACGATGGTGTTTTTGAAATCGACGGTTCTCCCCTGCCCGTCCGTGAGGCGGCCATCATCAAGCATTTGCAAGAGCACGTTGAACACATCGGAGTGCGCCTTCTCAATTTCGTCGAACAGAATCACGGAGTAAGGTTTGCGGCGCACGGCTTCGCTAAGTTGTCCGCCTTCTTCGTAGCCGACGTAACCAGGCGGCGCGCCGATGAGCCGCGCGACGGTGTGTTTCTCCATGTATTCGCTCATGTCGATCCGCACCATGGCTTGCTCGTCGTCGAAAAGAAATTCGGCCAGCGCGCGGGCGGTTTCAGTTTTTCCGACGCCGGTGGGGCCGAGAAAAATAAAGGAACCGATGGGACGATTGGGGTCCTGCAGCCCACTGCGGGAACGGCGCACGGCATTCGAGACGGCTTTGAGGGCTTCGGCCTGACCGACGACGCGTTGCTGCAAACGTTCTTCCATTTTAAGGAGTTTCTCGCGCTCGCCTTCGAGCATTCTCGAGACAGGAATGTGCGTCCACGCCGCCACGACTTGCGCGATGTCTTCATCGGTGACTTCCTCGGACAAGAGTCGATTGCCGTCCGGCTTTTCATGCAGGGCTTTTTCCGACGCAGAGAGTTTTTTCTGCAACTCAGGGATCTTTCCGTACTGAATCTGCGACGCGAGGTTCAGGTCGCCGCTGCGCTGCGCTTGTTCCAGTTCGAGTTTCGCCTGTTCGATCTGGCTGTTGATAATGCTGACGGCGTTGATGGCGGCTTTCTCGTTTTGCCACTGCGCTTTGAGCGCGGAGGATTTTTCTTTCAGGTTCGCGAGTTCTTTTTCGATCTTCTTCAAACGCTCGCGCGAGGCTTCATCTTTTTCCCGCTTCATCGCGTTCTGCTCGATTTCCAACTGCATGATCTGGCGTTCCAGCACGTCGATTTCGACGGGCATCGAATCGAGTTCCATGCGCAGGCGCGACGCCGCTTCATCCACGAGGTCAATCGCTTTGTCGGGAAGAAAACGGTCGGTGATGTAGCGATGCGAAAGTGTGGCGGCGGCGACGAGCGCAGAATCCTGAATGCGCACGCCGTGATGAACTTCGTACCGTTCCTTCAATCCGCGCAAGATGGCGATGGTCGCTTCGACGGTCGGCTCGGCGACTTGCACCGGTTGGAAACGGCGTTCGAGCGCGGGATCTTTCTCGATGTATTTGCGATATTCGTCGAGCGTCGTCGCGCCGACGCAACGCAATTCGCCGCGTGCGAGTTGAGGCTTCATGATGTTCGCGGCATCGCTCGAACCTTCCGCCGCGCCCGCGCCAACCAGCGTGTGCAACTCGTCGATGAATAAAATGATTTTACCTTCGCTCGCGGTGATTTCCTTGAGAAAAGCTTTGAGCCGATCTTCAAATTCGCCGCGATATTTTGCGCCGGCAATCATCGCGCTCAAATCCATCGCGACCAATTTTTTGTTCTTCAAGGATTCTGGAATGTCTCCGCTCACGATTCTTCGCGCGAGACCTTCGGCAATCGCCGTTTTGCCCACACCCGGTTCGCCGATGAGCACGGGATTGTTCTTCGTGCGACGCGTGAGGACTTGCATCACGCGGCGGATTTCTTCATCGCGCCCAATAACCGGATCAATCTTCCCGGCGCGCGCGAGAGCGGTGAGGTCGCGGCCGTATTTGTCGAGCGCTTGAAACTTCGCCTCGGGTTGTTGGTCCGTGACGCGTTGGTTGCCGCGCAATTCCACCAGAGCTTTCAACACCGTGTCGCGTTTCAAACCATTCGCCTGAAAAATTTTCTTTAAAGCCTCGCTCCCTTCATCCAGCAAACCGAGGAACAAATGTTCGACGCTGATGTAGTCGTCTTTGAGTTTGCCCGCTTCCTTTTCCGCCGCGTCGAAGGTTCTTTTTAAATTCGGACTGGAGTAAACGTCCGACGAACTGGTCCCCTGCACTTTCACACGGCGCGCAAGTTCTTTGTCGAGGTCAGCGGAAATTTTTTCAAGCGACACACCAAGCTTTTCCAAAAGCGCAGGTGTAAGGCTGTCCGTTTGTTCGAGCAACGCAGCGAGCAGATGTTCGCCATCGACTTCTTGGTGCGATCGCTGATGGGCGATTTTTTGAGCGGATTGAACTGCCTCCTGTGCCTTGATGGTTAAGCGATCGAATTGCATAAGGAATCAATAGTCGGATCATCCATTCCGTCAAGAATCGGTCTTCTCCGTTCTTGCTGAGCATTACTCGGAAATTGCCCCGTGCGATTTAGCCCAGCTTTGCGGCAATCTCCGTAACACAGGCGAAGAACTCTTCGGGCTGTTGAGCGCGCAAGGCAGCTTCGCTGTGTTGTCCCCAAGCCACCGCGCCGAATGCGATCCCAACTTTCCTCGCCGCCTCCGCATCACGAACTTCGTCGCCAATATAAATTGCCTGGGAAAAAGGAATTCCGCTCCTGCGCAAGACCGCGCGGAGGTGAGCCGGTTTGCCAAACACAGACGCGCCGCACGCGTAGTGATGGATCAAGGCTGCGTTTTCGGACCCGAGAATGCGCTCCACATTTTCACGCGAATTCGAGCTGACAATGGCCAGTTGAATCCCTGCGGCGGAGAGATGACGCAACACGTCACCGATGCCATCGAACAAAGAAAATTGATCTGCGTGCGACGACATCCGCTTGCGCATATCTGTCAGGACGCTCGGCAATTTCCAGAGCGGCAAACCTAAAGCCTTGAGCAATTCCTTGCCGTGCAAATCGCGGAAACGTTCGTGCTCATCCGGCGCAACTTTCCGGAAACTGTGTTTCTCAGCCAGTTCGTTAAAGATACTTCGCATCCAGGGAAGTGTGTTGGCGAGAGTGCCGTCGGAATCAAAGATGACGAGTTGATATTTCAAGCAAGCTGAGAACGGCAGCCAAATTTAAAACCTTTTAATCTGATCGAGTGCCGCGCGGGAAATTCCCCAATCTTGCAGCGAATCCAACGCGGCGCATTGATAAGCCAGCACGATGATCCAGAACACAAATTGATACGCGCCTTTGGAACATTTATGGCGCAACCGTCGCTGCGCTAGATAAGCGCCCGGCCAACCGCCGATCACTTCCATGAGATGCAAACGGAACTCGGGCACGCGCCATTCCTTTGTCTTGGCTTTCCGTTTGTCATGCGCATACGACCAGTAAGTCAGCACGCCAATCAGAATCGCGTAAGGCGCAATCCAACGAAAATCCGCCGCCCGCCGCTGCAGGGCAATTGCGGGAAGCACCAGTAACCCCAGCAGAATGGCAACATTCAAAACGGTGACTTTTCCGCGATCATCAAATTGCGCGGCAGGTTTGAATTTCAAACGCTTCATTACGGGGAAAGTTCTCCGATAAACCAGTTTTCAACTTTCTGGCGTGCCCAAGGGGTTTTGCGGAGGAACGTGAGACTGGACTTCACGCTCGGATTAAATTGAAAACAGCGAACCGGAATGCGCCGCGCCATCTCCGCCCAGCCATGGCGTTCGACCAATTGATTAAGGATATTTTCCAGCGTGATCCCGTGCAACGGATCGCGCGGATGGGATGAAGGCGATGTCATATTAGAGTTTTACTTTGAAGGCGCGGTCCATGATGGCCGAGAGT
>JBBQAX010000012.1:0-28700 GCA_038316905.1 Verrucomicrobiota bacterium | reverse complement strand
CTTTTCCCTTTACCAGCAAAATTTGTTTTTTAATTAAAGGTTCGCGGCGCTCCCCTGCGGTGGTTTTTTTAACACCCCCACGCCCGGGCGCGCGCGGCTACGTTTCGAGTTCAAACAATTCCTTTGCCGAGTGAATCTTGTTTGCGCGGACGAATCGGTCCGAGTTTGATCACGTTTTCTGGATCGAAATCGGTCAGCTTCAACCAATCTTCCGTGATGTCGGTTGGCGGGAACAAATCGTTTTCTGAATATTCCTTTTTCAAAGCGGCGAGCAGATCCGCCCGCGTCAATTGCGTTTCCTCCTTGGTATCGATCGAACGTTTTATGGCGAAACTTTTCGCGCGTTCGACGACGGCGGCGATAATCGCGCCGCTGGCCAGGTCGCCTCGATAAAGGAAATCTTTTTTGCCGCTGCGATAATCGATTTCAAGGAATTGGTTTTCGGGCGTGCGCGCGAAATGCGCCTCCGTGATCGCCTTCGCTAAATCGTGTCTTGGTTCAGCGAGTGGCAATGTTTCACGCAGATAAATTTCATAAATCTTTTCCGCGCCCGCTTTGTCAGGACGGTTCACTTTGATTTTTCGATCAATGCGTCCGGGACGAAGAATGGCCGGATCAATCAAATCAGCACGGTTGGACGCGAGAATCACCACAACATTATTGAGCGGTTCGAGTCCATCCATCTCCGTGCAAAACATCGGCACGAGCGTACTCAAGATGCTGGAGTGACGCCCGGCGCGGCGCGTGCCGAGAATGGATTCCGCTTCGTCGATAAATAGAAACGCGAGCGCGCCGTCATTGGCGCGTTCGCGGCATTGGGAAAATAAATCGCGCACCTGACGTTCGGATTCGCCGACCCACATGTTTAAAATTTCCGGGCCTTTGACGTGGAGAAAAAATTCCGGATGATCGACACCCGTTTCATTTTTGATCTGTTGACGCAGGTTAAACGCGGTCGCTTTTCCCAACAACGTTTTGCCCCAAACGGGCGGGCCATGCAGAAGAAATCCATTCGGGACCGTGTGCTCAAAACGCTTGAACAAATCACGATGCAGAAACGGAAGCTCAATCGTGTCGCGAATGGCTTGGACAGCTTCGTCTTGCCCGCCGACTGCGCTCCACGGAAGGTCCGTGACCGTTTCCAGCGAGCGCTCGATGCGTTTTCCAACGCCGATCACTTCCAGCGCGACGCGTTGGTTGGCGTCGAGGCGAATATCCATTCCCGATTTCAACTTCTCCTTGGTAAGCAGCGAGGAGCGAAGGAGGACCAGCGGCGACATGCCAGATTCCTGGCCGATTCTTAAACGCCCATCAGAAAGCAATTCATCAATGCGCACGATTGGCCCATTGCGGTCGAAGCCGAGTCCTTGCACGACGGCGAAAGCTTCGTTGCACAAAACGCGCTGGCCGATTTGTAAGCTGGGCAGAGGAATTTGCGGATCAATTCGGCAAACGTAATCTGAGCCGCCGATGCAAACGTGCGCTTTGTCCGGCTCAATCGGCATGAGAAAAGTTCCGATGCGAAACGCAGGCGAACGAAGTTTCTCCACGATGGCATCCAACTTCTCAATTGCTTGTCGCGCTTGCTCATTCATCTCCTCGATCTCGGAAATGCGGTCGCGCAAATAGACAAGATCGAGAATCGACGTGTGGCGTGGCGGAAGTTTTTGGACGATCAGATCAACGAGTTGCAACGTGGAAAGCGAATCGAGTTGTTCGCGCGAAAGAAAATCTCCCAGTGGGGCTGACGGGTCAGGAATTTTGCGTGAAGGTTCGGGTCCCGGTCGAGGTGTGGTCTTTTTCTTTGACTCAGCCATGTCGAAAACTTAAACCGCAAAATTACTTTTGCAAACCGGGCGCGGATTATTTCCTGGTCGTGTTGCGCCCGATTACTTCTCAAACTCCAAACAGTCCGGCGGCGATTTTAAGTCTGCGGTCTTTTTATTTTTTCTCATTATCATACTGATTCACAAATCTAGCGCCGAGTTTGCCTTCGCTCTTGGTGTCCTTTCTTTTACCTTCGGAATCTATTTGGGGCGTCTCACACTTCATCCAGTAAGCATAAAAAATGTTCAGCGTCTCGCACATCTCATTAAAGTCATGCGGCTTTACGATATAGGAACCGGCTCCCAACATGTAAGACCGCTTGATGTCATCCAGGTCGAGCGAAGATGAGAAAACCACCGTGGGAATGATCGCCAACTCAGGAGTGCTTTTTAGATATTCCAAGACCAAGAGCCCATCGCCATTTGGCATCTTTAAATCAGTCATGACAAACGATGGATACGGAAAACGGGAACGATCAGAAAATTCTCCTTCGCCCTTGAAATAGTCGATGGCTTGTTCCCCGTTGTTGCACCAGTTTATAACGCAAGTCACACCGTTTTGCCGAAAAGCTCGCGTGATCAGCACCTGGTCATCATCGGAATCGTCAATCGCCAGAATCGTAATTTTTTTTGTTTTCATATTTCCCCACACCGAGGTGTCGCCAATTCTTTAAACCAGTACCCCCCCCCCCCCGAGCTTTTCAATCGGGGATGTACTGAAATTAAAATCGGGGCGTCGGACAATTCCAAAAGATTCGTAGACGCCTCGGTGAGGCGTCTCATCATACGGGTAATGATTCGTTTGAGACGCTCAACCAGCCATGACGAAACTCCAGTTCGCTCTCATGGGTGAATCTGCATGTGAAATGGGGGTTTGACTGACGAAATAGAGGGGGTTTTTCGCCCATTGTTTCGAAGCGAATCTGAGTTACATAACAGGCACGACATCCGTCATGCGATTTTCTCTAAAAACGCCAGGGAGGTGGGATGTCGGTTCAGAAAAACAATTATGCGCACAACCACGCTTTTTCCAATCTCTTGTGCTCGAAGTGCTCTCCCAGTTATCACTTTGGCGGCGCTCACCATTTTAGATTTCAAATCCATCGCGGACACCCGTGACATTACTGCGCCCAACGAATTTTGGTTCACCAGCGATATTTATTATGTGGAGGAAGGGGCGACCAGCGCAGTGATTACGGTGGAGTTTTATCCTGGAAACAGAAGTTGGTCGGGTTCGGTGGATTACTACACGACAGACGGCACCGCCACAGCAGGTGAGGATTACACCGCAGTGAGCGGGACACTAAATTTCTCAGGCCCGGGAACGCCCGTTCCGCAAATCATCATCCCCATTCAAAGTGTCGAACGGACGGAAGAGGAAACGGTTCAACTTTTCCTTTCCAACCCCAACGCCACCATCACGCGCGGCACAGCAACGCTGGTCATTCAAAAAAAGGCTCCTGCGTTGCAAATATCTCCCGGAACGAATGGCACGATCGTCCTTTCATGGCCAGAGGAAGGATCGGATTTATCACTGCAAAAAAGCTCGTCCCTTTTTGGAACCGAATGGACACCAGTTGCTGCACCTCAAAGTATCGTAAATGGTTCGTGTAAAGTGATTGTCCCAGCGTCGAGCGAGGCGACATTTTATCGTCTGGAAAAAACATCCGAGCCTTAAAGAAATTTTCTCCGTCTCATGTTAGATTTGTCCGTGGCTCCTACGGACCCGATGCTTCTAACCCAAACTGATCGCGGCCTCTTTTGCGCGGCTGGAAATTTTTACATTGATCCCTGGCGTCCAGTTGATTTTGCGATTATCACCCACGCCCACTCCGACCACGCTCGTTGGGGATCACAGACTTATCTGACGGCTGAAACAGGGAAACAAATTTTACAGGAACGACTTGGTCCGTCCGCGCGCATCGAGTCGATTCCATTCGGGAAAACCATCTCACGTAACGGCGTTAACATTTCTTTGTATCCAGCGGGCCACATTCTTGGTTCCTCTCAAATTCGCATCGAACATCACGGTGAAATTTGGGTCGCGAGCGGCGATTACAAAACTGAGGTGGATGGAATCTCCGGATCATTTGAGCCGATCCGTTGTCACACCTTCATCACAGAATCGACGTTTGCGCTGCCCATTTATCGGTGGCGTCCCCAACAAGAAGTTTTTGCCGAGATCAACGATTGGTGGCGCGAGAACCACTTGCGCGAGCGGACCAGCGTTTTATTTGCCTACTCCCTCGGTAAAGCCCAGCGCGTGCTCAGCGGTTTGGATGAAAGCATTGGGCCAATCTTCGTGCATGGCGCGGTGCAAAAATTTGTCACGGCTTACGAGCAGGAAGGAGTGAAGCTTCCGAAAATCGAGCGCCCCGACGCTGAGAAGATTAAATCGTCACGCGGCAAAGCTTTAGTCATCGCGCCGGGATCGGCTGACAACACCCCATGGCTGCGAAAGTTCGGTGATGTTTCTACCGCGTTCGCTTCTGGCTGGATGCAAATTCGCGGGCCTCGTCGTCGTCGCTCGCTCGATCGCGGTTTTGTTTTGTCCGACCACGCTGACTGGAACGGCTTGCTTCAAACTATCGAGGCAACTGGCGCCGAGAATATTTGGGCAACGCACGGCTACACGGGACCGCTCGTCCGCTGGTTGAACGAGCATGGGAAAAACGCGAAAGCCATCAAGACTCATTTCGAGAGTGAAGCGGAGAACGAAGGTGACGTTTCCTTGTCTGAAGAATCAGAGGAATTATCGGAAGAAGCGAAGAATCCGGGTTCATGAAACAGTTCACAAAACTCTTCTGCGAATTGGATCAAACGACGCGCACGAACGAAAAGGTCGCCGCATTGGAAAACTATTTTCGCGAAACCGCGCCGGCCGATGCCGCATGGGCGTTGCAATTTTTATGCGGTCGGACCCTCCCTCGCGCAATTCCAACCAAGTTCCTTCGCGAATTGACAATTGCCGAATCGAATCTGCCCGACTGGCTTCTCGATGAATGCTATGACGCGGCGGGCGATCTGGCTGAAACCATCGCGCTCGTCCTCGGCGATTCGGGTGTTGGGACGTCGCTGAGGCTGTCCGAAATGGTGGAGCAACGATTGATTCCGCTTCGCCAACTTCCCGAGAATGCGCGTCGCGATTTGCTTTTGAAAACGTGGCGGGAACTCAATTCCAACGAACGTTTCGTTTGGAACAAATTGATCACGGGAAATTTCCGAGTTGGTGTTGCGCGCACGCTCGTGATTCGCGCGCTGGCGTCCGTCGCCAATATCGAACCTGCTGTGATGGCGCATCGGGTGATGGGTTCGTGGAAACCGACTGCTGAAGATTTTCAGCGCTTGATGAGCGGTGAAATTCATTCCTTCCAAGTCGCCAAGCCGTATCCGTTTTTTCTCGCGTCGCCAATCGAAACGAAAATTAAAAAAGGCGAAAGTCTCGACGCACTTGGCGACATCAACGAGTGGCAAGCGGAATGGAAATGGGATGGCATTCGCGCCCAGCTCATTCATCGGTCCGGCGAAACGTTGGTCTGGTCGCGGGGTGATGAAATGGTCACGGACGGGTTTCCAGAAATCGTTGAAGCTGGAAATCTCCTGCCGGACGGAACCGTTCTTGATGGAGAAATTCTCGCGTGGAAAAACGATGCGCCTCTTCCATTCGCAAAACTGCAGCGGCGTCTCGGGCGAAAACACGTTGCGGCAAAAACGCGCACCGAATTCCCAATTGCTTTCCTCGCTTACGATTTGTTGGAACTGAATGGAGAAGATCTCCGCGCCGCGCCGTTAAGTGAACGACGGGCAAAACTCGAAGTGTTGCTCGCCATTACTTCTGACAAATTCGCGAAAGCCGTTTTCGATGAACATCGTGACGAATCAGAAACACCATTTCTCCTCGGCTTTGACTCTGCTAAAGAGAATGGGAAGCGAAACATCCCGATTCATCTCTCGCCCGTTCTACGAGCCAAGAGCTGGGACGCGCTTGCAAAATTCCAGAGCGAGGCCCGGGCGCGTGGCGTCGAAGGTTTGATGTTGAAACGGTTCACGTCGCCTTACGGAGTCGGACGCCAACGCGGCGATTGGTGGAAATGGAAAATTGATCCGCACGTCATCGACGCTGTTCTGATTTATGCTCAACGCGGTCACGGTCGTCGCGCCAGTCTCTATACCGACTACACGTTTGGCCTTTGGGAAAACGGCGAGTTGATTCCAGTCGCAAAAGCCTACTCCGGTTTGACCGACGCTGAGATTCACGAAGTCGATTCGTTTGTCCGTCATCATTCCAAAGAGAAATTTGGTCCCGTCCGCATCGTCAAACCGGAACTCGTTTTCGAACTGGCGTTTGAAGGAATTCAAAAATCAACCCGCCACAAAGCAGGAATCGCCGTCCGATTTCCCCGCATGAGCCGCTGGCGTCGCGACAAAAAACCTGAAGACGCTGACACGTTGGAGAATTTGCGGGCGCTTGCCAATTTTCCACACCTTTAGATTCCAGAACCCTGAACAAGCGCGCACAATGGGTGCGATTAGAAGAGGGTGAGATTTCGTTAGAGATTCGCGAGTTCAGTCCGAAGCAGGGGATTACGGACAAACGCAGAGGGCGCAAAGGTTTTCGCAAAGGACGCCAAGGTTTATCTTCTCTGCGCTCCTCTGCGAAAACCTTTGCGTCCTCTGCGTTGAAAACCAGCTTTCAGAACCCTCCCCACTTTTTATCACACCCGCGCACACTCCCAATCCCGTTAATACCTTTACTCGGCTGAGGGTTTGTCTGTATCAGGATTGCTCTCAGAATCCTTGGAGCGGGCATGAAAATCATCAGACTTTTCCATTTGGCAATTATCGCTGGTTGTCTTTTGTTCACAACGCGCGCGAGTGCGGCTGGGGTCACGATCATCACGCATGGTTTGAATGGTAATGCGGACGGGTGGGTCAGTGGCATGGCCAATCAAATTCCCAATTACCCGACCTTTCCTGGATCAAGCCACACGTTTTACAAACTGTATTTTATACCCGTTGGCGGAGGCTTCGAATTGACGTGGAGCAGACTCCGAGGCAATCCACCTTCTTCGACCGATTCGGGCGAAATCATTATTGCGCTGGATTGGAGCCAATTAGCCGACGGCAATTCGTTCAACACCTACCAGGTCGCTGCCCCGGTCGCTGCGGTATTGCAGAATCCGAATTTCATACCCGAACTAAACGGTCACGCTCTGTCCGAACTTCCACTCCACCTGATTGGCCACAGCCGAGGAGGGTCGCTGATGTCCGAGGTCAGCAAGATTTTAGGGAGCAATGGAATTTGGGTGGACCATCTGACCACGCTGGATCCACATCCGCTGAACGACCCTGCCTTTCCGTTTGATTCGTTTCTTTATTCAGCAGTCGATGCGCCCGCGCGCACGTATCAGAATGTGCTGTTCCATGACAATTATTGGCAGAACGTGGATTTCCTCGTAAACGGCCAATCGGTCTCGGGGGCCTACGTTCGAAAACTCACGAATCTCTCTGGAGGCTACAGCTCGCCCCATTCGGATACGCATCTCTGGTATCACGGCACGGTGGACCAGCGGAATCCTGCGAACGACACCGAGGCGCAAATTACCACTGCTGAATTCAACAATTGGTATTCTCCCTATGAGCAATTGGGTGACAAAGCTGGATTCGTCTGGAGTTTGATCGGGCGCGGCAATCGCACCAGTTCCGACCGACCAGTTGGAGCGGCTTTTCCGGCCATTCGAGATGGTTACAATCAAACGTGGGATCTGGGCGCGGGCCAATCTGCCAACCGAACTTCCCTGCCATCCAACAACGGCAATTGGCCCAATGTGATGAAGTTTAATCTGGTCAGTACTAATCAGGCTCAGCAGGGAGCCAACATCACCGTTAAACATTTTTATCAATCCGCGCAGCCGAGTAACAGCGTCGCGACCCTGAGTTTTTATCTGGACGATGATTTGAATCCACTGAACTCCAACAGCCGTCTTCTCGAGCAGCTCACCGTTCCCGGCAATGGCGCAGGATTTGTGAGTTCTCAAACGCTTGATTTGGAATTGAACACCACGAATGCGCCTCCTGGGTTACATGCCCTGTATGCGAAGATTACCCGCGGTGGAAGGACTCGTTACCTCTACGCACCGGAAACTCTTTTGGTGGTTCCGGGCCCCGACATAACTGTTCCTGTGGTTTTCATCACCAATCCGACATCGCCGATGGTTTACACAAATGCGCAAACCGTAACTATTTCAGCAAACGCTGCCGACAATGTGGCTGTGGCAAGTGTTGCATTTTACGACGGCCTCATTCTCAAAGGAACGGACGCGGTCGCTCCTTACAGTTATGATTGGTCATTCGCGGAAATCGATAATGGCGTTCACTCCTGGACAGCGCGTGCCTACGACGGCGCTGGCAATACCTCGACCTCAACTCCGATCGTGCTGACCGTCAGCATTGATACCACACCACCCATTATCGCGATTTCCAGTCCGACCAATGGCGCGAATTTAACGACATCAATGACCCTTGTTTCTGGCACGGCAGCAGACCCGGGAGCAGGGAGCAGCGGTCTGAGTGTGATCGAACTGCGCGTTAACGGTGGGAACTGGATCAACGCCACTGGCACCGGGAGTTGGAGCCTCGGCCTGGCGCTGCAACCTTGCGACAACACGATTGAAGCCCGTAGCAGAGATCACGCGGGGAATTTTTCAAGCATCGCTTTGATCTCTGTCACCTACGCGCCTGCGAATACTGCGCCAAATACACCGGTAAATATCTTACCGATCAACAGTGCCAATGACGTTTCGGTTGCACCCCAATTCCAGGCCGGTCCCTTCAGCGATGCCGATTGCTTTGGAGATACGCACGCGGCCAGTCAATGGCAAATTTTGAACAGCGCAGGCGCTGCTGTCGTTGTGGATAGCGGCACCAATGCCGTTGATAAACTGACCTGGACTTTGCCACCTGATCATTTGCATTACGGCAGCGATTATCAATGGAGAGTTCGTTTCCAGGACAGCCGCCAAGGATGGAGCGCGTATTCTACACCGACCGTTTTTACGACAGTCGCCCCTTCATTGAGCGGATCAAGAGAAGGGACGAACATGGTGTTTCGATGGCCGACAAATACTTCTGGCTTCGTGTTGCAATGGTCAACCAACGCTGGAGCGGTCATCAATTGGAGTGACGCAACACCTTCGGCGGAAATCGTAGGCGGTCAAAATACGGTCACGAACAACCTGACGAATTCGATAAAATTCTATCGTTTGAAAAAGTAGGAAGCGTTTTTCGTCGGTTGATCTCTGGAACATCTCATCCTCAGGTTTGACTTAAAGGACGGCGAAAGCATCGTTAGGTGTGAAGTTGAAGAATTGTGCGACGCCATCAACCTCTTTCCCAAAAAGTGTTCCAACCTTAGAAGATCGCGCACCACAACTCGTGCTACGCTGGTTTACGAACCGCGGCTGGACACCTTTTGATTTTCAACACGAGACGTGGTCGGCGTATCTGGCAGGTCAAAGCGGATTGATCCACGCGCCGACGGGAATGGGAAAAACGTTCGCGGTGTCGATTCCGCCGCTGCTCGAATGGCTCAATGAGTTTCCGGAAGAATCCACGTGGCCAAAATCTGTTCCGATGCGGTTGCTTTGGATCACGCCATTGCGCGCGTTGGCGAACGACACCGCCCAATCCATTCTCGCGCCGATCACCGATTTGGAAATGCCGTGGACAGTTCAGTTGCGCACTGGAGACACATCGGCTTCGGTTCGTGCCAAACAACGCGAGCGTTTTCCCAGTGTTCTCGTGACAACGCCGGAAAGTTTGTCACTGCTGCTTTCATACTCTGGAACGCGAGAGAAAATGGAATCGCTGCGCTGCGTCGTGGTTGATGAATGGCACGATTTGCTCGGCACAAAACGCGGCGTGCAAACGGAACTTTGCCTGGCGCGATTGCGAAACTGGTTTCCCAATCTGCGCACGTGGGGTTTGTCCGCAACACTCGGAAATCTTGAGCAAGCGCGCGACGTATTGATGGGAAGCGCCGCGCCGAAAGCCAAATTGGTCTCTGGCGACTTGAAGAAGCGCATCGAGGTCGAAACGATGATTCCCGCTGACCTTGAAAAATTTCCGTGGGCTGGACATCTCGGGCTAAACCTTTTGCCGGAGGTTTTGAAGTATCTGGAACGCGCGCGAACGACGTTGCTCTTCACCAATACTCGTTCGCAAACCGAAATCTGGTTTCGCGCGTTGCTCGAAGCTAAACCCGAATGGGTAAATGACATCGCGTTGCATCACGGCTCAATTGATCGCGCCGTTCGCGAGGAAGCCGAAGAACGTTTGCGCGCTGGAACCATTCGCTGCGTCGTCTGCACGGCGAGCCTTGATCTCGGCGTCGATTTTTCTCCGGTGGAACAAGTCATTCAAATCGGCGCGCCCAAAGGTGTCGCGCGCATGTTGCAACGCGCTGGACGCAGCGGACATCAACCCGGCGCGGTGAGCCGAATCGTTTGCGCGCCCGCTCACGCGTTGGAACTCGTCGAATTTTCGGCTGTGCGCGAAGCCATTGGAGCAGGGGATCTGGAGTCGCGGCTTCCGCTCGAACGTCCGCTGGATGTTCTGGTGCAGCATCTGGTGACGGTCGCGCTTGGCAGTGGTTTTAGAGAAACCGAAATGATTGCCGAAGTTCGCGCCAGCTACGCCTATCGCGATCTAACGGATGAGGAATGGCGTTGGTGCATCGATTTCGTGACGCGTGGAGGACAGGCGTTGAAAGTTTATCCGCAGTTTTCACGAGTGAAAAATGACGGTGGCGACTTCACGGTGCCGGATCCATTGATCGGACGATTGCACCGGATGTCTGTCGGCACGATTACGAGCGACAGCGCGGTGACGGTGCGGGTGGTGCGTGGCGCGCGACTCGGCTCAATTGAAGAATCGTTTATCGGACGATTGAAACCGGGCGATAAATTTTCATTTGCGGGTCACGCGTTGGAACTCGTTCGCGTGCGCGACATGACGGCGTACGTGCGGCGCACGAAGAAACTTTCTGGCGTCGTTCCGCAATGGATGGGCGGGCGAATGCCGCTTTCCTCGCAGCTCGCAAAAGGCGTTCGCAAAAAATTGTCGGAAGCGCGACGCGGGATTTACGAAGGTCTGGAAATGCGGGCGGTCAAATCGGTTCTCGAAATTCAGAATAGTTGGTCGCGAATTCCTGAGCCGGACGAATTGCTGATCGAACGATTGCAGATGCGCGATGGCGTTCATCATTTCATTTTCCCTTTCGCCGGAAGATTGGTTCACGAAGGTTTGGCGGCTTTGGTGGCGTATCGCGTTTCCAAAACGACGCCAGCTTCCATTGCCGTGACGTTGAATGACTACGGGTTCGCGTTGCTTTCTGCCGCAACGATTTCTTTGAGCGACGACGAATGGAAAAAGATTTTTGCGCAGGAGAATCTGCTCGACGATTTGCTCGCGTGTTTGAACTCAGCAGAATTGGCTCGACGGCAGTTCCGCGAGATCGCGCGCATTGCGGGACTGGTGTTTCAAGGCTATCCCGGCAGTGGAAAAACCACGCGACAACTGCAATCGTCGAGCGGACTTTTTTTCGATGTTTTTACAAAATACGATCCCGAGAATCTTTTGCTCAACCAGGCGCGCCGCGAAGTTCTGGAACGCCAACTCGAAGTGAGCCGTCTTGGCAATACGCTCAAGGACGTTTCTGAAATGAAGATTGTGCTATGCGAAACGGAACGCCTGACGCCACTGGCGTTTCCGCTTTGGGCGTCGTTTGTGCAAGCGAATGTCACTTCAGAAAAATGGTCTGAGCGCGTGAAACGAATGGCGTTACAACTTGAAATGGCGGCTTCGAAAGAGGGGCAAGTTTCGACGAAATAATTATGCTGGAGATCAATTGCTCAGGCGAAACACTTCGATTGCTTCCAGACAAAGCCGTGTTCTGGCCGCGCAGGAAAACTTTGATCATCGCGGATCTGCACCTGGGAAAACCGGCTGCCTTTCGCAAGTCCGGCATTGGCGTTCCTGAAAACACCACGACCGACGATCTCGCGCGCTTGGACGGCCTGTTGGAACAAAACGGCGGCGAACGCCTGGTCATTCTCGGAGACTTCTTCCACGCCACGGCCGGGTTACAACCTGAAATGTTGGAGACAGTTGAAACGTGGCGCGGGAACCGTTCGTCGCTCGAAATACTTTTGGTGCTTGGTAATCACGACAAACACGCGGGCCATCCCCCGAGTTCGTGGAATATTGAAATCGCAGAGAATCCCAGGATCGACGCGCCATTTTTGTTCTGCCATGAGCCGCAGGAAAGTTCGGAACAGTACGTGTTGTCCGGCCACATCCATCCCGCCATCTCGCTCTCAGAAAAATTCGGAGGAGGAATCCGCGCGCCCTGTTTTTGTTTCGGCCAGCGTTGCGCGATTCTGCCTGCGTTCGGCAGTTTCACCGGGATGCGAAATATCACGCCGCGAAAAGGAGATCGAATCTTCGCCATCGGCTCGGGACAAGTCATTGCGCTGACCTATTGACTCATGGGCGGCCGGGCGTGAAGCGGGTGAGGACCGCGACTGTGTCGTCCTCGACCAGCCGCAGCGCTTCGCAGCGAGAGAACCGTGGAACTATTTTGAGCGGGTCTCGTTGACAACGCGCTGCGGCTGGTTCTCCGCGAACACAGCCGCGGTCCGTGGCTTTTGAAGATGCCAAATTCTAACCCTCTTTTTGCTCGATAATTCTGTTCAATGACATAGAACCAACGCGCACAAAATTTATGCAAACCATCGACTGGATCATTGTGGGCGCTTACTTCGTGGCCAGTGCGCTGGTCGGCGTTTACTACGCCAAACGCGCGGGCAAAAGCATGCAGGACTTTTTCCTGTCGGGCAGAAACCTTCCGTGGTGGCTGGCGGGAACTTCGATGGTTGCCACCACTTTTGCGGCAGACACACCACTCGCGGTCACAGAACTGGTTGCGAAAAACGGCATCGCGGGAAACTGGCTTTGGTGGAACTTTGTCTTCGGGGGAATCTTCACAGTGTTCTTCTTTGCCCGACTCTGGCGTCGCGCTGGAATCATGACGGATGTCGAATTCGTCGAGCTTCGTTATTCAGGAAAACCAGCGGCATTCCTGCGCGGCTTCCGTTCGCTGTATCTCGGAGTGTTAATGAATTGCATCATCATGGGCTGGGTGAATCTGGCGATGGCTTCTGTGTTGGAAGGCATGTTTGGAATTCCGCGTGAACAAGTCATGTGGTACGTCGCGGGCGCGCTGGTTTTGACCGCCGTGTATTCCGCACTATCAGGATTGTGGGGCGTCGCGGTCACGGATGCATTCCAGTTTGTTCTCGCGATGGTGGGTTGCACGGTTCTCGCCGTGATCGTTTTGAAGTTGCCTGAGATCGGCGGAATGGCGGGATTGCAAGAGAAGCTGCCGGCCGCGCATTTCCAATTTTTCCCTACGATTGGACAGACATCAACCGCTGGATCAATGGCGCTCACGCTTTCCGCATTTCTGGCGTTCGTTGGAATTCAATGGTGGGCTTCGTGGTATCCAGGGTCGGAACCGGGCGGCGGCGGCTACATCGCGCAACGGATGATGTCGGCCAAAAATGAAAAACATTCTCTGTTCGCCACGCTCTGGTTCACCGTGGCGCATTATTGCATTCGTCCCTGGCCATGGATCATTGTCGGATTGGCGACGCTTGTTTTGTATCCTGATTTGCCGGAGGACCAAAAGAGGTTGGGCTTCGTTTATGCGATGCGCGATCACTTGCCAGCGGGGTTGAAAGGTCTGCTCGTCGCCTCCTTTTTTGCGGCTTACATGTCCACCATTTCGACGCAACTGAACTGGGGTTCTTCGTATGTCATCAACGATTTCTATAAACGATTCTTCAAGCCGGACGCGAACGAGAAGCAACTGGTGAAGGTTTCTCGCGTCACGACCATTCTCATCATGATCATCTCAGTCGTAGTGACGAATTTTATCAGCACGATCTCCGGCGCGTGGTCATTCATCATTGAAGCGGGAGCCGGATTGGGTCTTGTCCTGATCTTGCGTTGGTTCTGGTGGCGCATCAATGCGTGGAGCGAAATCACCGCGATGATCACGCCACTTTTGGTTTACGGATATTTATCCACGCAGACTGAAATCAAATTTCCGAACACGTTGTTCATCATCGTGGCGATTACCACGGTGAGCTGGATTATTGTGACGTTCCTGACGCAACCGACGGCGGAAACGACCTTGCTCAATTTCTATCGCCGCGTTCATCCCGGCGGTTGGGGATGGAAACCCGTTGCGATTAAACTGCCCGAGATTCGCAGCGACCGCGGCTATCTGAAATTATTTATCTGCTGGGCGCTTGGCGTTGTTCTCGTTTACGCGTTCCTGTTCGGCGTCGGCAAAATGCTGCTCCACGATTATAAGATTGGCCTCGCTTGCCTCACGACCGCGGTTCTCGCTGGCATCGGCATCAACTACTTCATCAGAGATGAAGACACCGTCGTTTAGCGGCAAACCTGCAATCGTAGCCGCGCTCGCCAGAGCGTGGCGTGGGCATTCGAATCAACACCACGCTCTGGCGAGCGCGGCTACGACGGTTCGCTGACCGTCACTTGAGATCATTCCCTGCCACATTTTACCGCAGGATTTGCCCGCGAATTTCCCCTCCGCCAAACGTGGTGGAATGAATATTCACGTAGGTTAATCCATCGACCAGATTGCCCAATTGAGCGGTGGTCAACGTTTCGATTCCCGCCAGACTGCCAGCGGTGCCCCATGAACCTCCGTTGAACGGAGCAAGATCGACGAGTATCCCGCCGGTTTGCGAAACGATCGAAGGCCCGTGAATATGCGCCGCGTTCGCCGTTGTGGTCAGACCGCTGTAAGTGATGTCGAAGGCGAGCCGATTCAACACCAGTGCGAATGTTCCCGAACCCGTTCCGTTGCTGAACAACGCAGGCCGCTCTTCCGCGCCGCTCAGATAAGCGCGCATGAGAACGGGTGCGACTTGTCCCCGGATTTCGCCCGACGGATTCGAGGGCGTGTGAATGTTCACGTAAGATCGTCCAGCGAGCACGATGTCGCGTTGGCTATCAGTCAGAAGAGCCGTTCCCGCAATCGTCCCACTCGCTCCGAATGAACCGGTCACGAACGGTGCGAGATCGACAAGAATGTTGCTGGATTGCGAGGTGGTGGCAGGACCGTGAATGTGCGCGGCAATCGCTGCTCCTGAGAGTCCCGCGTAATTGATGCTGAACGTCAGCGCATTACCTTCGAGACTGAAGAGAGCGGAGCCGGTGGCGCTGTTTGTAATGGGAGTAGGCCGTTCAGAAAGACCCGTCAACGGAGCGGTGAAAGGCGTCGCCGTCGCTTGCGGCAAAATCTGTCCGCGAATTTCGCTACCATGCGCCACGGTATGGAAGTTCACGTAAGTGCGGCCATCGATGATGTGCGCGAGTTGAACCGGCGTTAACGTCACGGTGCCGGAGATTGTTCCGCTGGTGCCAAACGAACCGCCGTTGAACGGCGCAAAAGGAACGATGACATTCGCGTTTTCTGACATGGAAGCTGGACCGTGAATATGCGCATCGGAAGCGACTCCGGAAAGATTTCGGTAGGTGATGTTGAACGTCAGTTGATTGCCGACGAGCGCGAGAATTCCAATCCCGTCGCCGGGCTTTGGCACCGGCGGACGGGAATTGGCTCCACTCAGCGCGACCTGCATCAACACCGGCGCGATTTGCCCGCGCAGCTCGCCGCCGGGATTCGCCGTGGTGTGAAAATTCAAATAAGTTCTTCCGCCAAGAACCATCGCTTTCTGTGCATCGGAAAGAATGATCGAGCCAGAAACCGTTCCCGTGCTGCCGTAAGAACCGCCGTTGTAAGGAGCCAGATCAATCAGGACATTAGTCGCGGTCGCTGCGCTGGCGGGCCCGTGAATATGCGCGGCAAACGCTGGGCTGCTCAATCCTCCGTAACGAATGTTGAACGTCAGGGTGTTGCCATCAAGGCTGAGAAGTCCAAATCCAGTCGCGCTGTTGTTCAATGGGGTTGGGCGTTCCGCCGCGCCGCTTAACGCAACGCTCAATGGAATCGCCGGTTGACGCGCGGTGTCGGCTACGCGGAAAAATCCGGAAAGCCCTTCCAGAATTGAAGCGGAATTCGTTTCTGTCGAGAACCCGAGGTTCATCCATGTCGGATCGGATAACGCGTTTTTCTTTTGCAGCGCAAAAGGGCCCATGCCGCCGCACCAGACTTCGGTGATGTTCGTTCCATTGCTTCGCGCGATTGAAGTGAATGCGAGCGGCTCTGGAGCGCGAATGATTTTCAACATTTTTCCTGTGTTGCCTGCGAGGCCGACCACGCGGGAACCGAAAACATAAACCTCGCCGTTGGCATCTTCACCGAAGCCTTTGATCCAATTCCCGAGAGGACGATCTTCCAGACCGATGCGGAATTCTTTGACGTTATTGCTCGCGTCCAAATAGTAGAGCCGTCCGGACGGAGCATTGAACGCGCCCCAATCGGCGAAGACATATCGACCTGCCAGCTCAGGAAGTTGGCTGCCGCGATAGACATAACCGCCGATCACCGCCAGGCCGTCGTCGTGATCATACTGCGCGATCGGATCAATCAGGTTCGGAGGAACCGGTCGGGTCGGCACCGTCACGATTTGGCCGATGCTCGGATCAAACCAGAACGTTCCTTCTTTAATACTCCAACCGTAGTTGCCCCCTTTGGTGATGATGTTGATCTCCTCAACTTTGTTTTGTCCGACGTCCGCGAGATAAAGCGCGCCGCTCGTTTTATCGAAACTGAAAGCAAACGGATTGCGCAGGCCGTAGGCGAAAATCTCGCGCAAACCATTGGTGCCATCGAACGGGTTATCGGCCGGAACGCTGTATTGGCCGTTCGTCGAACTCGTTCCATTCACGTCAATGCGGATCAACTTCCCGAGAATTTGCGCCGTGTTTTGGGCATTGCCGCCAGGAAGGTGACCGTTGCCGACATCGTTCGCCTGGCCGCCGTCGCCCAGCGTAACGTAGAGAAATCCATCCGGCCCAAACCGCATCGTGCCTCCGTTGTGATTCGATTGCGGTTGGTCGATGCGCAGGATTTCACGCCGACTCGCTGGATCAACCCGGTTCGTGTTGTTGGAATCAATGCGCCACTCCGCGATGACGGATTGGTGATTCGGCGTCGTGCTCGGATTCATGGACGCGGGGAAATCTGCCGGGCCTAAATTCGTTTCAGAAGTGTAGGTGTAAATATAGGGATGCAGCGCGAAATTCGGATGCACTGCCAGACCGAGCAACCCACGCTCGTCATAATCGTATTTGGCGCTCGGAAGTAATCGCCCGCGAACATCGAGCAGCGGTGTTGCCGCACGCCCATTCGTCGTCACAATCCAGATCGGGCCAGCTTGATCGTAAACAAACATCCGCCCGCTGCCGTCATCGGGAACCGCCATTCCCAGAGGAGACGCCATCCCTTCCGCGACCGTTTGCAGTTCGATGGTGAAATCACCTTTTGGAATGCGCTCAGCGATGGGATTGGTAATCGCAACACTGCCAACGCTGATAGTTACGGTGGAAGAAACGTTGGTCGCGCCTTCGTTGTCCGTTGCAATGGATGTTAAAGCGTGAGAACCGGGGAAAAAATTATTTGTGATGCTGAATGGACTGGTGGCATCGCTGCCCAATGAGACCGCGCCATCGAAAAACTCGACACTCGCTACCGTCCCATCGCTGTCGGTTGCGGTCGCCTGAACAATGAGATTGGTAGGCGTGGCAAAAGAGCTCCCATTGGCAGGATTCGTGATGCTGACCGAAGGAGGCGAGTTCGAGACCGTTGCCAGAGTGGAGCGCTCATAAGCGAAGGCACCGCCCGGTGCGCCACGACCCTCGCTCCAGGAAGTAAATTTAATATCGATGTAAATATCCTCAGAAATAAGGTGCAACACTGCGTTCTGCCCAACCGTGGCGGGCGGATTGTTGGCGACCCAGGTGAACCAGTTTTGATACGTCAAATTGGAATAATTGGCAGTGGTGCCATACGCCCATTCCGTACCTTGAGGACTTGTGGACGAATAAACGGCCTCCGTTTTCGCATTGTAAATTCCTTGGATATTTCCCCGCGTAATCCAGACGTTAGGCGTAATCCGATCTTGATTAGCTTCCAGAGATGGATCCGAACTCGCCGTTTTTGTGAACGTGATTGAAGGACCATTCCAGATTGTGGCAACCGCTTCCGCTGGAACCGGCGACGCCACGAGCAACGACGCCAGTCCGAAACATCGAAGCCAGCCCCGGCTCTTTTTGACCAATGAAAGGATATTCCCAACTGACCTCGTTTTGTCTTTGGCTTCTTTTTGCATAGCGATTCCTGCTGATTGTTTCGGTTTGAATCGAGGTGAATCAAAATAGAAATCTTGATGCCTCATTCGTGTGATGATCGAAACGCGACTTTGTTCCCGCACATATTTGAAATCGCCATTTGAAAACTATTTGGAACAATTCGGGGACTCGTTGCTCCTACTGTTGATGCTGTTCTATGTCGTCCGATCTGGAATTTGAAAGCGTGGTTGCTCGTTTCTACGAGTCGCTTTACCAGTTTGCTTTTAGTCTGGCGGGAACCGAATCCGACGCGTGCGATCTGACTCAACAAGCTTTTTATGTCTGGGCAACCAAAGGCCATCAATTGCGGGACGGAACCAAAGTGAAAGCCTGGCTCTTCACGACCTTGCACCGAACCTTTTTGGAAACCCGCCGAAAACAAACGCGATTCCCGCACCAGGAATTAGACGAAATGGTTCTGGAGACTTTGGAAGTCGCGCCCGCGCTGACGAGCCAAATGGATTGTTCGTACGTTTTGAAATCCTTGCGCTGTCTGGACCAGGCCTATCAGGCGCCGTTGGCATTATTTTATCTGGAAGATTATTCCTACAAAGAAATCGCCGAGATTTTGGAAATCCCCATTGGCACTGTGAAGTCGCGTTTGGCCCGAGGCATTGGTCAACTCCAAAACATTTTGGCGCGAGACATTAGAGAATCAGAAGGGACAAATGAATAGGCGGCAGGCACAGGAGACATTGCTGTTGTATCGACCGGGAACGGCCGACGCGCTTGATCCTGCCTTCAAGGAAGCATTGGAGATTGCGCATCGCCATAACGAACTGGCCCGCTGGCTAAAAAATCATTGCGCCAATCACAAAATTGTTCGCGGTGCGTTGAAACAAATTCAGATTCCCGCTGGTTTCAAAGAGCAGATACTTTCCGAGCGTCCACCTCTGGCGACTTCACCCTGGAAAAAGCGCGCGTTAGTTTCGATGTCCGCAACGTTCGCATTGTTCTTTGGCGTCATTCTGTTTTGGCAGATGAACACGAAGGAAAATGATTCGGCCTTTCGCAATCGAATGGTCAGCACCGCGCTGAGAAGTTACGGAATGGACTTGGAAACAGCGGACCTCAACAAGATCCTCGCTTTCCTCGCCGAACAAAATGCGCCCGCAGAAATTCAGTTGCCCGGAAAATTACACGGATTGCAGCCGACCGGTTGTGTTGTGCTGCGGTGGCAAAACCAACCTGTCTCTATGATTTGTTTTCGCAGTGGCCGACCGCTTTCGCCCGGAGAAACAAGCGACGTTTTTCTGTTTATCGTGGAGAAATCCTTCAAGAAAGACGCGCCGCAGAGCGTGCCGACGATTCAAAAAGTCAATCGGCTGATGACCGCAAGTTGGTCAGAAGGGGACAAATCATTTCTGCTCGCGACACCGGGAAGCCAGTCCTACGTGAAAGAGTTGCTTTGAAAAATTTTATGTGGCGGTCGGCAAGAACGGACCGCGGCTGTGTCGTCTTCGACCAGCCGCAGCGCTCTGCAATCCGGAGGTATGAGATTGTTCTGAGTGTGTTCCCTTCAGTGCCCAGCCACATCTCGACCGATGCTCATCCGTTCCAGCACCCAATAAAAATCCTCACGTTCCGCCTTGGGCAGTGAGATCGGCAACGCCGCTGCGTCGGGTTTGGAGGCAGGCTTGCTCGAAGCTTGCCGCCAACGATGGGTCTCTGAATGCCCGTCCGCGAAAGCAAAATTCGCCCCGCCATTGTGATAAGACCCTGGCAAATCAGACCATTCTCCCGAATACGCCCGGTTCACAAAATAACCGTCATTGATGCTGTCCGGATGTTCGTCCAAAAAGACGAAAATCTGCGCAGGTTTGGGAATGGAGGAGAGACTGAAAAATTGCACATAGTTGGGATTGTTCACGTTGCTTCCCGTCGCAGAAAGCTGACCGGCATCGCCGACCATTGCGTTCATGGAATAGCTTCGGACGCGCGCCCGCCAGTTGGCTTCCCGTTGGACATCGCTAAGAACATGATCCGATGGACAGCGGAAAATATCCGCGACTTTGCTCGTGTATGGACCCAAACCGGCATCGAACAAACCTGCGGTGTTTGTGTTATCGGAATGTAATTCCCATGTGAGAATGTTGTTCACCCAATTTGCATTCGTCCTTGGCGCGACCCCACGATTTGCAACCTGACCACCAAGATTGTAAGCCAAACGTCCCGAATGTTCGTCAGCGTAAATCATCCATGCCAGGAAAAGCTGCCGCGTGTTATTGAGACAACGAATGCTCTGCGCGCGCTCTTTGGATTTGGACAACGTGGGAAGAAGAAGGCCCGCTAGAATCGCAATGATCGCCACGACCACCAGTAACTCTATCAACGTAAAACCAGTGCGATTTTGCCGGGAACCGAAATCGGTTGCCGCGACTGAACAATTGCCAGAATGCCTGCACATACACTCTAAACTTTCTCCGCTATGAGCACGGGCACTCTGCAAAAATATTGGAAGCAGAGCCAGAAAAATGAACTGGAAATTGCGGGATTTCGAGGGCTACAACCATCGAAATCCGAGTTTATACCGTGAACCACTACGAATGTTCCAATCGCAGCCATCCCAAGCTTTTGGACAAATAACTTGCCTCGCAGGGAAGCCCGTGCAAAAAATAGTTCCTGACGAGAAACATGGTTTCCGTGAATCTCGCTCAGCCAAGTGCACCCATAGCTCAATTGGATAGAGCATCTGACTACGGATCAGAAGGTTAATGGTTCAACTCCATTTGGGTGCACCAATTCTTCGAAGGCACTTCAAAAAAGCAATTTTACAGAACTACTATTATCGATTCTCAGCGACTTAACTCGCAACATTTGAAGGTAATCTTGAATCGCGCTGGCCACCCGTATTAGTTTTGCGCCATGCACCATCCATCTCGTGAATCGAATTCTTTGACTCGCCGTAGTTTTATCACGACATCAACCGCAGCGCTCGGCCTGGCAGGAGTTGCAACGCTTTCGACAGTTCCTGAAAGTTCGGCAGCACGGTTTGGTTCGAGTTCATTAATCAAGAAGAAGGACACCATTCTATTTCAGGGCGACTCCATCACGGATGCAGGGCGGAGTCGGGATAAAGAGAAAACCAACAATCAGCCCGGTCTCGGCAATGGATACGCGTGGCTCGCCGCGGCGGAGTTATTGGTGAATCGGCCAGCGGACGGACTCAAGGTTTTCAATCGCGGCATCAGCGGCCACAAAGTGTTTCAACTGGCCGAGCGTTGGCAGTCAGATTGTATCGATTTGAATCCTGATGTGTTGAGCATTTTGATCGGCGTGAACGACATCTGGCATTCGCTCGAGCCGAAACTCGGCTACAAGGGAACGGTGGAAATTTACGAGCGCGATTATCATGCGCTGGTGGAGAGAACCAGAAAAACATTGCCAAAAGTGACGCTTGTTATTTGCGAACCGTTTGTGCTGCGTTGCGGCGCGGTGAAAGACAATTGGTTTCCGGAGTTCGACCGGTATCGCGCGTCCGCGAGGCGAGTGGCGGACCAGCATCGCGCTACGTTTGTTCCGTTTCAGACGATGTTCGATGAAGCGATTAAATATGCTCCGCCGGAACATTGGGCGGCTGATGGAGTGCATCCGAGTTCCGCAGGCGCGGCACTGATGTCCCATTTCTGGCTGAAGGCAGTTGGCGAATAGTCAGCATTTCGTTGATCTTGGCGCAAGAGCCTCGCGCATGGAGTGATGCGAAATCCTGGTAGCCGTTGCAACGGCTTAACTTTCGCTGAGCCGTTTCTTCGGCTTGTCGAAAAGCATTCGATGCGCGTCGCGTAAGATGGTTGGAATCTTTTCTGCAAACGGACTTTTGGCTACCGCTTCCAGCAGCTTTTTATCATCGAACGCCGATGCAGTCTCGCCGGGAAACCAATGGTCGCCCTGGCCGAGGAGGTTGTAACGCATTTTGCCCCACGCAATCAGGTCGAGCGGTTTGGCAAATGTCCAAAGACGAAGAATTTCAGACACGTTGATTTCGCCTGGCACATCGATGTAATTCGGAAGTTGTTCAAACCAACGCTCGCACCAATCGCGACCGAGAACGCGTTCCATTTCGGCGCGCAGGCGCTGCTCAATTGGGGCGATTGTTTCCTGTGCTGAATCATAAAATTGCAGCGCCGCGATATGTTCGTCGAAATCTCCAGGACGTGCTGCGCCGCAACTCAACGTGTGGACTTCGGGTCGCGCAAGGCAGTAAAGATCGTTGAACTGCATTGGCGTGAGCGGCGCGCAAAATTCAACCAACTTCTGCGGTGGTTCATACAGCTTTCCGCCTTTGTCATTCGGACTGATGATGAAAACGCCCATGTCTTGTTTTTTCGCGGCTTCAATCGCGGGCCAGTTCAGATGATTCACGAAGTACCAGTGAAGATTCACGTAATCGAACTCGCCGCTGTTGACCGCATCCAAAATGACGTCAGTGGTGGCGTGGGTTGAAAATCCGAGATGCCGAATGCGTCCTTGCTTTTGCAATTTGCGGGCGGCGGCGACACAGCCGTTTTTCCTGAGCGACCAATCGAGCAACTCGCGATGGTTGATCCCGTGCAGCGAAAGCAAATCAACGTAATCGAGTTTCAAATAATCCATCGATCGCTCGAAGGTTTTCAGAAAATCCTCAGGGTTCTGATACGGCGCGACTTTGGTTTGAACGATAATTTGATCGCGTTTCAGTTTCGGAAGAATATTCCCAAGTTGCATTTCCGAAGTGCCGTAGCCGCGAGCGGTTTCGATGTGATTAATGCCAAGATCAATGGCTCGTTGAATGGTTGCCTCAAGATTCTTCTGGTTCTCTGCGGGAATTTCGGACGAATCGACATCCTTCCACCCAAACTGGTAACGCATCCCGCCGCAGGAAATGACGGGCATGGAAAGCTCAGTGCGACCGAAGCGGCGATATTTCATTATTGGAGAACTCAGATTATTTCGCCGAATTGGCCCGGATCGGTTCACGTTTGCCATATTCGCCGAGGTCTTCCTGAAAGAAAAAAGCCTGACGTGAACTATGGGCCCATTTCGGATAGTTGGCGCTCCAGCTATGGACAAAATACATTTTTTCAAACGGCACCCAGCGCGCTGAACCGTCAATATGGACCTGGTTCCCGCCGTCCGGAACCTTCTTGGAATCGCTATGTGGCGGCATGTCACGGAACATAGATGTCCCTCCGCCCCATTTAAGATCAATTTTCATGGTCGTGTCCGCAGCCAGGACCCAAAAAGGATTGGCGCTGGTGAGCTTGACGGGGCTTCGTGACGGAAAGTTTCCGCGGGGTGTATTCCAGTTGGTAATCCCGCCAAAGTATTGATAACCAAGCAGCCATTGATTGTTAGCGGGATCAAGAACCGGAAAACCGGGACGGTTCGGACAGGTCCACATCTTGCCAAACAACCCAGCGGCGACCGCAGCTTTTTGATCGATGGGATTGAGTGCAATCTGGACGGAGCCATCCTTTGCCGCAAAGAATTTGTCGTCATTATCCATCGCATACATCGTGCAGGCCTTCAGAATTTGCGAAAGATTGCTCAGGCACACTGCCCGTCGTCCGCTTTCCTTGGCCCGAGACAAAGCTGGCAAAAGCAAGGATGCCAAAATGGAAACAATTGCTATAACGACCAGTAGTTCTACGAGAGTGAAGCCTTGTGTGCGGGCCGCATGATTGCGATGGCAAATGGGTATTCGATAAATCGCTTTCATTTTCACGTTGGGCACAGGGGAATGATAAAGTTTTAATCCAAGAATATCAATAGAGTTTGGGATGAGGTGCAGACCACGAAACGCTCGTCCGATTGTGAGGCAGGGGTTCACCAACCGAAGCGTCACGGCGCTGGTTGTAAATCTTTTGCCACATTCTCGGACGCTCGCATCACCCGCAATATATTTAAACCGGCAATCTTCTTGATTTCATCATCCGTGTAACCCCTTCGGGAAAGTTCAGCGAGCAGGGCGGGATAGCACGAAACGTCTTCCAATCCCAACGGAGGATGACCGAAGCCTTCGTAATCCGCGCCGAGTCCAACGGAATCCACGCCGGCGATTTTGCGGATGTGATCAATATGATCCGCCACGTCACTCAAAGTGATTTTCGGGGCTGGGTGTGTCGCGCGCCATGCCTCAATGCCGGCATCAACTTTGGCTTCGTCGGTGCCGGGAAGTTTTTCCAACCGATCTTCCTCAACTTGTCTTGCCGCTGCATACAAGCGTCCCTTTTCACTCACAAAACCGGGAACGAAATTCACCATCACGACACCGCCGCTCTTGCCAATGGCCTTGAGCAAATCGTCTGGAACATTCCGCGGAACATCGCAGAGAGCGCGCGCGTTCGAATGAGAACAAAACACGGGAGCTTTGCTGATTTTAATGGCAGCCGCCATGGTTTCATCGCTCACGTGCGAGACATCGACCAGCATCCCAAGACGATTCATTTCACGCACAACTTTTTCGCCAAATTCACTCAAGCCATGAACTTTGGGAATGTCACCGGCGGCATCCGCCCAGTCGAGTGACTTTGAATGCGTCAGGGTCATGTAACGCGCGCCCAAAGCGTGCGTCATGCGCAGCATCGCGAGCGAGTTGTCGATGGAATGTCCTCCCTCCATTCCGATCAGTGAAGCGATTTTTCCCTGGTGATGAATGCGTTCGATGTCATCGGCCGTGCGCGCGAGTTCGAGTTCGTTCGGGTAGCGTGCTACAAGTTGATGCACCACGTCGATTTGTTCCAGAACGGCCCGCACGGCGACCGAACCCATCATCGTGGGCGGGATATAAACCGACCAGAACTGTCCGCCCACGCCACCCTTTTTTAACCGTGGAAAGTCGGTGACTAATTTCAAGCCCCGCGTGTCTCGCGTCGGGTCAATCGCATTCATCACGTTCCCGAGTTTGCGGTACTGCCATGGCAAATCGTTGTGACCGTCAATCAAAGGAACATCGCGCAACAGTTTTTCGATATGCACGAGGCGTGACGCATCGCTTTGTGACGTAGCCGCTATTTTTTCTTTAGCGACGCCGTTGAAAACTGTTCCGGATAAAATCATGGCGAGAAAAATTTTGAAGTTCATAAGTCAATGTCGGAGGAAACTGCAATTCAAGGGGTTCTGTCAACGACGCCGTTTCGTATTCAGAAAAGTTTAAAAAATTCGAATGGAGAAAATGTTTTTTACACGAAATGAAGTTTCGAACTTTTTTTCGCGATGAAATGTCGGCACGGCTTTTGCAAACAGGATTGGCAGGAGACTATGAACCATTCCATCTGCAAAATTTCTAAACGTTTTCTCGCTTTGATTTTGCTGGCTTCGATAACTGCATCGGCGGCGATCGTTCCCCCTTCTGAAACATCGAAGGTGAAACTGGAGTGGGATTATCCGCTCGACCAGTTGAGCCCGACTTTGCTTTTCAAAATTTACCATTCGACGGACATCAATGTTCCAGTCAGTCAGTGGCAAGTTTTGACCAACGTGGTGGGAACAAATCTTTCAGTGGTGCTTCCTAAGCAAAGTGGAACCCACTTTTTCGCTATCACCGCTTCAAACGCGAGCGGCGAATCGGCTTTCGCTGGGTCGCATTAACAAGCCAGGAGAGAGTCAAGGCACGAGCACGACTTCAAGGGATGCATTAGCATTTCTTTTTTATGATCTTTGCGAAATCTCGAATCCAAGACCTCCCAGCGATGTGATCAACGGATGGCTTTGTCGTCGCCGAAGCGGTAGGGAATTTCGGCTGTATCCGCCGGGAGTCGCCAATGATCTGGGTCTTCGTATCGATACGCGCGATTGACGAGATTCAGAAGCAGCGACGGTTCGCTGGAAATATTTTCCACACCATGCCAGATGCCCGGCGGAATAATCACGAGCGTCGGGCGAATAGTTCCAATACGAAAAACATTTAATTTGCCGAACGTGGAAGAATTTTTCCGCGCATCGTAGAGGACGATTTTCACACACCCGTGGTTGGCAAAAAGGCGGTCAACGGTGGTCATATGAGTGTGCCACGCCGAAACGCCTCCAGGTTTGAGGAGCACTTGGAAAACTTGATCGACCGGTTCGGTATCGAGTGCCCACTCGCTCCGCCAAATCTCGGTGAGGTGACCATTTTCTTTGGGGACGTGACGAACTTCTTTGAGCACAACTCCGTCGATCATTGGTTGGAGAAACTGCCATTCCGCGGTAATGCCCTGGTTATCCTTTTTTGCATCCGGCAAGAGTCCAAGATTTTTGTCCTCGAGTGATTTCCTTTGTTCGGCCATGTGCGGAAACGTTAATTGTAAAATGAAGAAACGTTCAGCGCTATTTCTGCGGCAACCCGCGTCTTTTACGCAGCGAATCGATTCCGCCGCCTTTCTTGCGCGTCCGCAACGCGTAACGAACCGTTCCCGGATGAATGCCAAGCGCGATCCAGAATCGGCGCACGATGCGTTTGCCTAGTTCGCGCAACAACAGATCGGCGGGTTGCGCTTTCAATGCTTCGGGATTCGCGTTGGTCAATTGGCGGGTTAATTCCGTGACGCGAAAATTTTGCGGTTGGCCGAGGCGCGCGAAAAGCGCGGCGTGTTCATCGACTTCGCGCCGCGCGTAACTTTTGTCATTTTTGTCAGAAGCGATGGCGACAACGGTCAGATGTGGACAGAGCAATAATTTTTTCCCGGCACGCCACGCGCGGAAAAGCCAATCCTGAGACGGAACCAAAAATAATCTCCAACCGGAACGCCACGGGCCAATTTCCAGAAAAAGTTCGCGCCGCAGAACCCAGCACGACGCCGGCGCAAACATGCTGGGATCATAACAGCCGACAGGAGTGGCGTTAAAAACCGCGCCGTGCGATTCCGCCGTGATGCGTTCGCACAACGCGAAAACGAGATCAGCTTGGGTGGATTCCAATTCCGCCAGCGCCCGTTCCAAATGGTCGGGCAACCAGAAATCATCGTGATTGAGCCACGCCAGAAATTTCCCGCGCGCACGAATCGCTCCAAAATTATTGGGGCCAGATTGTTCGCCGCAATTTTCCGTCAGATTGAGGAATTGAATGCGCGGATCGTTGAAACTTTTCACGACGGATTCGGTGTCATCGGTGCAGGCATCCCCCACGACCAGCACTTCCCAATCGCTGACCGTCTGCCACAAAACCGTGCGCAAGGTCAGCGCGAGAACGTTGGAACGATTGTAAGTGGCGATGACGATGGAAACGCGCGGTGGTGCAGATGTGAGAGAAACATTTTCCATCGCCAAAGTTGTGCCGCGAGTTATGCAGGCGGAAAAGATAATAAACCAAATCCAGTAAAAATAATTTGTCGGATTTGGAACTTCAGCGGTGCTTTAATGGTGAAAAGAATGACACCGCACCGACAATTGCTCACTGAATATTCTGAAAAAGGTTCGCAGGAAGCGTTTCGCGAATTGGTGAATCTCTACATCGGGATGGTTCACTCGTCGGCCACTCGTCTGGTCAATGGCGATGTTCACCGCGCGCAAGAAATCACGCAAACCGTATTCGCAGAATTGGCGCGTCAGGCCCGTACCTTGTCCTCGGAGGCGACGATTGGGGGTTGGTTGCATCGCTGCACCTGTCACGTTGCCGCAAATATGATGCGAGGCGAACGCCGACGTCAAAATCGCGAAAGGGAAGCCGTTGAAATGAATGCGCTCCACGAAAATGGTGATGAAGCCCTCGCCCAGGTCGCGCCGGTTTTGGACGAGGCGATCAACGAACTCAACGCCCAGGATCGTCAAGCCATCCTGTTGCGATTTTTCGAGCATTGTGATCTTCGCGCTGTTGGCGATGCGTTCGGCAGCAACGAAAACGCCGCGCAGAAACGTGTATCGCGTGCGCTGGAGAAATTGCGGGTTCTTCTGGTTCGGTGCGGCGTCACGCTCTCAGGAACTGCGTTGGCTTTGGCATTGGGGAGTCAATCGGCGAGCGCTGCACCTGCGGGATTGGCTATCGCGGTTTCTACAACAGCACTGACCACAGCAGCGCATACTGGCAGCGGATTAACTCTCACAAAATGACGGCGATTGCGGCGATCACGACGTTGGTTCTGGCGGGCGGAACAACTCTGGTTGTGATGAATTACGAAAAGGATTACGCGGCGGATTACACTCCGCCGGTCAATCCTGACCCGCAAAAAATTTTACAAGAAGCGCAGGCCGATACCTCTGCGGGACGATATAAAGACGCTTTGGCCAAGCATGTGTGGTTTCAGGAAAACGCCTTGAAATACCAGCCATCGATGGTTGGGGTGCGTTCTTCATTTGCGTTGATGTATTTTGGAGAGCTTGCTCAAAAACATCCGCCTGCGATGGAAAAATTAAAATCCATGCGAGCCGGGGTGTGATTAAAAGTGGGTGAGATTTCGTTTAAAAACTTCGAGTGGTCAATCCCGAAGCAGGAGATTTCGGACAAACGCAGAGGACGCGGAGGTTTTCGCAAAGGACGCCAAGGTTTATCTTCTCTGCGCCCCTCTGCGC
>JBBQAX010000011.1:0-29518 GCA_038316905.1 Verrucomicrobiota bacterium | reverse complement strand
GGGATCGCGTTCATCGCGAAAGAATGTTTCGACTCCGGTTGATTCGTAAAGGAAGGGAAGTTTCGTCGGAGCAACAGCGGCCAGAAAATCGGGGAGACTCGTTGCATAACGGCCAGACTGTTCAGCGATGGCGGAAAGAGTTGTCCCTTTTTTCTTCGCTTCAACGACGCCCAAGGGTTTGCGATCCACCAGAAGCAAATAATCGCACGGACCGGTTTTCAGCGGCACTTCACGAACGGCGATGCCACGGCCTGCGGAAAGATTCAGCGCCTTGTAATCCTGGATAATCCAACCCGCTGCGATGAGCATCGCGTCAATTTGTTGGCGGGCCTGTTGTTCGGGAGCCATTCTTGTTTTTACCGAGTGAAACTGCGGCAGGATTAGGGAATCCCCTGAGTTGAGCAATTGAAAATCAAACTTACAAAACGTTAGCTTTTCACCCATTACTCGCTCCCACACACGGTCCGCTCAAAGCGGTTGTGCGCCGAGTGAGCCGAGCAGTTTTTCCAGATACGCGGGAGACCTCACTTCGTCCAAGGTTTTCGTGGCGTTGCTCAATCGCTCGCTGATTCCGAGTCGCTTGGCTTCCTGCGCGTAATTCGGTTTCGCCAAAAACTTTTCCAGGGAGGAGGCGTGTCGCTTCCAGAGTTGGATATCAATCGCCTGTTTCGCACGGAGACGTTCTGCATACCAATCACTCGCAACTAAATTTTCGCGGGTGAACAACGCGCGAATTTCCGGATGGCTCAAGTCTTTTCCTTCGAACTGATCTTCCGCCATGATGTGCAACAAAGCCCGGAGCGGCGGACACGCCATCGCAATGCTGCCGTCCTCAAAATAGTTCTTCGCCACTTTTTGGTGTGTCGAAATAATGTTCGCCATGCCGTCAGCAAAGATCGCCATGTCCTGCGTTTCGGGTTTAAGAACTTCGTCGGTGAATACCATGTGCGGATGGCTGAAGACGCGACCAAAATAAGTCCGAACGAAACGCGGCGTGATGCGATATCCGAGGCGGCTGGAGGGAATTTTCTTCCCGTCATGATCCATATCCTCGCATTTTTCTAGATAGCCATTCCTGATCAGGAATGCTGCGGAACGTTCTTCGCTGGACATGCGACACCACACTTCGGGAATCAACAAACTGATGTCGTGGTCCATGCGCGCGTTCGGCCCAACGTAACCCGCCGCAGTGACAAAGCCGTCGTGGCCCGTCAGCAAATATCCAACGAGCGCGTTGTTCAAATCAATGATCGCGGGCAACGCATTGAACGGACCTTTGGTGAGCGCGCCTTCTGACCCAGCGCCAGTGGTTGAAGGAGATTTTCCGGTCAAGCTGCTGATAAATTCCATGAACAATTCCGGAAGCTCCATGTAATGAATCGGATTGTAAACGGCGAGTGAGCGAACTTTCCCGTCGGCGCTTGGAGGATTATTGCGTCGCCCCGGCACAACCACATTGACCGGCAGCGGCACGGACTGTGCGATTGGAATTCGGCGATACAAACGCGTCGCCATTTCCACCAGATAACGATCGCGCGGATTCAACAGATCGGATCGCGTTTGAAGATAGCGCGGATTCTTCGACGGTTTGCCATCGATCATTCGCGGATGAGCGGAAGAAACAAACCACGTGGAATCTTTCTGCTCTACCATGCCTCGAATGAGGTCTTGCATCGGTTCGGTGAAATCACCAAAGCCAATGGAATCTTCGATCATTGCCTGCGCCTGCTCGATTGATAGCGGCTCGTAATTGGAAAAGAAATTTCCCGGTTTTGTGAAATCCGCTTCGGTTTGTTTATCGTAACCGCGATGGATTGCGTCATCGGGTCGCTGAAACAAACGATACTCGCAATTGTGCACAAACTTTACGGAAGGATTGGATTCCTTCTCGTTCAGATGCTGGAGAGCTGAAGCAGGAACAACGACCGACGCGGTGATATCATCTTCGCGCGACAGTTTGAAAGCCGGGTGAAAATCCTTGCGCAAACCAAACGTGCGCCAGAGCGAATCGTCATCGAAACCAACCCGCAGATAATTGGAAACCAGTTTTCGATTTTCATACTTCAATTCGTTCCCAAGCGTTCCATTGATAACATCGACGCTGAAGTGTTCGCGCCAGTTATCGCCCCATTCCGGTTTGTAAAAACGTTTCACCACGAACACCAGTTCCTTGATGTGTTGCGGGATGCCTTCGAGCCACGAATTGTATTCAGCGGTGTATTCGCGGGAAGCGGGCGTGAGCAATTTGATCACAGAACCGAGCGAACGTTCGTGACTGAGAATGAGCCGACTATCTGTTTTCTTTCGTCCACGGAAACGATTTTCATAGTTGCGATTAATCAATCGCGTCACCCAATCGAAATCCTTTTTGAAGTCAGCGACGAAGACCGGGCCTTGGAGAATCGCGTCCGTAATCGGTTTGGAGATTTCTGATTTTCCGCCGCCTGAAACCGTGCACGGTTTGTGACAAAGCGTTCCTTCCGCGACCGTTCCAATCAGACGCCACGCGTCGGAGCCTGACGCTTTCCCCATGTGAATTTTGTAGCCCGAAGGACGCACGTAAGTTTTGCCTGGAAGTAATTTGATCTGTTGTTCCTTGTCGCCGTGCGGCCAGCTCACCGTTTGTTTGTGCAGATCAAAACAAACGTTCTCCGAAACGTAGATGATGTCGGGAAATTGTTTATCGACGGCGTAACCTTCGGGCCGCGCATCCATCACGTCCGGGTAAGCTGCAATCATTTCTTCGTAATTATGTTCAAGCCTCGCGACATGGAGAAAGCCACTAAACTCTTCGCCCAAATCGTAGCTCGGAAAAACCAGCGCGCCACCCGCGTGTTCCTCCTCGCACAAGCCGAACAGATTTGCAGAAAAACTGATCTGCGTTTTGACCTCTTTCTTGCAATAGCCAAAATAATTATCCGCGATCATCGTGACGATGACGCCTGTCTTGTCGCGCGCGCAAAGTTTGAATGCTTTGCCGTTGTTGTAGAGTTCACTTTCGCTTTTCCAACACATGCCGGATTCACGTTGTTTCTCGGTGGCGCTATCCCAACCTGGCAAACCGGCGTCTTTCTTCGTCACGCGGATTAAATGCGGCGCAAGAATGACGCAACCCGAGTGGCCGGTCCAATGTTCGGCGTCCAAGCCGGAGTCGTTTTCAGGAAGATAAGGATCACCCGCGTTGCCGAAAATGCTTTCCACGAAGTCGAGATTGCTCACCAGATTGCCGGGCGCGAAAAACCGGATTTCCAATGATTTCTCAGAAGTGAAATTGGGAACCTCAGGACAGACAACTGGACGCAGCAATAATGACACGAAACACTCGGCTTTCTCCGTCTGCGCGGATGTAAACGGTAGCTGCATCAATTCTTTGGGGGGAGAGAAAGCTCGTTTCAACAGATTGCCAAAAACTTTTTTTGGCACCGCGATCTTATCGGCTGGAATGGGAAGACCGCCTTCCGCGATGTGGAAAATTCCTTCGGTCGTGCGCCGGTCACTCTGAGGATTGTGCAAGACGCCTTGCTTCACGCGAAAGGAACTGACGATGTCCGACGAAAAGGAATCGCGGTTCGGCGGCAGGGAAAGCGTGCGTGCCAATCCGTGGTAATCGAGGACCAACGTGCGCGACGGCATTTTGATCGGCGCAACTTCTTCCTGAAGATAATCGTAGATGAAATTCTGAATCCGGTGATCCGCCGGAGAAAGGTAGTTGGCCAGAATTCGGTCGGTTTCCTGATGATGTTGGAGCAGCGCCGAAGTGATATTCTCAAATTCGCCATCGCCGCTGATCTCGACGGTCGGACAACCGAGCAGCGCGAGTTTCAAATTCAGATAACGAACCAGCCTTTCATCCGTCGCGCTTGAGGTATTGGAGTTTAAACCAATGCTCTTTTTTAAATTCATATTCTTAAAGTGCCATTGGAGAATGCAAACGCCGAAGGAAAAGTTCTTCACCACCAAAAAATCAGGGCATTTTTAATTCTGGCAATTTGGACACCAACAGGTGGTTCGCCCGCCAATGGTCGCGTGTTGCAAGACTTCTTTGCAACGCGGACAAAGCGCTTTCTTTTTCCATCGATGTAGAAAGAGCCATGATTTCGGCGGATCAGAGAAATCCTCACCAATAATCTTCAGCGATTGCCGGACGATGAAGCGGGTTTTCTCGAAGAGTTTCTTGAGTTTCTGAGCCTCGATTTCTCCTGCAGCGAGGCGCGGATGGACCTGCGATTGCCAAAGAATTTCGTCCGCCATCCAGTTGCCGATTCCAGGAAAACCATTCTGCAACAGCAACACGGCCTTGACCGGCGCTTTGCAATGGCGTTGGAGAAATGTTTTGAAGACGGGATATGTGAACGCTTCGGAACTGAGACTGATGGGTAATTTCGTCCACCATTCCGGTTCAGCGCGTTCTTCTGAAAACAGAACGCGACCGAACAGCCGTGGGTCACTGAAGACGAGCGCCTGTTCTTTCTGGTTCAAGACGAGATGATCGTGTTTCAGAGGAGTGAAGGGAACGTCTTCACTTCGCAATTTGCCGGTCATTCCCAGGTGCAATCCAAGCCACACATCCTTCGAGAAGCGAAATAGCATTTGTTTTCCGTGGGCGCGAGATTCCAAAAAGGTTGTGCCTTCCAATGTTTCGATGAGGCGTTTCACGTTGATGCCGCGGAAGATTCGTTTTCCACCGTTGGCGTGAGCAGAACGAATTTTTTGCTTCAATCCCCTGCTCCATTGTTTGCGATAGAATTCAACTTCGGCCAGTTCAGGCATGGAAAAAATCTAGGGGCGCGCGCTTGCGACGGCAATGCTTCGTTAATCGAAATACCGCGTGAGAAAACAAGGGGAAACCCGCATTGCGGTGTTATTGGTCGCGACTAGGTTTTTTCTGAAACAAAGATCAAACCTATTTAATAAATTATGGAAACCATCGAAAAAACAATCGAAGTCAACGTGCCGCTCAACACCGTTTATAATCAGTGGACCCAATTTGAGGAATTCCCCCGCTTCATGGAAGGCATTGAGGAGGTCCGCCAAATGGGCGACAAAAAGCTTCATTGGAAAGCGGAGATCGCGGGGAAGACGAAAGAGTGGGATGCGGAGATCTTCGAACAAATTCCCGATCAAAGAATCGCCTGGCGTGCCACCACGGGAGCGAAGAATTCCGGCATGGTCAATTTCTTCCCCATTGGCACGAATGAAACCCGCATCTCGCTGACCCTGAATTACGAACCGGAAGGTGCCATGGAAAAAATTGGGGACGCAATCGGGCTGGTGTCGAGTCGTGTGGAAGGTGATTTAAAACGTTTCAAGAAATTCATCGAGGGACGCGGGCAAGAAACCGGTGCTTGGCGGGTACACATTCAGTGACGTGAAGTCACGTCGGAAGGCGCTCGAACCACTGCTGATGAGATCAAGCGTGAACCTCGCAGCAAACGGATACGCAGCGATTCCACGAAACTATAGCAGTTTCAGTTTGCGGAAAATGGTGGGTATCTTTGCCTGCCTTTTTTTTGTTGGTGCAAGAACCTCTAAGTTCACTTTTTTTCGTAATCAATGGAGTGCTTAGGCGGAACTCCTGATGGAAAAGTAGGCACCACTCCCGATTGCGATGGGTTCGTTAGTAAGTTTTTGTATTGCAAGTATCGAATGCTTCTATGGGAGCAAAATGGTGAACAACAAACGAAAGGATGAAAATGAAGATAAAGAATAAACTGATAGTCGCGGCAGTTGTGGGGTTGGTTAGCGTCGGGAGCGCTCAAGCACAGGACACATCTGGCAAAACGGCACCTCCCCCGGATGCAACTGTGATCACAGTGCCTCCCGGTCGAACCATTGTGGAGATTGAACCGGGTTCTACCGTCGTTGAAGCACCAGCATCGGGTACCGTGGCTCAATCGTACGACAATTCGATAACGGAGCCAGCCGGAGCATCTTATGACAACGACTCACCGGGATGGAACCTGCGGGAACGTTTCTCCTACGATAATGATGCCGATGACCGGCTCTACCCGGACAGTGAGATAACCTTCGATCTATTCGGCCTGTTCGCCGATGACAAACGGAAATTTAATGACGCCTTCGACACAACGATGCGGGACGGCAAATGGGGCGCTGGTATCGGGGTGAATTATTTCTTCACACGAAATATCGGTATCGGGGCGGACGCGTTCGGGATTGATAACGGCGATGACCTTGTGGACGCAGTCAGCGCCAGCGTGATCCTCCGTCTGCCAATTGATGTTGCACATTTGGCCCCATACGTGTTCGGCGGTGGTGGTCGGCAACTTGAAGGATCTGACACCTGGACACTCCATGGTGGCGTCGGATTGGAACTCCGCATGAATCGCCACACCGGTATATTCGTGGATGGTCGCTATGTTTGGCCAGAGAAGGATAATCGATCGGATTACGCCTTACTCCGTGCGGGTGTGAGGTTCGCGTTTTAAGCGGGTTCAACACCTAGCGCCGAAGATATTTCTTCGGCGCTTTTTTTTACCCGCGATTCTCCGATTGCTCCTAACGCTGTAATCCGAGCAAGCAATCAGGGAAGATTCAGGGCGACAATTTTCCAACAGGGAGCATGTTTCTCCATGACTATTCCCTACGAAGAAATTGCGAACCGGGCATTTGAGATTTGGAAGGCAGAAGGCGAAATCGAAGGCCGCGAACAAGACCATTGGGTGCGGGCTGAAGCTGAGCTTCGCAAAGAGCAGCTCAAAGAACAAAATGGTAAAAAGATAGCCTCCAAGGATCCCTCCATGCTTAAGACGCCGCGAGGCGAGAATCATTAACGCGCTTCGAAGCAGTGAAATTTACTCTGCGGGATCTACGTCTGGATCCCGCTTTTACATGCCATTCGTTATGGGAGCCAACTTTCCAATTCGTTTCTTCGGCTTCACTTTATCTTGCTGGGAAGAAACTTTCTTTAGGGTGATTTTGTTTCCCAGCCGACAGGTTATCACCGTACCACTGGTCTTTTTTCCATCCACCTGCAACGTCGCACCGATCATCCGTGCGCGGTGATGCATGACGCGTAATCCCATTCCTTTGCTTTCTTTGCTGTCTTTCGCGAAGCCGATTCCATTGTCTTTGATCTGCAAGGTGACGACCTTATTCTCCTGCGAAAGAGTAATCCAAATCTTCTTCGCCTCACCGTGCTTCAATGCATTCGTCGTCGCTTCCTGGGCGATTCGATACAAATGCACAGCGACGGCATTGTCTTTAATCTTGATGTTGGGATCGCAATCCGCGTGTGAGGAAACCGAGAAATACTTTTTCAGATTTTCAGACAGTTGTTCAAGCGCGGCCTGAATATCATTGGTATCCAAAACGGTGGGACAAAGCCCGCGGGCAACTTCGCGCGCTTGAAGAAGCGATTGCTTGATCAGTTTCACAATCAATGCGGCATCCTTTTCTTCCTCCATCTGTTTTGAGGCGAGTTTCTGTTGCAGCACTTTGGTAAGGAAACTGATTCCGGTCAGCGACTGCCCAAGTCCATCATGTAAATCCTGTCCGAGGCGACGCTGTTCTTTTTCACTGATCTCCTGAATCTCTTTTTCCAGGTCGCGACGCTCGGTGATGTCTCGCAGGATATTGAGATTCAGGTTGGGCGCAAATTGACAGGCTGAAAATTCAGCAAAGCCCCGTTTGCCCATGGGCAATGAAAACGAAAGCTCGCCGAAGGATTGATTCTGCAAATCGTTGGCAATGTTACCCGACTTCGTGGGGAGCAAATCGGACATCCGCATCTCGAGCAGCTTATCGTGCGAATAGCCCAGCAACTCGCAGGCAGCGCTGTTGACTTCGATGATTGCGCCCGCGTCATCCGAGATCAAAATGGCATCCATGCTGCGCTCGAAAAGCAAACGAAAGCGTTCATGACTTTTGCGCAATGCTTTCAACGTTGCGAAATGTTGCATCGAATAACGAATGGAACGCTCCAGCATGGCCGCGTCCAGGTGATCCTTCACAAGGAAATCAGCCGCGCCCATACGGGTCGCTTCCAAGTCCACTTTAGGATCGTCCGCGCCAGTAAGGATAATGATGGGGGCGGATGCTTCTGCGACGATTGCGTTCTTCAAAAGATCCAAACCACTTTCCACCCCTAGTCGATAATCGACGAGGTAAACATCGTGTTGCTGGCGCTGAATAGCTTGAAGTCCCGCCTTGTAACTGGGGGCCCAGTCCACTTGAAATTGCTTGCGAGAAATTTTAGAAAGTAGCCTGCGCAAAAGGATAAAGGCGTTTTCTTCGTCATCGACCAGAAGAACGCGAACAGAAAAATGATCCATAATATTTTGTGTTTTCGACGCCGACATTTTACGTACGTTCCAAACCGGTTCAACCTTAACGCTCCCGAATTGAATCCCTGACCGGGTAATCGGATAATCTCCTACGATTAAAGTACAAAAAATTAGACCGATTGACCTGCCGCAAAGCCGGACGCCCACGCCCATTGAAAATTGTAACCGCCGAGCCAACCGGTCACATCCACGACTTCGCCAATGAAAAACAGTCCTGGAACTCGGCGCGCCTCCATCGTCTTGGAAGAGATCTCACTCGTGTCAACGCCGCCCAACGTCACTTCAGCTTTTGCGTAACCTTCGTCACCGGCGGGATGAATCGGCCAGTCGTGCAAACGCGCTGCAACCGACTCCAGTTCACGGGGTGTGAAACGGTTCATCGGACGCGACGGCGCATTTTGTTCGCACCATGACTGGACGAAACGTTGCGGCAACCATTGACCTAAAACAGTCGCCAATTCCTTCTTTTCCGCGCGTTGCAGCGCGAGCGATTCTTGCGCGGATTTTCCGGGGAAAAGATCGAGATGAATGGTTTCTTTTGGCCGGCAATAATTTGAAATCTGGAGAATCACCGGACCACTGACGCCGCGATGCGTAAACAAAATGTTCTCACGGAATTTCGCACCCGGAACGGTAGCAATGACGTCGAGCGAAATCCCACTCAAGCCGGAGTAAAAACGCTGATCTTTTTCAGCAAACGTAAACGGAACCAGCCCGGGAACACGCGGAACCAGTTTCAAACCAAACTTCTCCGCGAGCCGATAACCAAAATCGCTCACGCCAAGTTTTGGAAAGGAAAGCCCGCCGGTGGCGATCACCAGCGACTCGGAGGTGAACGCTCCCAAATTCGATTCAACTTCGAACCCGGCGGTTTTCTGCGCGGCCGTCACCCGACAGTTCAGGCGAATCTCGACTTTGGCTCTGCGGCATTCCGCTTCGAGCATTTCGATGATTTCCTTGGAACTGAAATCGCAGAAGAGTTGGCCCAGTTTTTTTTCGTGATAAGCGATGCCGTGTTTCTCAACCAACGCGATGAAATCCGCCGCCGTAAAACCTGCGAGCGCTGATTTGCAGAAATGGGGACTGCCACTGGTGACGTAATTGACCGCGCTCGCACCGACGTTCGTAAAATTGCAACGACCGCCGCCAGAGATCAGAATTTTTTTTCCCAGTCGCTCGGAATGTTCGAGCACCACGACGCGCCGCCCGCGTTTTCCGGCTTCCAACGCACACATCAATCCCGCAGCGCCACCGCCAATGACAATCACGTCGTAATTCATTTGGCGCAACGCAGCTCAACCTGAAATGAAAGCACCATCGCGACTAAATCTGCACCTTGAACTCTTCTCCCTTTTTTACGGAGAGGGCGAAAGCGCTCATCAGAACAGGAATCTGCGCCAGGTCTTTCAGGCTCACCAGTTCCACGGGAGAATGCATGTAACGATTTGGCAGGCTGATCAATGCGCTGGGAATTCCACCACGCGTCCAGAAAATCACATCCGTGTCCGTCCCGCTCGTTGCGGACATCGCTTCATGTTGAAGTTTGATGCCTTCCTTTTTAGCAATGGATTCAAGACGTTCCACCACCACCGGATGATTGCAACCTCCGTGCGTCAGCGTCGGACCTTTGCCGATTTTGACATCGCCATGCTGAGCCTTATTGACCGTGGGATAATCGGTCGCATGAGTCACGTCCACAACCAGAGCAACATCCGGCTTAAGTGAATAAGCAATTTGCCGCGCCCCAAACAAACCCACTTCCTCCATGATATTAGAGACCGCGCAAATCTCCGCGTTGAGTTTCCCCTTCCCTTCTTTCAACAAACGCAACGCCTCGGCGACAGCCCAGGTTCCGATTCTATTATCAAATGCGCGGGCAATCGCCAGATCGCCGCGCAACGGTTCAAAATAATGATGCAACGTGATCGGATCGCCCACCTGGATCAGTTTTTCCGCTTTTTTCCGGCTATCGACGCCGATGTCGATGAAGAGATCTTCCATCTTCGGCGGCTTTCGGTCGCCTTCAAGTTTCGTCAAGTGCGGCGCTACATTTCCGACGACTCCCCGCACGATTCCATTTTTAGAATGAATATTGACCCGCATGGCGCGAATGATGGCTGGGTCAATGCCGCCAAGTTTTTTGACGTAAATAAATCCCTCATCGTTGATGTAGTTCACCGTCATGCCAATTTCATCAGCATGACCTGCGAGCATAATTCGAGGCGAACCGCCCTTGTTTAACACCGCGACGGCATTCCCGTATGAATCGCTGAAGGTCTCGTCGGCATATTTCTTGACGTAATCAAACCAGACTCTTTGCCCGCGAAATTCGTGTCCAGAAGGACTGGGCGTATCGACGAGCGTTTTGAGAAATTTCAATGATTGTTCGCGCATGGTCGAAGCCTAAAAGCTCGAAGCGGAAAGTAAACTCAGTTGTCTGGCGGAATTTTCCTTTTTTCCTTCCGTGATTTGCCCGTTAATTCCTCCGATGCGCGAACCGCTCAAAAACATCAGTCGAATCGTAGTGAAGCTCGGAACCGGCGTTCTCACGGATGCAAAAAAACAACCGGACCTGGCGCAGATGAAGCAACTCGTCGCGCAAATGGCAGCTTTGCGGACAGCGGGCAAGGAAGTTGTGCTCGTCACTTCCGGCGCGGTTGGCGCGGGCATGGGAGTTTTGGGCCATAAAAAGCGACCGGCGGAACTGGCGGAGATGCAAGCGTGCGCAGCCGTGGGTCAATCGCGGCTCATGGCAACTTATGAGAAACTTTTCGCCGAATTCGATCTCAATGTTGCTCAGGTTTTACTCACCCATGACGATCTTCAACATCACGAACGTCATCTCAACGCGCGCAACACGCTCGTAAAATTGCTGCAACATGGCGTCATTCCGATCATCAATGAAAATGACGCGATCTCGTTCACAGAATTGAAATTCGGCGATAACGACAAACTTTCCGCGCTCGTCGCTTGTTTGCTCCCCGCGGACTTGCTTGTCATTTTGACCACTGTGGATGGGGTGATCGAAAACTTCGGGAAAGAGACTGCGAAAACGATTTCTATAATCGAACAGATTGACGAAGCGCTTGAAAAAACTGCGGGCGGAACCACGAGCGACACGGCGGTCGGCGGAATGGCTTCAAAAGTTCAGGCGGCAAAAATTGTTGCACGCGCTGGGATTCCGCTCGTGATTGCTTCGGGCCAAAAGAAGGATGTGCTCGCGGCTATTTTGAACGGTGGAGACGAAGGAACGCTTTTCATTCCGCAACCAAACCGACTTCCTGGGCGAAAGCGTTGGATCGCATTTTTCCATTCCACACGCGGAACTGTTTACGTGGATGACGGCTGCAAAGAAGCGTTGCGTGAAAAAGGAACCAGTTTGTTGCCACCCGGCGTCACCAGATGCGAAGGCCATTTTGCAGCCGGCGATGTGGTGCGAGTTTGCGATGCGAATGGAACAGAGTTCGCCAGAGGCATTTCGTTTTTCAGTTCTGACGCGTTGAAAACCCGCGATCTGCCACGCACCGAAGTCATTCACCGAGATAATTTAGTGATTTTGTGAACATTGAACATCCAACATCGAACACTGAACATCGAAGTGCATTCAGCATTCAGCATTCAGCGTTCGATGTTGGATGTTCGATGTTTCTTTAAATGAAAAAATCCGCCGCCATCACTGATCTCCTCACCGTTATGGCAAAACTCCGTTCCCCGGAAGGTTGCCCGTGGGATCGCGAACAAAATCACATGACGCTGCGTTTCCACGCGGTCGAAGAAGTTTATGAACTGATCGACGCCATTGAAGCTGGCGACGACCACGAACTCGCTGAAGAACTCGGAGACTTATTGCTGCAAGTGATCTTCCATTGCCAACTCGCTCAGGAACGCGGCGCGTTTGATTTCGAGAAGGTCGCACGCCACATCACCGATAAATTGATCCGCCGCCATCCCCATGTTTTCGGAACCACCAAAGTTAAGGATGTCGATGAGGTCTGGGCGAACTGGGAGAAAATCAAACGCGCCGAAAAGCACGGAACCAAACACGAACGCGCTTCCGCTCTCGACGGAATTCCGAAGCATCTCCCTGCCCTGCTGCGCGCGGAAAAGCTCGTGAAGAAAGCGCGCAAAGCGAAGTTGCTTGTCGCTCCAAAAGACGCTCGCAAGTTGAGCAAAATCGCCTTGGCTCAGGAACTGTTCACATTGACGGAATTAGCGCAGAGCAAAGGATGGTCAACCGAAGAATTGTTGCGTGGAGAAATCAAAAGACGAGAACGAGTTTTCCGACAACGTGAAAAGCGCGGTTAACTTGCTTTGCCCTGCATCGCGTCTATGCTGAAGCGCCCTTGAAACAACCCTTCATCAACGTCGAAGAAAAGATTGATCGCTTCGTCGGTCGGCGCACGAAATCACCGGAGGGCTGGGAAGCTGGAATGGGATTGCAGGAAACCGCCGCGAAGCTTCACAAGACTTTCAAATACCGATGGCCGAGGGGAGTGTATCGCTTCAAAACTCATGAGGAGGCAGACGAATGGATGACCAAAATGCTGGCGCGCAGCGGCCTGCCGGAGAGCTGACCAGCCGCCCGCCTCTTGAAGCCGATCTTGCGCATCTCTGTCGTGAATTAAATCACCGCGGAGCCTGTTATGTTGTAGTCGGTGGCTTTGCCATCATTGCGGCGGGGTTGCCGCGCACAACGGGTGATGTCGATTTGATTGTCGCCGCAGACCTGGAAAATGAAGCGAAAGTTTTTTCCGCCCTCTCCACTTTACCGGACAACGCCGTGCGCGAACTTCAGCCGGGTGAACTTCAAAAATACAATGTCATCCGCGTCGGCGACGAAATTCTCGTGGACTTGATGCGCTCGGCGGGCGGAATCGATTACGCCGAAGCCGCAAAAGATGTCATCATTCGTGAAGTTGATGGCGTTCCGATTCCGTTTGCGTCCCCCCGCCTGCTCTGGCGAATGAAAGTTGTCACGCATCGAGCAAAAGACGCAGGGGATTTGGTGTTCCTGCGGCAATGGTTTGCTGAGCGCGGCGAAGAACCGCCGCAAGTTTGATTCTTCGGATAATTCAATTACAGTTTTTCAAAATTTATGACTGACCCGCGTTACACCAAATTGGCGAAACTTCTCATCGAATATTCCACCGCGCTCAAGAAGGGCGAAAACGTTTTGCTCGATATGATTGATGTGCCGGATGAATTCGCGGTCGAGTTGATGCGAGCGGCCCGGAACGTCGGTGCCATACCGATCGTCGAAGTTCGACACAGCCGCGTCACACGCGAAGTGGTCCGGGAAACAAACGAGAAGCACGCGGCACTTGTGCGCGATATCGAAATGTTTCGTATGAAAAAGATGCAGGCGTATATCGCGATTCGCGGGAGCGCGAACATGAGTGAAAACTCCGATGTGAACAGTGATTTGATGGCGATGTATTCCAAAGTTCTGCGACCGGTCCAGAATTACCGCGTCAACAAAACCCGTTGGTGCGTGTTGCGCTGGCCAACTCCGAGCATGGCGCAAGCGGCTGGCATGAGTACGGAAGCGTTTGAAAATCTGTACTTCGATGTCTGCACGATGGATTACAAAAAAATGGCGAAGGCGATGGTTCCGTTGCAGAAGCGGATGCGCAAAGCGAAAGATGTTCGCCTTATTTCGCCGGGAACTGATTTGACCTTCAGTAAAAAAGGGATCGATGCGATTCTGTGTGAGGGCACGCGCAATATTCCTGACGGCGAAGTTTTTTCCTGCCCAGTGAAAAACTCGGTGAACGGCGTCATTCAGTTCAACACGCCAACGATTTATTCGGGGACAAAGTTCGAGAATGTGCGGCTGGAATTCAAAGAAGGCAAAATCGTTAATGCCACGTCGAACAACTCCAAACGTCTCAACGAAATTTTAGACACGGATCCCGGAGCACGTTACATCGGCGAATTTTCCCTCGGCTTCAATCCCTATATTCTCAGTCCGATGTGCGACATTTTGTTCGATGAAAAAATTGCAGGCTCGCTCCACTTCACTCCCGGACAAGCCTACGAAGTCGCCGACAACGGAAATCGTTCTGCCGTGCATTGGGACATGGTTTTGATCCAGCGCAAAGAATGGGGCGGCGGCGAAGTTTGGTTCGATGGCGAACTGATTCGCAAAGATGGAATTTTCCTGCCGAAAGAGTTGAAACCGTTGAATCCGGAAAATTTGAAATCCTAAACCTCGTAGCCGCGCTCGCCGGAGCGCGGCGGTCTCGAACGTTAGTTGCCGTCACGCTCTGGCGAGCGCGGCTACGAATCAGCCCTTCAGAATATTTAGAAACTGCTTCATCGCGGGCGAAAGAACTTTGTTCTTTTTGTAGATCGCAGCGAGCGGACGAAACAGTTCCAGCCCCTCGATCGTCAATTCGGCGAGCGTTTGTTTGGACACTTCCTGAGTAATCGTTCCTTGAGGCACGATGGAAATTCCCGCCTCGATCTCTACAGCGCGTTTGACGGTTTCGATGTTGTCGAACTCCATCACCGTTTGCACTTCCACGTTGTTTTCCTTGAGAATTTTATCAATGGCTTTGCGCGTGGGAATATCCGGCTCAAAACCAATAAATTTTTGTTTGTTCAACTGCGACAGCTTCACCGTTTTATTCTTTGCGAGAGGATGACTCGGATGACAAATCATGACCAAAGCGTCTTTGCGCAAAGGGATCAGTTCCAATTTCGGATCTTTGACGGGATACGCCACCAGGCCGAGATCAACGACATTGCCCAGGACATCCTCATAAACCTGATTGGCGCGACGATATTCGATGTGGACATTGACGGTCGGAAAAGTCTTTAAGAAATTTTTTAAATAAGGCGGCAAATCGTGCAAGCCAATGCTGTAGATCGTTGCGACCCGAATAGTTCCGGAAATGATGTCTTTAATTTCCTGCAAACGATGGTGCAACGAATCGTAGGTCCCAATGATTTGTTTGCTGTATTCGTAAAGCACCTGACCTTCACGCGTGAGCCTGAATTTTTTTTTGCTCCGTTCGATGAGAAGCGATTTAAACTGACGCTCAAGCGAACCGATTTGCTGGCTCACCGCCGATTGCGTAATCTCGTTGATCTGCGCCGCTTTCGTGAAACTCTCCGTTTCTGTTAAATCGCAGAACACTTTCAGGCTTTCGATTTGCATATAGGCGTTAAGAGTTGAGCGTTTGTTTTACCTTGCGCAAAAGTTCCTGGCTGGTGAACGGCTTTTGCATGTAGGAATCATTTTCCTCCGCGTTAGTAGCACGCACAAAACCGCTTGCGCAGATCACACGCGTTTCCGGAGAAATCTGGCGAACTTTCTCAATTAATTCACGACCGCTCATGTTAGGCATCACCAAATCGGTGATCAGGAGGTCAATCGGCTTTTGTGTTTTGGAAAAAACTTCCAAAGCCTTCTTTCCGCTGTTGGCAGTCAAGACTTCGTAGCCGTAGGAAGAAAGAATCATCTGGCCCATCGTCAACAAAAGATCCTCATCATCGACGAAAAGGATCGTTTGGTTTCCGCTGAAATCAGCAATATCCACCACCACATCTTTCACCAGTTTTTTTAGCGCTGGCAAATACACGCGAACGGAAGTCCCGTTTCCGGGCTGGCTGGAAACCGCCACGCCACCACCGTGATTGGTGACGATCCCGTAAACCCACGCAAGCCCGAGTCCGCGGTGCTTGCTGGTATTTTTCGTCGTAAAAAACGGTTCGAAAATTCGGGGCAAAACTTCAGGATCAATCCCGGAACCTGTGTCAGCAATCTCCGTGCAAACGTATCTTCCCGCCGCAAGCTTCGCGGTCCGATCCTGGGTCGGTTCAGACAATTCAAGATTGCGGGTTTGAACGGTGATCGTTCCCTGCGCGCTGCCGATGGCCTCAATGGAATTCTCCAAAATTTTCACGTAAGCCTGCTGCATTTTGGCCTCATCAAAGACTGCGGAAAAAAGTTTGCGTTCCAATTGAAGTAACCAGGAAATCTGGGACCGTTCCGGAGTGCGAAAAGCGTCCACACCACGCTGAAGAATAGCGTTTAGATTACCCGCCATCTGCACTTTTACGTCTTTTTCCTGACGGCTGAACCCGGCCAGGTCGCTGGCAATTTCTGCGGCCTTCGAGGCAGATTTTTCAATTTCCATCAGTGAACCCCGAGAAGGATCATTCTTGCCCGCCTTCGTCAGCAAAAGGGTGGAGTGCCCCAGAATGCTGGTCAATGCGTTGTTAAAATCCAACGCGACGGATCGCGCCAGTTGCAGGGCGCAATCCAACTTTTGTTTGTGCGCCGTATTCGTTTCAACCGAGCCGGGGGGCGGATCACCAAACAATTGAAAGACGAAGTGTTTTTGCTCGTCGCGGGTGGTGTGGGAAATATAGGTCGTAAAATTTACGGTTACTCCACCTTTCACCTTGAAATGCAACTGCTTCGGCCCGGAGGAATGGTCATTTTTCCCGAGGAATTCTCCCGCCGTCCCGCTGTTTTCAGCCCCCCAAATTGCCGTGAGAAGGGTATTTTCAGATTCCAAGATGGGGCCAAACGTGGCAATTGCCTCTTGATTGGCACGCCGGATTGTAGCCGCTTCCTCGACCAGCAGAACTGGCCAACTGGCATTTTCTAGAAGAAAGAAGATGTCCGACTTCATGAAAAATTAAAAAACACAATAGAGAATAAACCGCCTCGCTCTAACATCAACACAACTTAAGCAGAAGCGGAGAAATCCAGGAAAGCACCCGGCAGAAGATCTTTGGTCGTAAACTCTTTAACCTGTTGCGGTTTAGCGGAATCGCAGACCCAAACCAGAGCGTTTGGCGCATATTCAGCCAACAATTGACGGCAGGCGCCACACGGCATTCCACCTCCATCGATGCGCGCAACCACCGCAATGGCCAAAAATTTCTTCTCACCGCTCGTTAACGCGTTGAACAAAGCAATGCGTTCGGCGCAACAGGTCAGGCCGAAACTGGCGCTTTCGACGTTTGCGCCGGAGATGATTTTACCTTTCTCGGTAAGTATCGCCGCGCCAACTTTGAACTTGGAATACGGTGCGCATGCCCTTTCGCGAGCCTTGATCGCGGCGGAAATCAGGCGGGTTTGGCTAACTTTTCGCATACAATTCGCAAAAGAGTTTCAGGAACTCAGCCACAGCGATCTTCTTCTGTTCTCCAATTGCCAGGACCTCAGGGTGCGATAGTTTGCCTGGGCTGAGGCCCGCCGCCAGATTGGTGATGCAAGAAACCGCCGCGACGGACAGTCCGCATTGCCTGGCGACAATCGCTTCCGGCACCGTGCTCATACCCACAGCGTCCGCTCCGAGTCTCCCGAAAGCGCGAATCTCAGCCGGGGTTTCATAACTTGGCCCGAGAGTCGCCAGATAAACGCCAGAATGCAGACGCAGCTTGGTTTGCTTCGCCGCTTTTTTAAGAAGGTCGTTCAACTTCGGCTCATAAACCGTCGTCATATCCACAAAACGCGGCAAACCCGGCACTGCGGGACCGCGCAACGGATTGGTGCCCATGAAATTTATATGGTCTTCCAGCACCATAAAATCGCCCGCTTTGAATTTCTTATTAATTCCACCCGCCGCATTGGTCAGAATCAACGATCGAATCCCAAACTCGGCGAGAACCCGAATCGGAAATGTGATTCGATCCATTTCATGTCCTTCATAAAAGTGCGTCCGTCCTTTCAGCACAAGAACCGGTGTTTTCCCGACAAGGCCGATGACCAGTTTGCCCGCATGGCCGCTGACCCCGACCGACACGAATCCGGGAAGTTGGCCGTAAGGAATTTCTATACTGACGTCGAACTGGCTCAGTGCGTGTTGAAATCCGCTTCCTAAAACCATCGCCAGTGTCGGGCGCAATGGAGTTTGCTTTCGCAGGATGGCCGCCGTTGTCTTTGCATTAGAAATCACCCGCGGATGATAGGTTGCCAGCATCGATTAGCTCAAACTCAAACTGCTTTCTCCGAGAAGTTTCGAAGAAATAGATTCTTCTTGAAACGGGGATCTAAAGCCCGATCTCTTTCCAGATACCAGCATTTGTAGTTCCCCTCCTTGATTTATTTACGGCGTGCAATAACCTCACTGCTCTTGAATTTATGCAATTGAACAACGACGAAATCCGCCGCTACTCGCGCCACTTGATTCTTCCCGAAGTCGGTTTGGCCGGTCAGAAAAAAATCTGTTCTACCAGCGTCCTTTGCATCGGCGCGGGCGGACTTGGCTCGCCCATTGCGATGTATCTAGCTGCAGCTGGCATTGGCAAAATTGGTTTACTGGATTTCGATGTCGTTGATTTTTCCAATCTGCAACGCCAGATCATTCACGGCACCGAAGACGTTGGTCGTCCAAAAACGGATTCTGCTCGGGATTCAATTAAGCGTATTAATCCAAATGTTGAAGTGGTCGTTCATAACACGCGAATTTCTTCCGAGAACGCGTTGGAAATCATCGGGCAATACGACATCGTGGTTGACGGAACGGATAATTTTCCCACGCGTTACCTGACGAACGACGCCTGCGTGTTGCTGAAGAAGCCGAATGTTTACGGCTCAATTTTCCGTTTTGAAGGACAAGCCAGTGTGTTCGCACCGCATTTAGGCGGACCGTGTTATCGCTGTCTTTATCCCGAACCGCCACCGCCTGGAATGGTTCCAAGTTGTGCAGAAGGCGGTGTGCTTGGCGTGTTGCCGGGCATCGTTGGCTGCATCCAATCCACGGAAATTTTGAAGCTCGCACTCGGCAAAGGCAGTTCGCTCATTGGACGTTTGCTTTTGTTTAACGCGCTCGACATGAAGTTTCGCGAACTGAAATTGCGTCGCGATCCGCAATGTCCGTTGTGCGGAGAAAATCCAAGCATCACCAAGCTGATTGACTACGAAGTTTTCTGCGGCATCCCGAGTGAACCTGTGAATCCCGGAGTGAATCCCGACGAAGTTTCCGTCCAGGAAATGAAACACGCTTTGGACGATCCGAAGTTAAATATTAAAGTCGTGGATGTTCGCGATCCCGACGAATACGAAATTGCGCACATCAATGGCGTGCCGCAAATTCCGCTCGGTTCTTTACCGCAACGTTTCACTGAACTCGATCCGAATCAGCAAATTTATTTGCACTGCAAAAGTGGCGTGCGTTCGATGAAGGCCTTAAAATTTTTGCGCGAGCAGGGATTCAAATACGTGAAGAGCGTCAAAGGCGGAATCAGCTCGTGGTCAGATGAGATCGATCACAACGTGCCGAAGTATTAAACGGAGCGCGGACATCCTGTCCGCGCGAAAATAATTTAGGAAATGCGAGTGGCGGACAGGAAGTCCGCGCTCCGACGCTCAGTGCTTCGGCCGCAGCAAAATCACCTTCTTATTCGTTCCTTCGACTTCGACACTTTGCGTCTCGATCCCGGGATCGTCCTTCAAAGCATTGTGAATAATGCGGCGATCAAATGCGCTCAGCGGTTCAAGTTCCACCACGTCACCCCAACGACGAACTTTCTCCGCGGCTTCCTGCGCTTTCTTCACGAGCGCTTCGCGGGCTTGCGCGCGATAGCCGCCGACATCCACCACGACTTTTGGCGCGCTCTGGTCCTGCTGAAACAAAATGCGGTTCGTGATGTATTGCAGATCCGAAAGCGTTTGGCCCTGGCGTCCAATCAAGCGGCCTGAATCTTCGGTTTTGACGTCGAGAAAAACACCGTCATCCATCGATTGTTCTTCCACGGTGGCGTCGAAGCCGAGTGAACGGAGCAATTGTTCAAGAGTATCTTTGGGTTGAAGTGCCATAAAGTTTTAGACTCGAGTTATTTCTTCTTTTTCGGAGTAACTGACTTGGGCTTCGCAGGAGCAACCAGTTTCGTTTGACCAATCGTCGGATCGGTTTTCGTCAACTTCATCTGCGCAATGGTTAACAAGTTTTGCACCGTCCAGTAAAGCGTCAATCCAGCCGACATTTTGTAGAGAATAAACATGAACATGAGCGGCATGTATTTCATGATCTTCTGCTGCATTGGATCCATCCCCGGCGACATCGGAGTCAAACGCGCTTGGAAAAGCATGGTGACACCCATCAACAACGGCCTCGGATTAATTGGGAATCCGGCGATATGGGCTACCGTGTCAGCCTGAGACAAATCGCAGGCCCAAAGGAAACTTGCGCCGCGCAATTCGATCGCGCTTTGCAACATGGTGTAAAACCCGAAGAACACCGGAATCTGTAAAAGCATAGGCAAACATCCGCCGAGCGGGCTGACCTTGTTCTCCTTCATGAACTCCATCGTCTTCTGATTTTTCTTGGCCGGATCGTCTTTGTATTTGTCCGCAATCGCTTTCATCTGCGGTTGCAGGGCCGCCATCCGCTTCATCGACTTCGTGCTCGCGTTGGTCAACGGCCAAAACAGCAATTTAATAATGACGGTGATCGCCACGATCGCCCAACCGTAGGTCAGCCCGAGCGCGTGCAATCCATTCATGGAAAGCAAAAGCATCTTCGCGAAGAAACCGAAGAAGCCGAAGTTCATCAACAGATCGAGTTTGTTTTTGAGATCATCGCCGATGCGCGCCAAACGATTATATTCCTTCGGTCCAGCGTAGATCGTGTATTGCCGCTCCATTCCCTGATTTGCGGTCAACGTCAGACTCGGATAGGCCAGCGAGGTCTGAATCGCTTTCAACGGCGCTAACGTGGTGATCGAATTTGTGGGGGCCGGAAGCACAACCAATCGCGAAACCATTTTCGGCGCAGCTTCTTTTGGAATAACCGCCAGCGTGAAAAATTGATTATGCACCGCAGCCCAAACCACGTTGCTCGTCCCGCCAGAGAATTCTTCGCGCGGCGTGCCGGGAATGCAGCCCAACGTTTTATTGGCAAACCAACCTTCATCGACATGCACCGCTTTCTCGCCATTGAACCAAAATGCTCCCAATGTCATGGGCGCGTCGTTGGTGCGGACCGCAGTCGCTGTTCCCACGACCAACTCGTGACCCGGGACGACGATGGTTTGCGCCGAACGATTCTCCAAACGAACCTTCGCGCTCAGCAAATAGTTTGAGCTGATCTGGAACTCTTTGATCTCAACTAACCCGCTGGCCAATGTTCTCTCGGCACGGACGGTGTCTCCTGATCTGGTGAGATTGAAAGACCCTTTCTCCGCCACAGATCCATCCGTCAAGGCGAGGATAGGTGCCGGTGCATGCCTGTTCAGACTGGCCATCAATTGTGGTCCCGCATTGGTTTTTTCGCAGTCGATGGTTTGCGGATATTTACGCAGTTCAATGAATTTCAAAGCGCCGCCATGCGACGTAAACGTGTAAAGCGCGTTGTCATTCGTGACCACCAACAACTTTTCCGGTGCGTCTTTTTCAATTTGAGGAATCGCGGCTGCATTCGTTCCGACCGCAGCAATCGTTGGCGCAGAAATATTGGTCGTGGCCAATTGATTGGTGGCGGTAGTTACGAGGTTCGTGCTTTTGGGCGGTGGCGGATAAAGCTGATTCATCATCTTCGGCCATAGCAAAATCAGCGCGAAGGAAACAACCAGGACAATGACAGATTTACGATCCATGAAAGGCAGTTTTAAATTTTGAAGTGTGATTTTTGAACTCGGAAGGAACCGGGTCGTGTCCGCAGCCGCCCCATGGATGGCAACGACAGATTCGTTTCAGGGCCAACCAACTTCCGCAAAGCGCGCCGTGAAGTCGCAGCGACTCCAAAGCATACTCCGAACAACTGGGTGCGTAGCGGCATCGCCCTAAGGGGCCGAACAGAAAAGTTTTCGCAGGAGAAAGCGTCCAGCGATACAGGCGCACGAAGAAGATTAAGATGTGTTGCCCCGCGTTCATCACGATTTCAACAAGCTGGCTTTGCCGAGCGCGCGAAGGAAATCTTTTTCGACTTCGCTAAAAGACTTTCTGACGATTGAATTACGCGCCACCAAAACTAAATCCACTGGTTGCTTGAAATCGTGTTGATGCAAACGAAAGCTTTCTCGCAACAAACGCCGCGCCCGGCTGCGTTTGACCGCGTTGCCAATTTTTTTGCTCGTAACGACGCCGAGACGCGTCGGGGAATTTTCAGGAAGCAATAGCCAGTTCGCAATTAAACAACCGCAAACCGCTCGATCCCCTTTACTTTTTGCCTGGAGAAAATCGCGCGCCAATTTTATACGACTGGAACGCGGGAAGACCAACGAGCAAGACGGCTCGACGTCCATGATGAAATTAAACCGGGGTCAACCGCTTTCGACCGACGCGGCGGCGATTTGCCAGGGTAGCTCTGCCGCTTTTAGACGCGTTGCGATTCAAAAAACCGTGTTGCCGTTTGCGGCGCATTTTCGATGGTTGATATTGGCGTTTCATTTTTCCTCAATAAATTGTGTCGCACAGCATCTGGCTGGGTCAACGAACCGCGCGGCCTTCCGCAACGGGAAGCGAGAAGATAACAATGAAGATTCGAGTGTCAATCGTCGAAATAGTGCATCAACTGAAGTTCCAACGCGCTTTGGGCGGGATTGCCCAAAGCGAATATTGTTAGTTGGGAACTGTCAAAAACTGGCCGAACACCTTGACTGTGGCTCGGGCTTTAATCCTGATCTTGTTCAGCTCCAGCCGGTTCCCTGATTACGGTTCCGTCTTCGGCAATTTGAATTTCCTGTTGCGCCCCACCTTTTTCCCGCTTGAAACCAACTTCGTAAACAGTTTTGCCGTCCAGGGTCTTCTTATCGATGTCGTTTACTTCGCCAGAACCGACCTGATCTCGAATAGCACTACGTACTCGGGCGGGAACTTCTTCGACACTCAAGGCCCCGGGCAAACGAATATTCGACCCCGAAACGCGGTTAACAATAGAACCATCTTCGGCGATGCGAACCTCGTTGTGTTCTCCACCCTTTTTGAACGCGATTTCATAAATAATTTTCCCATCCATCGTTCCACGTTCGGCATCTTCAATCCGGTTGGAACCAGCTTGGCCGCGAGCCGCGCGTTTTACGGCATTCGGAAGATCCTCGAAATCTACCTTTCTGGTTGCAGCCAATGGCCGGTCGAACCCAGCCTGGGCGTCCTCATTGCTGGATTCCGTCGCTGCTGAACTACCTCTTTTATCACGCTCTTGGTTAGTAAGACGCGTCCTGGCAAGCGATCCATCCTCGTTGATGGAGATCTCTTCACTTCTCCCATCACGCGTGAATTCGATTTCATAAACGGTTTCGCCTCGAACAGAATTCTTATCAATGTCAGAAATCTTCGCCGACCCTGCTTCGCGCTTAAAGGTTTGCTGAACCGGTTTGGGTAGATTCGCGAGCTGCGAGTCCGCTCCTTCGGTTGTTGCTTTCGCCACAGCGGCACTCACCACTGAACCATTTTCTGCCACGTAAAAAGTTTTGTTTGCGCCGGACCGATCCAGGAGAACTTCATAAACGGACCGTCCGTCGCGAGTGGTTTTCTCAATTCTTCTGACGTCATCGCCTCGTTGTTGGGCGCGAATGGTTTTTTTCACCGGTTCCGGCAGATCTCGGAGGTAAACGCGCTCGCCATTTTGGGCGAACCCGGAATTGGAGCCGGAAATGAGTAAGCCGAGCGCGGCCAACCCGCAAATAAATGTATTTTTCATAATTTTTCCTTGTTGAATTATTCCCTTCAACGTCTCGCAATATGCGCGTCCAACAACCTGAAATGTCCATGGGCAGAGACCCGAAACGGGTTTGATCGCCTGGCCTTCTATTCAATTGCTAAAACGGCACGTTCAAGTAGGATGCGCGCCGCACAGGAAATCCTATGAAGGTAAAAAGCCGTATCGAACCTCTCGTCAAAGGCCAACTCTGGAAAATGAACGATACTCACGTTGAGATTATGGAAGTGGGGAAAACCCTCACCCATTATCGCCTGTATCAAAATCAAAAACGCGTCCCCATCAGCCTCGGTGGAATCGGGACCGTCCAGGAATATCTTAAGAAGAACAAAGCCGTTCTCGTTAAGAAAGTTTGACGCTTTGTTGGATCAAATGAGACGCGGCGGCGGGGCCTTCATAAAGCTGACTTCCCGCAGGTAGATCGGTTCCAGTCTTTCGCCGGAAACAAAAACAGTTTTTCCAAACGCCAGTCGTCCCAGTTCGGCTGCGGTGGGAAACAAATCTGCCGCACCCACCATGGAACGCGCTGCGTCCGGGCCAATCACCATTTGTTTTTCGGCGATTCGATTTTCCACTTCCGCACGGGAACCGAGGTGAAGCGGTTCGACTTCCGTGAAGCTGCTTTCGTCGAGGTGGTAGGTCGCCAGATAAAATTCATTTCGTTGGGCATCGACCGTGATGTTGATTCGGCCGCGCATTCCGTTTCGCTGAGCTTGTGCCGCCAAACATTCGACACTGTTGATTCCAACCAGCCTGATCTCGCGGGCGAGTTGCCAGCCTTGGGCCAGCGCGATCGCCGCGCGAATCCCTGCGTACGAACCCGGCCCTAATCCCACCGCAATACAGTCAACTTGCTCCCGCTCCATTTTGGCCTGTTGCAGAACCTGCTCGACAAGTGCGAAGGCGTGCGCATTTCGCCCGCCGACTTCTTCCGCTTCTCCAAGCAAACGAGGCTCGGCGTCGCCTTGCTTTTCAACAGTAGCGACGCTTCTTCGCTCGGAAGAAAATTCAACGGCCAATATCTTCATAGGTGATTCGTCGCGTCTTCTCATCGATTGATTCAATTTTCACCCGACGCACCGATTGATTTGCATCCTTTGTTCCCCATCGTTCGATCCACTCAATCACCGCCACTCCGTGCGGCTGGTAAAAATATTCTTCTAACCCAGCTCCAATGATTTGTTCGCGAGTTTCCAATCGATACAGATCAATGTGATATAACGGCAAGCGTCCGCCGGAATATTCGTTCAGCAGCGCAAACGTCGGCGAATGGATTCGTTCCGTCACGCCAAGGCCGCGCGCCAGTCCTTTGATCAATTGCGTTTTGCCCGCGCCCAAGTCGCCAGAAAGTCCGATGACCCAACCGCTTTGCGCGGCGCGTCCCCATTCTTCGCCCAGCGATTCGGTGTCGGCGGGATTATGCGAAATGAACGTAGCCATGAATGTTGAGCGGTCGGACACCATTGTGATCGCGGAGATGCAAGCCAGGCGTTTTCACAATTCTTCCAATGCAACTCAGTCGCACTTTGGGAAATTGTTTTTTCCAGGAATCGACCAGGGGAACCGCGTCGCGACTCGCGAGCGTGAAGAGCAATTCGAAATCCTCGCCATCGGTGAGAGCTGCCAGCAGCGGCGGTTTGGCCGACGATTCCGCGCGCGCCTGCAATTTTGCTGCGCGACTGATCGGAATTGCGGTGGCCAGAATTTCTGCGCCCAGGTGACTGGCCTGCAAAATGTGACGCAAATCTCCGGCAAGTCCGTCACTGACATCGATCATCGAATGAACCGAAAAGTTTTCCGCCAGCCAGCGACCTTCCTTCAGGCGCGGCACAAAATCCAAATGTCTGCCGGATAACGAGCCGCCTAATTCGCCGGAAACAAAGATCGCGTCTCCTGCTTTTGCGCCGGAGCGCAGCAAACACTTTTCGCTGTCCACCGTTCCGATGAGCGAAATTGAAATCAAAATGCGCTCGGGGTTTGTCGTCGTTTCACCACCGACAATCGCCACTTCATATTCGGCAGCGATCTGATTCATGCCATCGTAAATCTTCTGCACGAATTCTGTTTCGAACGTTTTGGGCAACGCCAACGTCACCAGCGCGGCCGTCGCGGTTCCGCCCATGGCCGCGATGTCACTCAGGCAACGCGCCAACGCTTTGCGCCCGATCTTTTCCGGAGGCGTTTCCGTGGTGAAATGAAACCCTTCCACGACCGCATCCGTTTTGAAGAGCAACCTTTTCCCCGGCAAACCAAGGTCAAGCACGGCGCAATCATCCCCTGCTCCCACCACGACAGATTTGTTGCCAACAAGAGATTTTGTAAGTTGTGCAATCAGTTCGAATTCGTTCACGGAGTAAGTTGCATAAAATGTTTGGCAAACAACAGCATGATGAAGTTCGCGGTGTTAAAACAACTGTGCGCAATGATCGGCGCCAGCAGATTTCCAGTGTCTTCGTAAAGCATCGTCAAGATGATCGCAAAAACTATGAGAGGTAGAAATGCGGCAATGTTTTGATGAATGAGTGCAAACACTATCGATGTGCCCCACAACGCGAGTTTCGGGTAACCAGCTCGTTTGATCGTCGGATAAAGAATTCCGCGAAAGAGCATTTCTTCAACAATTGGTGCCGCTATTAAAGCAATCACGGCAAAATAAATGTGTTGAAACGGCGATACGCCGCCCTTTTGAATCTCCTGAACCACTTGCTGTGCTTCGGGCTTGAGATGGGTCAAACCGAACTTCACAGCAATCGTTTCCATCACCCAAGCCGAGAGCTGCTGCAGTCCCCAAGCGACCGGTAGAACCAGAATTGCAGAAAGAATCGCCAAACCCGCGGCCCGAAGAACTCGGGGCGATTTGAAACCGAACGCTTCGGTCCAGGTAATATTTTCCGCTTTCAAAAAAAAGCCGATCCAGAACAGCGCCGCTCCATGAAACGAAACTGTGACCAACGCCATGCTCAAAAGTTTGGAATTCTCGTCTGATAAACCCGGAAGAAAACTCACGATGGCTTGCGCCGCCAAAAAGCCAATGCATAACGTTGCGAAAACTCCGAGCATAAGGCGCACGACGGATTCAGTTTTCCACGGTTTCTCTGAAAGCATCGCGAGAACTTAAAGTTCGACCTTCAAACTTCAAAGTTTTTTCCATGACGCGCATAGGCAGTGCCATACTTTCCCTTGCCCGAAGTCTCTCTCAGATTATGTTTTCACAGTGTCCGTCATCAGAAAATTGTCTGTCGCGCTGATCGTTCTGCTGGTCGCGAACGGTTGCTCAAAACAAAACAAACAAAACAAAACTATCGTGTCCACCAACTCTTCAGCTCACGCCCACACCAACAGACTTGCTCGCGAAAAATCCCCTTACCTCCTGCAGCATCAACACAATCCCGTCGATTGGTTTGCGTGGGGTGACGAGGCATTTGCCAAAGCGCGCGCCGAGAACAAACCGATTTTCCTGAGCATCGGCTACTCGACTTGCCATTGGTGTCATGTGATGGAACGCGAATCATTTGAAAGTGAAACCGTCGCGAAATTTCTCAACGAACATTTCGTCAGCATCAAGGTGGATCGCGAAGAGCGTCCAGACGTGGATAAAATTTACATGACCGCCGCGCAGACGATGACGGGGCAAGGCGGCTGGCCGCTCAATTGTTTTCTCACGCCGGATTTAAAACCATTTTTCGCCGGAACTTATTTTCCGCCCGAAGCGAAATATGGTCGCCCCAGTTTCACACAATTGCTCCAGCAAATCGCCGAGGTTTGGAAAACGCGCCGTGACGACGTGACCGCTTCCGCCGAGGACATGCATCAGAAGTTGGATTCATTCACGTCGCAATCGACCAATAGCAACGTGATTTTATCTCCAGCGATTCTTTACAACGCGGCGTCGCAATTTAAGGCCGAATACGATCCACACCACGGTGGCTTCGGTGGCGCGCCGAAATTTCCACGACCGAGTCTGCCCGCGTTCGTGTTGCGCACCGGCGTTCGTCTGCACGATGACGAAGCGGTTAAAATGGTTTTGTACACTTGCGACAAAATGGCGGCGGGTGGAATGAACGATCAACTCGGCGGCGGGTTCGCTCGTTACTCCGTCGATGCCGAATGGCTTGTCCCGCATTTTGAAAAAATGCTCTACGACAACGCGCAGCTTGTGAATCTGTATCTCGACGCGTTTCTCGTCAGCGGTGAAAAGAAGTATGCTGACGTGGCACGAGACATCATCGCCTACGTTCTTCGTGACATGACGCATCCTGATGGCGGATTTTTTTCCGCCGAAGACGCCGACAGCGAAGGCAAGGAAGGAAAATTCTACTGCTGGACGAAATCCGAGTTGTCAAAACTACTCACGGTTGAAGAATTCAATGTCGCCATCCGTTACTTTGGAATTACCGAGGAAGGAAACTTCGTCGATCACAGCGATCCAAATCCTTTGCCGAACCAAAATATCCTCAGCATCGTGCATCCTGATTTATCCAATGCTGACAAACCGCTGCTCGCCTCCGCAAAAAAGAAAATGTTCGACGCGCGAGCAAAACGAGTTCGCCCGCATCTCGACGACAAAGTTTTGGCTTCGTGGAATGGAATGATGCTCGGCGCAATCTCGCGTGCTTACGCAGTTCTCGGCGATGAAACGTATCGCGCCGCTGCTGAGAAAAATCTCACCTTTCTGCAAAGCAAACTATGGGACGCCAAAACAAAAACCCTTTATCACCGTTGGCGCGACGGCGAACGCGATTCCGTTCAACTGCTGGACGCGTATTCAGATTTGCTCGCCGGCGTCATCGATTTGTATGAGGCCACGCTCGAATCGAAGCATCTGGATTTCGCGCTCGCCCTTTCGGAAACGATGATCTCGAAATTCTACGACGCAAACGACGGCGGCTTTTATCAAAGCGCGGCTGGCTCCAAGGATTTGATCTTGCGAGTCAAAGAGGATTACGACGGCGCGGAGCCTTCGGGAAATTCTGTCGCGACACTCGCGTTGCTGAAACTCGGCGCGATTACTGATCGCAAAGAATTTAAAACTGCCGCTGAGAAAACGTTACGCTTGCTCGCCGAACGTTTGCAAAAGCTGCCGCAAGCAGTTCCCTACGCGCTGCTCGCGCTTGACTTTTATCTCGAGGAACCGAAACGCGCCGTGATCATTGGCGAGGCTAACATCGAGACGACGAAATCTGTGCTGCGCGCGATTCATTCCGTTTATCAGCCGAACAAAGTCGTTCTCGGAAACACGGGGGCAGTCGAGCCGTTCGCAAAAACCTTGCCGACCAAAGATGCGCCGATGGTTTTCCTCTGCACCGGCACCGCCTGCCAAGCCCCGACGCGCGACCCTGAAAAATTGAAACAATTGTTGAAGTAGTTTTCTGGAAGCGATACGAGAATTGCTCATGCGCAACTTCTTTAATCGTTTCCTTCTTTTCCTCGCGTGTCTGGTTTTCGCAAATCTCGCCATTGCAAAAGAGAAAACCGACCAACGTCCCAACATTCTCTATTGCGTCGCCGACGATTGGGCATGGCCACACGCGAGCATCTACGGCGATCCAATTGTCAAAACGCCAAACTTCGACCGCGTCGCGCGCAACGGAGTTT
>JBBQAX010000010.1:0-30077 GCA_038316905.1 Verrucomicrobiota bacterium | reverse complement strand
TACGGATTGAGCGCGGGCGTCTGGACCGACAAAGGCAGCAAGATTTTCAAAATGGTCAACAAGCTGCGCGCCGGCGTCGTCTGGGCGAACACCTTCAATAAGTTTGATCCGACGAGTCCGTTTGGTGGTTACAAGGAAAGTGGGTTTGGGCGCGAGGGTGGAGTGCAAGGGCTGGCGGCTTATTGTCGGTTGGATTGATATGCCAACGGTTTTACAAATTGGACCGTATCGCTTTTTCTTTTATGCGGGAGATCGTGCGGAGCCGCCGCACATTCATGTCGAGCGTGACCGAAGCAATGCGAAGTTCTGGCTCGCCCCGGTGCGATTGCAAAAGAGTGGTGGATTCGGTAGTGTTGAACTCAATCGGATTCAGCGGTTGGTGGAAAAGAACCGCGAAAAATTATTGCAGGAATGGAATGAATACTTTGCTCGATGAACCTCGGTTGGCGGCAGGCGAAAACGTGCGCGTAACCGCCGACACATTATGTATAGAACTATCCGACGGACGAACTATCACTGCGCCGCTCACATGGTTTCCGCGACTTCTGCACGGCACGGCGAAGGAACGCAACCGCTGGCGTTTCATCGGTCGTGGCGAAGGCATCCACTGGCCGGATTTAGACGAGGACATCAGCGTTGAAGGATTGGTTCTTGGCAAACCATCAGGAGAAAGTCAGCAATCTTTTGCGCGTTGGCTGGAAAAGCGCGCGAAAAAGAAACAGAAATAATCGGCATTGTTCGGTCGAACACTTATAAAAATCTTATCCAGTGAGTCCGTTGGGCGGCGTATTGTCGGTTGGGTTGATAAACTTCGAGTGAAACAAACCAAACGATTTCACTTCGGCCTTGCCTGGCTTGCGGGACTCTTCTTTCTGGCCGCTGCGTTTCCACTCAATGCACAACCTAAGCTTTCGGTAAAAACCAAGAGCACGAACGAATTGGAATTCACACTGAATCCAATAGTTCCCGGGGGTTATTACGAAATAATGGCGCGCAGCAATAGTCCCGATGCGCATTGGATCGGATTGATGGGTATAATTGGAGAGAGCAATCAATCTGTAACGGTGAATTTCAAATCAGATGCGTCGGAGAATCCCAAAGCTTCCGCAAACTTCAAAATTCCAAATTTTAAAAATTGGACTCTTATAACGGTAGTGGGAGCAGACTCAGATGGTGATGGACTTTCTGATAATTATGAAGAGTTGCTTACTCACACCGACCCTTGGTCGGCAGACACCGGCAATCTCGCAACGTCAGATGGCTACAGAGATCCAGACGGAGATAACTGGTCAAATCTGGATGAGTTTAGAAACGGGACCGATCCTCTCGAATGGAATCCACCGGACGCGCCCGGTGCTTTCAGTTCGAATTTTTTTACGAACAACACAGCGGTTTTAACCTGGAGTCATTGGGGCAACACGCTGCCGGATTTCTTTGTAATTGAACGAGCAGATCGCAGCCTCCGTCCTCCACCCAATCGCTCCCCGGCGAATAGGCCTCCTACGAACCGATTGTATCGCGGTCGGCCGGAGGAAATGTTTGTCACTGGCGAGTTTCATACTGTGGCAAAAATTGCAGCCAAGGCTGATCTGCACGATTACAAATACATCGCCACGAATGTTAATTCATTGCCCCAACCGTTATTCCGAATCCGATCGCATTACACACCGCCGATCCGTCGAGTTCCAGTTTCCCCCGACGTGAAATCTATTCGGCAAACAACTCGCGATGTGTCAGCGCGCGCGACTACGAATGGTTTTGATTTGGTTGTCAATTGTCCTGTTTCGCAAGCTCGTTATCTTTTGCTCTCGCGCCCATCACCGAAATCTCGCTGGCGGGCGAGCGGCTATTTCATTGCGACCGGGACTAACGCAAATATGAAACTTCACGTGAACTCATTTGGCATGATGGCCGGTTCAGCGCAACGTCCCACTCCGTTACCGGACGTACGATTTGTTGAGACTTCAACCCAAATGGAATTCACCGCTGGTTCTGGAGAAGATTGCGATGGCGACGGCTTACCGAACATCTACGAAGTTCTAGTCACTCAGACCGACCCTTCTCGCAGCATTAGTATCAATGGCGGAGTGTTGGACGGTTTTGCAGACCCAGACAAAGATGGTTGGCCAAACGTTGAAGAATTTTTTCGCCGAACTGATCCACTATCACCCAATCCTACTCCAGCACCGGTAGAACTGAAAAATCCGAACGCCGATGAACTAAAAAGGGCAGTTGGCTATCAGCCTAAAACCGATTTGCCTTTTAATGTGCGCTCTGAAATTCGGAAATCAGGATCTTCGAAATTTGAGCCAATGCCGTATGTGGGATTATTTTTACAAAGTGCGATTTACGATTCACGCACAAACAAAGCGTTGCTGAATTTTGAGCTGCGAATTATCAGCGCGCCTCTCAATCGGCTTGGAAGTCCTCCTCAGGAATTTCACGGGCCGTGAAATGAAGTAAAAGTTTTTGAGTGAGCGCACTAAACCAAATCCGCAATTTTTTTTCGCATTATTGACCGTTGGGCTACGAGCAGAATTGCCGTAAAAGCATAAACGCGCATGACCAAAATCTATATGGATGTTTGTTGCTGGAATCGGCCTTTCGATGACCAGATGCAAGCTCGCGTCCATCTCGAGGCTGAGGCGGTGTTGGCGGTTGTTTCGGAAATCGAACGTGGCGAATGCCAACTTCTGCATAGCGAGGTCGTGGATTTGGAAATTGCAAATACCTCCGCCCTCGATTTGCGGCAACGTCTGCAAGTGTTGATTCCGCGCCAGCATCGTTACATTCGCTGCGAACCGGAAATGTCGGCGCGCGCGCTGGTTTTGGAACAACGCGGGTTTGCTGGCATTGACGCGCTGCATCTGGCCTGCGCGGAATCGGCCGGTGCCGATGTTTTTCTGACCACGGATGACAAGTTGCTGAGACTGGCGACACGTCATAAAGATTTCCTCCGCGTGAGAGTTGCCAATCCGCTGGCATGGATGCAAGATAGGCCCACAGATTGATTATGCCGACAATGACGCTAGAACAAATCCGCACAAACGGCTTGCGCGCCCTAGTTGAAGAACTCGGCACGGTCGGCGCAGTGCGTTTTCTTCAACTAACCGAAACTGGCCGAGGCGATTATTCGCGCCAGCGGCACACACGCATCGGCAAACAGAGCGTGCAATCTTTAGTTAAACAAATTGAGGCGAGGCGAAAACGCGCTGCTTAAGTTTTTCAAGATGGACCGGTTGCGATGATTTGGTGGAGCGAGCGTTCTCGTGAGCCTTCTTTTCCCAATACTTTTTTCCAAGCTCGTCAGCAGCTTTTTCGGAGCACCTCTCACCGTCGCAGCCGATGATGCCAGCCGCGCGATTGAAATTTCCATTGCGAGGGTTTTCCAATCCGCAAAAATTTTTCGGGATTTTGGTTGATAGAATGAGCGCCGACGCCATAGTCGAACTCGCCTCTCCTTATGCGCTACGTGGAAAATTTTTTTGGTCAGTTCCGGTTTTCCCCATTTTATCGCAATGGACTGCGCCTGGCTTTGCTCTTGGGAATTTTTTCATCGCTTCTGAATCCGTTTCCGCTTCACGCGCAGCCCGAATCCAACACGGCGCTTCGGTTCAATGGCACGAATAGTTTTGTCACCGTTCCGCACAGCGCCGCATTAAACGCTTTTCCCCTGACCGTGACTGCGTGGGTGAAAACGTTGCGCAACACGAATATCGTGGACGGAATTGTCAGCAAATATTTCGACGGCTCTGGCAATGGTTATACCGTCGTTTTGCAAAACGGAACCTTGTTTGCATTTTATTCGCGACTGGGTGGAAACCAGGTCTTCACACCGCCAACCGGCATAAATGGCGGTTTCATCGCTGACGGAAATTGGCATCACATCGCGTTCGCCATTTCTCCCACTGGCGGACAATTATTTGTCGATGGAACTTTAAAAGCTTCGCTGGGGTGGACAGGAACAGCCGGGGTCATGACTTCGACTGAGCCGCTCCAGATTGGCCGTTATCATACCTATCCCAACACGTTCCAGGGCGAGATCGACGACGTCACGTTGTGGAACCGCGCCTTGCCTTCGAGCGAAATTAATTATCTCAAACATCGCAAGCTCGGCGGCGTGGAAGATGGATTGCTTGGCTACTGGCGGTTCAACGAAGGCAGCGACACGGTGGCGAACAATACTGCGACCAATGCATTTCACGGAACGCTCATCAATGCGCCAGCCTGGGTGGAATCCCACGCGCCCGTCTCGCTGGAACCCATCGCGGCCAATGGCTTGAAATTCAACGGCACGAGCGGATCGGTGGAGGTCAATCACCACAATGATCTCAATGGCTATCCGTTCACGGCTTCGGCCTGGTTCCGCACGACGAATGGTGCCGCCAACGTGCAAGGGATTGTCAGCAAATATGCGGACGGCACCGGCAATGGCTGGACCTTGGTTGTGCAAAATGGGCGCTTGCGTGGATTTTATTATCGAAATTTCTCGAATCGCGCGCTGGACGTTACATCGGCTGGTTCGGTTGCGGATGGCGCATGGCATCACGCTGCCATGACCGTCGATCTATCGGGCGGCAAACTTTTTCTGGATGGAGTTTTGGTTGGTTCCAATACCTGGACGGGGACACCGGGAGCACCCACCGGCACGGAACCCTTGCAACTGGGCCACTATAACACTGTTCCTGAACGACTCTTCGGCGCCATTGATGAAGTGGCGGTATGGAATCGCGCCTTGACCACAAACGAAATCGCTTCTCTCAAAAATCTCCCGCTGGCAGGAGACGAGGCGAATCTTGTCGCGTATTGGCGGTTGGATGAAGGAACGGATACGACGACCGCTGACGCCACCGGTTTCGGACACACCGGAACTTTAGTCAACAACGCGACATGGATTGGTTCAACGGCGTATCTGGGCGACGGCAGTGTTCATTTGATTGCGGCACCGGGCATTCCGAATTTCACGCGTCAATACGCTGTGACAACTGCACCAGGGAAAAATTCTTTCACCATGACCGCGCGTAGCTTTGTCCGACGGTTTTATGATTTCGGCGCAACGCCTTCACCGATCGCGCTGACGGTAAAATTTGATGGAAATCTACAGACTGCAGGTTCCGACGTTCTTATTCCAACCAAGCCCAACACCGTGACGAACAATCTCGGCATGACGTCTTATAATGCGTCTTCGCCGCAGCCTACGGTTGGGAGCAGTATTGTTGCGCTGGCTTCAACGGTCCATCTCGAGCCAGACGGCGCACAGCTTGATTCGATTAACAGTTTTTACGAAGGAGTCGAAACGGTAACGCACAGCGAAGATGGGGGTCCATTTATCAGTGATGGATCAGACACCTCCGCCGCTACGCGATTGCTCCATTTCAACGGAACAATTATTTTCGGTCCTCTGGCAACGGTTATCACAAATATCGCCAACGTTCCGGCAGCAGGAAATCTATTTGCTCCAGACTATGTGCAGTCGTTGTTTCAAGTGGGCGTTAACGGAGGATCCGTTAGTATTTATCCAAACGTAAAATTTGGTGGAGGCGGAGCGTTTACGGTGAACCTTGGAACAGACGGCACTGCCACGAACGTGAACGGCAGTTTCAGCCTTGCGGCGGCAGGACAATTTTTTGAAGCGGCGGGCGTTCGCTATCAATTGCCGGGCGCGACACTCGGACCTGCTGGCATGACTGCGACGACTCTTCTCGTCTGGTTTCCCACCGGTTTCGGTATGACCACGAGCACCAACAACCGCGACCTACAGCCTTACCTGCGAAAGTCAAACGTCGTGCTCGACGGGAATCTTTTGCCAAATACGAACAGCATAATTTTCACTGCTGCCACCTATAATACCAACCGGCTTTATTTTTCTGAGGAAACGAAACCGTTCTTGATTGGCGCAACGCAGATTGAATGGCGCATTCCGGAAGGGGAATTTTTCTTGTCGCAAGCCGATACCGTTGAGTTCGTGCGCGAGAAAGACGACAACGATCTCGCGTCCCAAGCGCCTAATCTCATCAATACCCTCGCGGCGGATCGCATTTCCAACGATGGCTATTATCGCCACGTCACCGCCAAGCCCGGGATTCCGATTTTTGTCCGACCTGATGCCAATGGCGCAGCGTTGCTGACGATGGAGGTCGATTTGCAGGAGAATGAATATCGTCCGCACTTCCCTTATCTCAGCCGCTCCATGGGCGGCCACATCCCGGTGATCGACGGCACTCTCATTATCACCAACGATTTGATTGATCCGAGCAGCCGATTGCTTTTGGCGGGTCCGGTTCCTGTTCCCTATGCGCGTGATTGTGGCACCGACGCGTGCAGCGGAGCTGCGACCATTGCTCCACAGATTTTAAGTTTCACACCACCTCTCGGAGAAATGAGTCTCCCGCAATTGAACTTCACTCCAGACGGTGGCTTGCTCGCGTATGGAACTATTCCGGCGACAAATCTTACCTGGGGTTTTGCGGGCGGGGCGAATTTCGCGCAACGCACCAGTGACGTGACGACCGGCGCTTATCGGATTTCAGGGACGTATTTCTCTGGCGCTCTTTTGCAGCCAGGCGATCTGAATGCGGAACAGGATTATCGTCGTCCCGTGCGCCTGTTGTTGACCGGTTATGGAAGCAGCAACGATGTCACCTACGTCGAACGTCCGGGCGAAGCGAATTACGCGGATGGTTTCGCGAATTACGCAGGATTAAATTTCCGCGCACCGACGCAGGGACGCAGCTTCATTGCGGGCACCGACACCGGATTGTATCCGCTCACCGCGCGCTCGAAATATTATGTGCGTTTTGGTGGTGTCAGCGGGATTCATGAATCAGCCAGTTTTCCTGCGAACCTGACGCTCTACGGTTATCCCTTCACCTTCCACAGTTATCGCCTCTCTTTCCTCGACAGCGCCAACGAAGAATCGCGAACCGACGGAGTCATCTCCCTTCCAATTCCCTCCGGCTTTCCGGTGGAGTTCGAGCGGATGAAATTTTTGTGTCGCGGCAATCTCGATTCCGCGCGCCTACCGTCGAACATCGACACGAAGCATCTGGTTTATTGGAACACCGACTTGAGTTTGTTGAGCCTGCAATTCAAACCGCGCGCCAATAACGCGTGCAGTTTGACGGAACGTTACCTGGTGCTAGGCGTCGAAACCAAATTGCCGTTCATTCCACAGGCCCTTCACGCCGCGTTGGCGATTAAAGCCAATGGCAATCTCGCGACGGCCGCGACTGGCGTGGAAGGCGTGGATTCGCGTTTTGCCGTTCCCGCGAATCTTCAACTGCAAGGGCCGGGCGGAAGTTTTTATCCGATCACCACGGCCGGCGATGGTTACTTCAATAATTGGGAGACGCCTAATCGTCCCGCATCGGGTTTTTATAGTTTGGTCGGTCGCATTCGCGTGCCGTTTTTTCGCGACGTTAAAACGCAATTTCATGTCACGCCCACCGGCCCAAATACAGCGCAGGTCAACTTGATGGGTGGCTGGCCCTCGGAAGAAGGCACTGGGCTGAATCGCGGCTGGAACAATGGAACACAAAATTATTTCAACACCGCGAAATTCGATCAGGCACACGACGGCTGGCCCGTGGGTGTCACAATTGGCAATTATCGGGTATCTCCAGACGAACAGTTCCGCCAGCGCGCCCAACAGAACTGGATTGATGTCGCCAATTTTGATTATCCGTTGACGTGGAATTCTGTCTTGCGCGAGTTCTCAGGCTTTGCCACTGCGAAAGTAATTCTGCCCGTGATCGACGTGGACAGCCGTCTCAAACAAATATCGCCCGGCAAAGTGGATTTCGATTTTGCGCAGGACATCAAGCTGGAACTGCCGCGCATCAAAGTCCTGGATTTCGCGAACGATGCGCTCAATGAAATCAATGCGCCGATCAACACGCTTTCCAACGCCATCACCTCTGCGCTCGGCGCGGCGTTCAACACGAGCGGCCTGACCAGCGGTTTTCGCGGTCTGCAAAATGTGATGCGCGAAAATGCGGAAGGATTATTTCGACCGGTGTTGCAACCCGCGCTTGATCCCGTCGTGGACAATCTTTACGTCGCACTTTCCGGCGCGTTGTCCGTGAGCCGCGCAAATCTTCTCGCCCAAACGCCTTCCATTGTGAACTCCCCTGGCAACGGACTTCAAACTGCGATCCTGAATCTCAATGGCACGGCCGGAGATGCCAGCAAAATTTTTGGCAAACTCAACGGCACACTGATGAATGTCGATGACACACTCGGCTTGTTCATTCGCGTGCTGGAAAAAGACGGCGGCGGCAAACGGCACGTCGTGCGCACGATTATTCAAAAGCTGATCGAGGATCAAGGTCCCGCGCTCGGTTTCGTCGCCAGCCTGGGTGAGGAACAGGTGAACGGATTACTCGGCGATCTGGAACCGACGCTGGCCAAAATCGAAGGTGAATTGGTTCAATTGCGCGCGGAGTTTGGGAAGGTTCGTTTGCAGATCAGCGCGGGCGACTTCGCCAATTCGCTCAACGCCGTCAATCACACGAGCGCCACGCTGCAAAGCTATTCGCAACTGGCAGGAACCAGCGTGTCGAATTTGTTGTCCGCTACCGTTGGCAACGCGGGCGATTATTTCACCGCTGATCCGGCGCGGGCGAAACGGGAAATCAAGGAACGGCTCACGATTGCTTTCCTGAGTTCATCGCTGGCGGCGAATTATCAAACGTCTTTCCGCCAGTTTCTTTCGGACAAAAATTCTCTGCTCACGCAACTGACGGACGTGTTGTTCGATCAGGTCAATCGTTCGATTCGCGACGGATTAAGTTCGGCCATCAGCGGAGCCACCGACGAACTTTTTCAAGGAATGAAAGGGGCGGGGATGGGCAGTTCGCTGCTCTCGGCCAAGATTCGCGGTGCGCCGACCTTTGAAGGCGATTCGCTACGCAGGATTCATCTCGATTCAGAAATCAAAATGAATCTGCCGGATGAAATGACGTTCATGGCCTACATGGACATCAAGGAACTCAATTCGCAATCGACCGCGCTGAGTTGCATTCCCAATGGCGGTCCGGCAGCGGAAGTGACGCTCGGGGCAAAAGATATTCCGCTGGATTGGCTGGGCGTGAGCGGGGGCGGGCCGCTCGCGTTGAACATCGAGGCGCGCTGGACATTACAAAGCAGCGCGGTGCTGGGAATCGGCGGGTCATTTGAAGTGATCGGGAAAGTTGGATTCAAAGGAGTCAGCATCAATAATTTTGGCGCGTCGCTCGCTATCGGACAGTTTGAAAATTATTTCGCCGCCAAAGCCGGAGCAACGGTTACGATCATCGCCGTCCCGGTGGATTTTAATGTCGGTATTTTTGCGGGACACGCCTGTTCGATTGATCCGCTGAAATTTATTGATCCTGAAGCAGCGGAGGTATTGATCGAAAACATCACGGATTTCACCGGAGTTTACCTTCAATTCGGCGCGCGGGTTTCGCTTTCGGATATTCTTTTTGGCAGTTCGAGTTGTTTGCTTGATGTCACCGTGAGCGCGAATAACGCGTTGTATTATCAGGGTGGCCCGCGCTTCGGCATCATTGGCGGGCGACAGAAAATGGGGGTTAGCGCCGACTTGATTTGCATCATCAGCGCCGAAGGTTCTTACGCCACCGGCTATCGCTTGGATACGGAAGGCAAATTGACGCTCGCCGGGAAAGTGCGGCTCTGCGTGAAAGTTGGTGCGTGTCCGTTCTGCGTGAAAGCCTGCGGATCGGTGGGGATCAAGGGAATCATCGGCACAGGGGGAATTGATTACTCGATTGATACGGACTGATGAAAAATCCGAAAACCGAAAACCGAAATTTGAAATCTGAAATTCCAAATAAACGCGATCGAGCGCGGACAGTCTTGCCGACGAGTTGGGTAGCACCTGCCTCCGGCGGGTGCGTAGCAATTTCCTGCTTTGGAAAGAATGCGACTGTCGGAGATTCTTTTCGAACCCGCCGGAGGCAGGTGCTACCCACCTCGCCACGTTCCGCTCAGATTTCGGATTTCGGATTTCAGATCTATTTAACCCTCCTTTTCGTTCTCTTCGCCACCACCACGTTCGCCCAAACTCCTCTTTCAAATCTCGTTTACGCCGTCGGCACCACTGCTCGCGACAACGTGAATCAAGATTGGTCTTACGTCCTGCTTGATACTTCCGATCCGCAGACTCTCGCGGGCAAACGCTTTGCCGTTTATGGCAAGCCCGGAACTCCGACGAACGCGGGCGCATTCACATTGCGTGGCAATCTCATTCGCGAAACTGATGCTGCCGCCATCAATGCCAAGCTCAATCAATCCGTCGTTCTCGGGCAGGATCTTTCGTCACTCGACAACGCGCTCGCCATGGCTGTCGGAACCAATGTTCTCGGAGTCCTGCGCAAAGTTCCCGGCATTACCAGCCAAACGCTCGCCCAAAAAATTGCCACCGGTTTTCAACTGGCGACCACTGATCCATCCATCGCCGAACAACTTTTATTGCTCGGTCAGGGCAATCCGGGTTTGAACCTTTGCGCGGGGCGCGCTTTCTCGGAAGTCATCGCTACGGTCACGACTTATGAAATCCGCGAACTCGATACGGTCACAGGCGCGGCCGGTGATGTTGTCGGTCGCGTGACGCTGGTTCCGAATGCGCCAGTCGTCATGCCTGCTCCGGGCCAGCCGTTTCAAGTCGTCAGCAATCAAATGAGTGAACATCTTCTCATTCGATTGCGCTGGGGCACTTCGCCGGAATTACGACGACTCTCGATCTTGAATGTCGGTTTTAATTTGTGGCGCATTCCCAAAGGTCTGGCGGAGCAGGGAAATTTTCACAACATCGCCCCGACAACGGCGCAACTTTATTCCAACGCGGATTTTGCCCGCGCCAATCGCGCGACGGTTTTTGCGACGATGGATTACAACATCGGCGTCGGCGCGGGTGCGGCGAACGATCCGGCGGATCGCATCAATTATTTTTTCTCGGACAGCGGACGCGGCTCTGATTCGCCGCCGTTTAATGATGGAGAGGAATTTTATTATTTCGTCACCGCGCGCGATCTGTTGGGTCGCGATGGATTGGTGTCACCCGGAGGATTGGCCCGCGCTTGCCGACGTTTGCCGCCCAAGCAGCCGACCGATGTAAAAGTTGTCAACACCGTTCTATCCGGCACCACGAATCAGGAGCGTCTGCAAGTGACCTGGGTCCAAAATACGAACGTCAACGACCTCGTGACGCATTATTGGATTTACCGCTGGCCGAATCCGACGATGGCTTTGACCAATGACGCCGCGCCGCTGAACTTCCGCGTCGGTTTTGTCACCAATCTCGCGGAGACAAGTTTGAATTCGTTCATCGACACAGGCGCTGGCGCATTGACCAACGCGAACATCACCAACGTTTGGTACACGGTCCGCGCCGTCAGCCAGGCCGCATGCGATCCATTACTTTCTCCGCATGCCGGACCCGCGTGGGGCGTGCTTCGTCAACGGGACGCGCCCGCCGCCACGACCGGCGCCGTGGTGGGAAGTTGTGGAACGCCTGTTGTGATGTTTCAAACTTTCGTCACCAATACAATCGCGACAAACGCGCAGAGTTGGAGCTTGCGGTTGAGTTGTGTGCGGCGCGATCCGGGCATCGCGTGGGTCAAGTTCACGATCACAAATTACGTGAGTGGAACGCAAACCATCGGGCCGGTTTATTTTCCGCCGGAGAACGACACCGCTTCCATTGATTTCGCGATACCTGCAACGGAATCTTTTTATCCGCAAGTGCGAGTGACCGCCACGGTGGGAACATTCTACAACCAGACTTCGCAACCCGCCGTCAGCACATTTACGATCCCGATTGCCTCGGGCAAACAAAAGGAAGTCGTTTTCTTTGCGGGCCAATTGTTGTCCACGGCTTTAAGTTCGAGCGATCCGTTGCTCGCCGTGCTCAATGGCGGCGCGGCTCAGTGCATCAGTCCGTTTAGTGTTGTGCCGGACGCGAGCGGCATGGTGGCACTGCAATTTGATATTTTTTTCCCGCTTGGCTCTGCGGCGTTAATTCAGGCGTTCACCAACAATGTTTGGCATGACGTTGCCCTCGTCACACCCGACTCGAACAATGTTCATTGGGTTTCATATCCCGCTTGTTTAATTGGCCCGGTTCCGCCTTTCCGTGGATGCCGCGTGAATCTGCCTGCCGATTCCAATTGCGATCAACATATCGCGCGCGCTTCCAATTCCGGCGTAATCGCTCCGATCCGTGTTCGATTTCGTCTCACGGCACGCACTCGCGAATATCGCGTTTACCGTCGCGCTGATGAAGGCCCTCTGACGTTGGTGTCGCAAGGCGCAGGCGTTTACGATCCCGCGAAGCCCACTAAACTTCTGGAAGTGCGCGATGACGCCATGCCTTCCAGCCCTGCGCGTTTGTGTTACTTCGTGCAATTGCTGGATGAACATGGCAACGGCAGTCCGCTTTCGTTTATCGGTTGCAAGGAAGTCAAACCCGCGACTTTGCCGCGCCCGATTTTGTCCGAGCCGCAAGGCATCGGCACGGTCGCCAATCCACAAGTTGCGCTCAATTGGTTTTGCCCCACGGCTGGCGTTGCGCGCTTTCAATTTAAGATCAGTCGCGTCGATGCGCCCACGCCATCCGCGCCAAGTGGCGTGGTCAGTCCGCAATTGCAGCCTTACGCGGGTTACGACATCGGCGCTACTTATCTGGGCCTGGAAAAATCACAATATTTTTTGGCTTCCTATTTTTCCGAAGCGCATTTCACTCCGCGCCTCAGTTCCGGTTTTGGACCGGGACCAAAATTTACGGTCACCGCAAACGTGATGCCGAATGTGACTTACGCCATTGCGGTGTCGGCAGTGGACGACCAGGGAAATGTCGGCAATGCCTCAGAGGTTTGGCAATTTGTTTGGACGCCGCCGGTTCAACTCGCAACGGTCCCGTGGCCGAAACGTTCGCTCCCGCCCGCGCGCAATTTCGATACGTTCGACGCGACGAATCAACCTCCGAGCTACGAATTTCATCCGCGCGTCGCGGCGGTGGTATTGACCAATAACGTTTCGGGTGTGCTGCTGGATCGGCGTTATCCCGTGCTGATTCGCATTGGGGAAATAGACCGGAGCAAAGAACCGCAGTCGAACATCGGCAACTCCGAGTTCGTTGAATATTCCAGTGGCGGGAGCAGCGCGGAATCCGATCCCAATGCGGGTGTCTTTCGCAGCCTGACCCGCAACGGCGCGCAAGCCAATCAGCCGTTACTACCGATCGTTGTTTACCGCCAACAAGTGACGAACGATTGGTATCCGAAAGTTTCTGGCGACGTTACCCAAGTGTCACCTCTCATTGAGCGAATCCCGTGGAAGATCGATGTCAACGATCAGGTAAATATTCCTGACCGATTGTTTGCCGGTTCCAGTCAAACCAAGGACGATGATCACGATTATTTTTTCCTCTTTCTGCGGGATCAACAACCGGTCCTGTCTGGCGCGGCGTATGAATATTTTGTCGTTCGGTTCAACGCTCAACGCGAAGTGCTGGATGTCGTTCCGGCAGGCCGAGTGACGATTCCTAAAAATCCGTGAAAAGAAAACCGTGAAGATAAAATCCGAAATCAGAAATCAGAAAGCCGAAGCTGGATTTTCCCAAGCGATCCTCAGTCTTGCGAAAAAAGCGGTCCGCGCTCCTTCGTATTTCGCCCATCGGATTTCGTTCGGTTTTCGGATTTCGGTTCTCGGATTTGCAACCCTCTCTTCTCTCCACGCCTCGCCCATTTACGAAACTTCCTCTGAATTTCTTGGCTCCGGCGATTTCAATGGCGATGGAATTACCGACGTTCTTGTGTTCGACAAAGCAACCGGCAATGCCCGCGTGGGCTATCAAAATACGAACAGCGCACTGACATGGTCCGCGCCGCTGCTCACCGGAGTGGAGAACGCCAGCGGTTGCGCCATCGGAAATTTTTTGCAGGCGGATCGCGATGATCTGGCCGTGACCGCGCTCGACTTGAACCGCGTGCCATTGCTCATTCTTGCGAACACAAATTCCGCAAGCTCTCCTTATTCGGTCACGCCCAATGGAATTGGCGCGCACACTTTGATTGCTTTGCCCAAGCCGCGAGATCCGCCCGCGCAATTCGACACGCTGTTCATCGCCAGCGCCTTCAACCATCCGATTGCGGAACAAATCGATTTGGTCGGATTTTTTCCCGGCCCACTCACTTCGACATCGGGGCCTTATTCCGAAACTGGTTTGTTTGAACGCGGCAACGCCTTGCAACTGGAAACCAACGGACTGACCTTCGCCGTCGGCCTTGTGCGCGGAAATACCAACGACACGTTGCATATCTGGCAATTCACCAATTCGCCAAATGTCATGGTTGCATTGAGCAATCTTCCGCCCGGCAGCGACTACGCGTTTGGGAATTTCGATGGCGAAACGCTTCCGCGATTCTGGTTTTACGCGCCCGGCCAATCGAACATCACGATTCGTCCGTTGCTGGCGAACGGCGATGGCTACGCGTTTGGCGACGCGATTTCGCTGAACTTCACGCAAGCGGTTCAGAAAATTTATTACGTGGCGGAAAATGGCGATGGCAGCGCGTTCATCCAATTTGGGGATGGGATTCAAGGCGTGAAATTGCGAGATGGCGCATGGTTATTCGCTCCAAAATATTCTACTGGCGGCGGCGCAACTGGAAACGTGTTCACTGGAATTGCCGATTTGGAGGATGGCCGATTTGCGTTGTTAAGCGCGCCGTTGGGAACGCTCATTTCCGTTCAAGCGCGCGTCATGACTTTTGACGGAACGAACTACACGCAGATCAGTTCCAACAATCTTTCGCCACTTACGACGCGCAACACGCGCGCGACGGTCTGGCTGTTTCAAACCGAGCCGTTCACGAATACGGCTGCGGCGTTGCTAGGCTCCGTCAATGCGCCGGATTGGAGCAGCGGCATTATCAGTTTGTCTGGGCCAATTTCGGTTCGCGTGGAAAACGATTCCGGCGCTGCGTCCGGCCTCGGCAGCGCGACCACCAACAATTTTGGAAACGCGCCCTCGGGAACGACTTACGCATTGGCGAATCAATATCGTAATGACATCTCATTTTTCAGTTACACTCCGCCACGGTCGCCCGAGCAATTTGCGATCACGATTGCTCCGCCGCCGGGAAGCTACGGCGGGCCGATCCAGATTTCATTCATCAAAACAAATTTCGTCACGGTTTTCTATCGCATCGGCGCGGCGAACGCATGGCAGGCGTATTCGACTCCTTTTTCGCTGACGAACGATTCGACGATTCAATATTACGGAAGAATTTCCAATGGTCCTCGCGGGCGAATTCAATACGCCAGTTACACCTTGGGACGCAGCAACCTCCCGCCGGAATCGCCTGTGACATTGCCCAATGACGGCGGTGGCAGCACGAATCCGCCGCCGCCGATTCCTCTGCCGGGAACGGTTATCTCCGCGAACGGAACCATTTTCTACAGCCGCAGCGATTCTACGATCTGGACGATCAATTTCGATGGCAGCGGCGATCAGCTTGTGACGACCGGCGGCTACAATCCGCGTGTTTCGCCAGATGGAAATTACATGCTGTTTTTCAGAGGCGGTATCGGAACGATGTTGCGCAACATGCAGACCGGCGTCGAAACGCAGATTCATCCCAGCTACCATTCCGTCGTCGGCTACGATTGGGAACGTGACAGCCAAAAGTTTGTCATCGATTACCAATGCTCAATCTGGAGTGGTGATCTCGCTGGAAATTTCACTCCCTATCCGCCGGGCGATTGCAACGACGATGCGCCAGTCGTGAATCCCGCGGACGGTTCGTTGGCTTATCATAACTTCAGCGGGAACGCCGCCATTCGCGGAATTTATGTCATGCCGCCGCCGCGCACCACTCGCACGAATCTCAATTTAAATCTCACGACGCCGGGCTGGCCCTCGTGGTCGCCCAATGGCGGAAGCCTTGCCGTCCGCGCAGCAAAACCAAATACGCCGGGCGAATCCGCAAACAATTTGTGGTTGCTCAACGCCGACGGAACGAATGTCCGACAGATCACCGCGCTCGGTGCCAACGATGGTTTTCCTTTCGGCGCCATCTGGTCGCCGGACGGAAAGGCGCTCGTCACCGCCGGATCAGTCTGGGGGACGAACGGTCTATGGGTTCTGCATCTTTCGGCGGACGGACAATATTGCGGGTGCGCGCCGGTTCGTTTGCCGACGACTCCAGGCGCAGCCATTGGTTTTGCAGGAACAGTCGTTGTTCCGCCCGATTTTATTCCTGACCTCAAACCGGGATTGTTCATTCGCCAGGAAAATGACGCGGTCATCGTTTATTGGAGTACCAATTATGCAGGCTACGCGCTGCAATCGACCATCGACCTGCTTCCGAATGAATGGACGCCAATCCAAGGGCCTTATTTTCTCGTGGGCGACACCTACGAATATCGGGAAGCGAACGCGATTCTTGCGCCGCACAAATTCTTCCGTTTGAAATCTCCGGCCATTTTGATTTTAACACCAGAGCCGCAACCTTCGATGCAGAGTGATTCCAACGATCCCACGCTCAACCGTTCGTTGAATTACGTGGGCTACGCGAGTGAACCGGCGACGAATCGCGCTCTGCCCGCCCTCTTTAAATCGTACGACGAAACGAACGAACCGGCGACCGACGACATTCAGTTCCGCAAAAATCTCCCGTGAAATAGTTGCAAGGTGGTGTCAGATAAATTTACCAAGGCGTTTTAAGATGGCTATTGCTTGCCGCTGACAGAGCGGGATGCGACCATTCGCGTCGATGAGTGATCTCCCAACTCAAAAAAAACAGGCGCAGTTGTGCGCCCTGGTGGTTCATCTCGCTAAACAACGGAAGGCTATCTTGCACCGATGGCGCGTCGCGACCGAGAATGCGCCTGAGTTGACCATCGCGTCCTCCTTAACCCGCTTCCAATTCAATGACCATATTCCCGGAGTTTTAGATGCTTACGCCCACAAGCTGTTGGCATGGCCGAATGAGAGCAGTGCCAACGCCCAGCAGAATGAAAAATCTCAAGTCATCGAACATGGTCTGCAACGTTGGCAACAAGGCTATCAGTTGCGGGAATTGACCCGTGAATGGGGCCACTTGCAGACGTGCGTGGCGGCAGAATTAGAGGATTACACGCTGGCGAGTCCTGATCTCGATCCTACGATCATGACAATGGCTCGTCTGGCGTGGTCGCAGTTGTGTTGGGACGGCATCAGTGAGAGCACCACGCAATACTGGCGCTTGCATCAAGCCGAAGCGAGCGGGCGCGTGCGGGATTTGGAACAAGCGTTGACCACCTTGAATGATCTCGACCGGATTCGTTCTGCGGCCTGGCGCGAAACGGCCCACGATTTGCAGGGCAGTCTTAGTTTGGTAACGCTCGCGACGAGTGTGTTGGATCGTAAAAACTTATCGGAACCGGCTCGCCATGAATTCTCCGATCTGGCGCAGCGAGGCGTATTGGCGCTGCAAGACATGCTGAAAGATTTCATGAGCCTTGCCCGTTTGGATGCCGGGCTGGAAGACCGCAAAGTCGCACCCTTTGATGCGGCTAGGCTGCTTGCCGATTTTTGCACGACTTCACAACCACTGGCGCAGGCTCGCGGCTTGTTTTTGAAAATGGACGGGCCGGACTCATTGCCGGTCGAAGGAGATCAGGGCAAAATTCTGCGCATCCTTCAGAACCTGTTGCTGAACGCTTTGAAATACACGCGGCGCGGCGGGGTGACAGTACTCTGGAAAGCCGTCACCGACCATGACACGAACAATTGGATGTTTTGTGTGCAAGATACCGGTCCGGGATTGGATGATGGCCCCGACGCTCCGTTGGCCCGCCAGATTTATGAAGCGACCCAGACCGTCCACACGGGAGAGGAATTGCATCGAGCGGAGCTGACGTCCGCCGACATCGCCAATGCCCCAACCGTGCCCGCCCAGTCAGAGACTCTTCCGGCCGACGAGCTGCCCGGCGAAGGCGTCGGTCTTTCCATCGTAAAGCGGTTGTGCGAATTGTTGGATGCCAGTCTCGAATTGGAAACCAGTCCCGGCAAAGGTTCCACGTTCCGAGTGATTCTCCCGTGCCACTACGACAAGCGTTTGAGATGACCATTGGAAATCTCCAGCAGCCAAAGAATCCAAACAAAATCATGAAGTCGCTGTGGAAGACTTGGACGGAACGTTTCAGGGGAGGCGATGCTGCTTTGCTTTCTCTTGATCAACTTGCTTCCTCAGCCTCGCCCCGCGATACGCTGGAAATACGCCTGAACTGGCTCGTCGATCTTGTGCAATGGATTCGTCGTCCACGATCTCAATCAGAGTCGCTGAGCGAATCGCCCACCCAGATTCAGACCGGCCGTTTGCGTCGTTTCCTCGACGTGCTGGACAAGAATCCTGAGTGGAAAATCAACGTCGCAAAAACGCTGCGCTCCATCGTTTCCGAAACCAACGCGCTCGATTTATTTTCCGAAACCGGATTGCCGCGCCGCTTTGGTTTGTTCAACGAACTCGGTGAACGGCTCGCTTCCCGGTTTTTGCCCGCGCGCCCTGACTCTGCGGAATTAGGCGTTCTCTTTGACCGGCTGTTTCCTCATCGCGATGACGCAGCGTGGATCGAAAATCTCGACGAAGTCTCGCTGCAACGTTTTCAAACGCTGTTGGAATTCGAAGTGTCGCCCTCGGATAATGATTGGAACGCGCTCGCCGCTGATTTGGAAGACGCGATCATCCATCTCACGGCGCAATTGCGAGTCGCAGGATGTTCCACCTCCATCCGGTTGCGGATCAAACATCGTCGGATTCAGGAACTGCCCTTCTTCAAGCTGAGCACCGTTGTGCAAGCCGTTTTGATGGCGCGGACGCAAGGCGACAAAATTAATCTCGCGCCTGAGTTGAATCATTTGAGGTCGCTCATTGAAAGTTGCTACCGCGCTGAGGAGGAAGTGCTCTCCCATCTCGAGGAGAACGGCGTCAGCACGGATGTCGTTTACCAATTGGCTTACATCAAGGCGGCCTTGCGACGTCTGGAAGCACTGCTCGAACTGGTCTTCAAACCGGATTTATCCATGGCGCGCGTTGGGTCGTTCGTGGCGATGCTGGTGCGGGAAAACCAGGAACGGTTAAGTGTGCGTGGTTTGATGCGGCAAAATTTCCGGCTGTTGACGCGGACGATGGTCGAGCGCAATGCCAAGACGGGCGAACATTACATCGCGCGCAACACCAAAGAATATTGGAAAATGGTTCGTCACGCGGGCGGAGGCGGCGCGTTGCTGTCCCTTACGACGTGGTTTAAGCCGCTGATTGTGTCATTGCATTTCGCCGCGCTTTGGGAAGGAGTCGCCGCCTCGCTCAATTACGTCCTCGGCTTCCTCGCCATTCAACTCTGCGGATTCACCCTCGCCACCAAGCAACCCGCCACCACGGCCCCGGCGCTGGCTGCGCGAATGCATCGCGTGCGCGATCCGAAGGCGGTCGCGGCATTGGTGGATGAAGTCATCTTTTTGATTCGGTCCCAGTTCGCCGCGATCCTCGGCAACATTACCTTTATCGTGCCCACCGTGTTGGTGTTGCACTTCTTGATTCTATTTTTAACCGGCGCTCCAATTCTTTCAGTGGAGAAAGCTCATTACACCATTCATTCCGTCTCCATCCTCGGCCCGAGTCTCTTTTTCGCGGGATTGACGGGCGTTCTGCTCTGGGCGTCCAGTCTCATCGGCGCGTGGGCGGACAACTGGTTTGCCTGGCATCGTCTCGGCGACGCGCTGGCGTCGCACCGACGATTGCTGCGAATGTGGGGACCAACGCGAACCGCGCGCTTTGCTAATTTTCTGCAACACAACATCGCCGGTTTCGGCAGCAACATTTCGCTGGGCCTCATGCTCGGACTGTTTCCCGTGTTGGCGCAATTTTCCGGACTCCCGCTCGACGTGCGCCATGTAACTTTATCTTCGGGATCGGTCGCCGCAGCCGTGGCAACATTGGGGCCAGGCGCGATGCTCCACGCTTCATTTTGGCTCGCCGTGATCGGAATCCTGAGCATCGGTTTTATCAACCTGACGGTCAGTTTTGCGTTGGCGATGTGGGTCGCCATGCGTGGTCGTGGCATCGAAGCAGACGAACGTCGCACGATCCTCCGTGCCTTGTGGTTGCGCCTGCGTCAGCAACCGATGACTTTCATTTTCCCGACACGATCAACGACTCCGATTGCTCCCACGCCCAACGCTCCGGCTGCCGTCCACCGATGAAGTCGAAATCTATCTCGCCAGAATCAAAGGCCGACTCAAAGACGCCGACATTTCTGTTCGGACTGGAGTCATCGAGGCAATCGGCGCGCAAACTAATGCGCCTGATTTAGCTGTGCCGCTTCTTCTCGGTGCCTTACCAGATGCCGACGACGGTGTTTCAGCACATGCCATCAGCGCACTCTCAAGCTTTGGCACCAACGCATTCGACGCTTTTCCAACACTCACCAATCTCGTTAATACCGGCAGATTAGCAGAAGTGCGAAGTGCGATGAGAGCGCTGGCTGTAATTGCGCCAACGGAGGCGTTGCCGATCTTGAGCGATGCGGTGGTGAACGGCAGTTCCGACATTTTGAGCGTGGCACTGCATAATGTAACGGCCCTAAACCCAGAACTCGGTTTGAGAATGAGATTTGCAGAACTTCGCTCACCTGATGCAAAACGCCGGTTGCGCGCCCTCAGCGGACTTCGAAATCATAACATTGAAACACCCGGAGTTGTTGAGGCGCTCAAACGCGCCGTCGATGATTCCGATTCCGATGTCGCCCAGAGCGCTTCGATGCAAATAAGAGCTTTGCTCGAAAAGCAAAAAGAAAACGGAAAGCGTGAACTGGCGCTGCCGGATGAGCCGGTAATTCAAGCCAGGCCTTTGGGAGAATGGTTGAGAATGCGAAATCAGGACGGCCAGTTTTCCACGAATGCAGTGGTTGCTTTGCGCGAAGCGGGGACCAATCTTTTTCCCGCCCTGTTCGCGCGGCTCAACTACAAAGATCCTGTTTTCAACTTTCCTGACTACGAAGTGAGCATAGATGCAGTTGCGGCATTCATTGCGCTGGGCGAGAAAGCCAAACCCGCGCTGCCCGGTTTAAAAAAGATAATGGAGGCGGATGAAGAAGACCTCGCGGTGCGCGCCATGCTCGCGACGCTTGGCACGGGAGTCGATGCGATGTTCATTTTGATGAGCGGATTAACCAATCAGTTCGTGGATGTGCGCAACGAGGCTGCAAACTATTTGACCGGCGAGTTTGGCGCAAAGTTTCCTGCGCTACGCAAAGAGGCGATCCCGCTTTTGACACAACTTCTAAACGACCCAGATGAAAGTGTTCGGCGAAATGCGTCGAGCGCGTTTAAGCAACTGTCCCAACCTCCGTAGGTACAGGTCTAAAATAGATAATATAAAACATCTTCAGTGTCTGATTCAATTTGAATATGACTCGCTGCCCGTGGCCAAAAAACGAACTCGCCATTTCCTATCACGATAATGAATGGGGCGTGCCGGTGCATGATGATCGCCTGCTTTTTGAATTCCTGATTCTCGAAGGTGCGCAGGCCGGTTTGAGTTGGGACACGATTCTGAAGAAGCGCGAACACTACCAGCGTGTTTACGACAACTTCGATGCGAAGAAAGTCGCGCGCTATGATGCGAAGAAAGTTGCAGACCTTTTGGCTGATCCGGGAATCGTGCGGAACAAATTGAAAGTCGCGGCCTCGATTCAAAACGCCAAAGCATTTCTCGAAGTGCAAAAAGAGTTCGGCAGTTTTGACGCCTACATCTGGCAATTCGTCGGAGGCAAACCCATCGTGAACAAACTTCGTTCCATGAAAGAAATTCAACCGCGCACAGCGGAGTCCGATGCGCTGAGCAAAGATTTGTTGAAGCGCGGATTCAAATTTGTCGGCTCGACAATATGTTACGCATTCATGCAGGCCGTCGGAATGGTCAACGATCATCTGGTGACTTGCCCGCGCTACCGGGAAGTTGCAAAACTCACGAAATGAAATTGGCTTCCTGGACTTTCGCTTCGGTCTTTCTGTTGTGCTGCGCACTGCGCGCTTCTGAAAACTTTCCGCCCGTCGCCGAATTGCCAGTGCAATCGGACCTTCCAGATCTGCTCACCATGTTCAATGGCGAACCGGTGGAGACCAAAAAGGATTGGTTCAAGAAGCGCCGACCTGAACTGAAGGAATTGTTGCAGCATTACGAATACGGCTATTTTCCAGCGCCTGCCAAAATCAAAATTTCGGCCGATTATACGGACAAGAATTTCTTCGAAGGCAAAGCGACGTTGAAATTGGCGACCATTTCGTTCACGGAAAAAAATGCGCCGCAGCTTCATTTGATGCTGGTGATTCCCAATGGACGCGCTGCGCCAGTGCCGGTTTTCCTCGGCCTGAACTTTTCAGGGAATCATTCCCTGGTGACGGATACAAATGTGCCGATTCCAACCCAGTGGATGAATGGGAAATATCCCGGTGTAGTAGAAAATCAGGCAACGGAAGCGGGCAGGGGAGAGTTAAAGGATGTCTGGGCAGTTGAGCAATCGATCGATCGGGGTTACGCCGTTGCCACGATTTTTGCTGGAGAGATTCAGCCCGATACTAAAAATGCGACGATGGGCGTTCGCACTGCTTTCTCCGGGTCAAAAAATCGTGAACACGACTGGGGAACCATCGCCGCGTGGGCGTGGGGATTGCAACGCGCCGTTGATTTTTTGCAAACTGACAAGAGCATCGACAAAAAGAAAATCGCGGTGGTGGGCCATTCGCGATTGGGCAAAGCCGCCATTCTTGCCGGAGCATTCGATGAACGCATTGCACTGATCATTCCTCTTCAAGCAGGTTGCGGAGGAACATCGCCGAGTCGCGGGAAAATCGGCGAATCAGTGAAGCGAATCAACACGAGCTTTCCGCACTGGTTTTGCGATGAGTTTAAAAAATTCAACGATGCGCCGGAACGGTTGCCCTTTGATCAACACTCGCTGATTGCCCTGTGCGCGCCGCGACCGGTTTTGCTGGCGAACGCGGTTGAAGACGAGTGGGCAAATCCAGCGGGGCAATTCGAAATGTTGAAAGCGGCCGACAAAGTTTATCGCTTCGCCGGAGCCGATGGAATCGCGTCAAATGAGATGCCCGCCGTTGGAACTTTGATGGACAGCACGCTCGGCTACTACATTCGCCCCGGGAAACATTCGATGACGAAAGACGATTGGAAAATCTTCCTCGATTTCGCCGACAAACATTTTGACTGAGTAATTGGCGCAGTCGGTTCGCTAGATCGAAACGACCGTTTTGGTTTTATGCGATTCCAGCGCCGCCGCGAAAAGTTCATGACTGCGAACCGCTTCGTCTGGTGTGACGCAGCCCATGCGATTTCCCAAAGCTCCAGCGCGTTCCGCAGCGTAAGCCGCCCACATTTGTAAGAAACAATCAGGGAACCCAGCTTCGAAAATTCCGCCGGTGATCGTGGGAAACGCCATCTGATGTCCGAGATCAGTCTTCTGCCAGATTTGTTCTTTGCCACGTTGAAATGTCCAAAGCGTTTTTGGTTCCTTCGTGCTGTAGCGCAAACCGCCATCCGTGCCGAGAACTTCAATCGCCCACGTATTCGTTTCACCCGGAGCCATGCGTTTCATTTCAAAACGGGTTGGAACTTCCTGACCGTTGATTTCGACATCCGTGTGCAAGAGCGCGTTATCCCAGGTATCGCACGCCGCCATGCCGCCTTTGCCATCGGGACGTTCGGTGTAAATTTTTTGGAGCTGCGCATAAACGCGTTTTGGATTCCAACCGAGACGAAAAGGAACATGAACGACGTGCATTCCTAAATCGCCCATCACGCCGATTTCGCCGCAGAATTTATTTTGGCGTTTCCAATTGATTGGCTTCGTCGGATCAAGGTCGCTCGCGTGCCAGAAGCAGGAATGAATTTCGAGGAGCTTCCCGAATTGACCCGATTGCGCCGCTTGGAAAACGCGTTGCGCGCCGGGAAGAAATGGGAACTCCGAACTGCAACGAACAAAGCGCCCAGACTTTTTCGCGGCATCCCGAATTGTTTTCGCTGCGGCCAAATCGATTCCGAACGGTTTTTCCGCGAGCAAATCTTTCCCGGCGTTCAACACGTCGAGATAAAGTTTCTCGTGCAGATTATGCGGCACGGCGACATAAACCACATCCACATCCGGCGATTTCAAAAGTTCGGTGTGATCTTTTGTGAGCAACTTGACCGTTGGAACCTTCTTGAACCAATCGAGCAATTTATCCTGCAAATCACAGACCGCCACGAGTTCGACTTGCACGGGAAAATCCTCCAGCACAAACCAGCGGGCGAATGCACTCGCCGCTTCGCGTCCCATCAAACCACCACCAATAATTCCTAATCGCATTTTTTGATTCATAAATTTTGTTCTTCTTCCAAGACACGCTCCAATTCGCGTGCGCCATGCAACACACGCACTATTTCGACTCCGTCGGGAAGCGGAAAATAAAACACCAGATAGTTTCGAAATCCTGTCACCGGCCAGAACCGCATATTCTGCAAGCGTGGATTTGAAGGATGTAGCACAGGTCCCATCTCCGGCATTTTTGATAGCTGCTCAAACGCTTTTTCCGCTGCGTCTATGAAATTATCGGCGGCGGTCGGATCATCCAATGCAATGTAAGAACCGCATTCGATCAAATCTTGTTTCGCGGCGGGGCGCTTGATGATGGTCATCCGTTTTTCCGAGTGGCGTTGGCGCGAACTCGTTCCCGAATTTCAGCCCAGTCGGAGCGGGTCATGGGCGTCGGTTCGCCGCTGTCCAAACCTTCAATCAGCTTGGCCTCGATTTCCTTGTGAATCTCACGGCGCCGGGCTGCATCAACGAGAGAGGCCACATAATCCTCCGGGCTGCGTTTGCCGGATTTGGCGGCTTGTTCGATAACGAATTCTCCGAGCGGTTCTGGTAAGGACACTTTGAGTTGAGTCATACAAACACACTTCCTGAGCGAAACTGTTGTTTCACTTCCTCGTGTGACGTGACCTGTCCCCGGTCAGACGCTTCTTCGCCTTCGCGAATGGCAGCGAGCAGTTCGATTTCTTCGGCGATGCTTTGCAGAGAAGCGTCATCCGGCAATTTGCGAACGGCATCCATGACAATTTCTTTGTCGCTCATAAACCAAGAATAACTTGACTGAGGCAGTTGGCAAGATTGGGCATCCTCCAATAATTCCTAATCACATTTTTTGACTCATAAATTTTTAACGGAGCGCGGACATCCTGTCCGCGTGTTACAATTGTCGTGCACAAATTTGCGTCCTCGGCAAAATCAACTTGCGGACAGGATGTCCGCGCTCCTATGTCAGTTCAGCTTTTGATAAACTTCGCAGCGTCTTTCGCATTCGCACCATCGTGGACAATAGACATCAGCGCGCGCGTCATTCCCGCGGGATCTGTGTGTTGAATGATGTTTCGACCATAAACAATTCCAGCCGCACCTTGTTTAATTAGATTTTCCGTGCGTTCCAAAATTTCTTTGTCGGGCGCTTTGCCGCCGCCGCGCACGAGGACTGGAATGCGTCCGGCAATTTCCACAACCTTGTGATAAACGCTCACGTCGTCGGTCGGGTCGGCTTTGATGATGTCGGCACCGAGTTCAACAGCCTGGCGCACGAGCGGGAGAATTTTTTCCAAATCACCATCGACCATGTAGCCGCCCGCTTTTTGGTTCGATTGAAAAACGAGCGGCTCAATCATCAGCGGCATTCCGATGCGGTCGCATTCCGGTTTGATTTTCAAAATGTTTTGAATGCATTGGTCGGTGACTTCGGGTTGCTCGGGAATGCGAAAGAGATTCACGACGACGCAAGTGGCGTCGAGGCGCAGCGCTTGTTCGACCGGTTGTTCAATCATGCGGCTGAACAAGGTGCGCGGAAGTTGATTGCCGTAAACATTCGCGACATCGGTGCGGAGAACGAGCGACGGTTTTTGTCGACCGGGCAACGATTGCAAATAATGCGCTTGGCCGACGGTAAGTTGAATCGCATCGGGCGCGGCTTCGACGAGTGTGTTAACACATTTTTCGAGATTCTCGATTCCCTGGAGAAATCCGCGTTCGTTAAAAAACCCGTGATCGACGGCGACATCGAAGCAGCGATTGGACTTGGCGTTGAAGAGGCGATTAAGGCGATAAAGTTTCATAAATGCGCCTCGTGATAATCATTTTCAGCCTAGGTCGTCGATGCTAATTTGAGCGCCAATTATGCGAGTGCTCACTGGATTTCTTATTTGTATGATCTCAATGCTGTCGTCGCGACCCTCCTCTGCGGAAACCAAGATGGTCACGGAAAATTCGAGTCATTTCATTGGCCTCACAAAATTTTCTAAATTCAAAAAAATATCATCGGGCAATGAGATCGTTTTGACATCGCCGGAGATTAAAGCGGCAATTAACTGGAATGAATTGGTGGTTTCGTGGAACGCGGTTGCGCCCTCGGGAACGTATTTAAAGATTGAAGCGCGTGGGATTTATCCAGATCGGGCCACGGAGTTTTACACCCTCGGACTTTGGTCGGAGGATGCGTCCAAATTTCCGCGCGAAAGCGTGAAACAACAAAAAAATTCAGACGGTCGAGTCAGCACGGATACGTTGATTCTGAATCAGCTTTGCGAGCGAATGCAGCTTCGAATCACGTTGGGCAGCACGGAAAATAAGGTTGAACCCAAACTGAAGTTTCTCGGCCTCTCTTTTTTGAACAGCAAAGCGCCAACAGTTTTGTTGCCTCCGAACAAAAAGGCTTGGGGAAAAACTATCGAAACGCCCGAACGGTCGCAAAATTCGTATCCAGAGGAAGAAGGTTGGTGCAGTCCGACTTCGCTCGCGATGGTGATGATGCGTTGGTCTTCCGTGTTGAAGCGACCGGAGTTGAACGTGGATGTTCGCGAATGCGCTGCGGCCGTTTTGGACAAAAATTATGGAACGGGAAATTGGCCATTCAACACGGCGTTTGCCGGGAAATTTCGTGGAATGCGCGGTTACATCACGCGCTTCAACGACATCTCAGAATTAGAAGATTGGGTTGCCGCCGGGATTCCCGTGATCATTTCTTCACCCGGCCATTTGCTCGAAGAAGGCCGACGGAACACTGGCAGCGGACACGTCGTGACCGTCATTGGTTTTGCGGAGAACGGCGATGTGGTCATCAATGATCCCGCGATGCGCATTGAAAAACGTGGAACCGTTCAGCGCATTTACAAACGGGAGAATGTGATTGCGGCGTGGAAGACTTCAAAAAACACGGTCTATCTGATTTATCCAGAGTCCGCGAAAATTCCGAAAAACCGTCTTGGTCATTGGGAAAAGTAGTAATAATCGATTTACTTATCACTCTGACGGCGACTCTGTTTCCATCTGAGAGTTTTCTTTGCCACCGATGCCATGCCCATTGCGAACAATAACCATGAAGACGGCTCAGGCACCGTCTGGATCTGCAAACCCCAACTTACCAACTGACTTTTTCCGCCACTCGAAACATCCGCTAGAAAGAGCGTCCAATTCCCGTTGGGATTTGTGCCGTTGAATGAGTCCAACATCGCGCTCGGTTCCACCGAATCGAAAAGCGACGGCGATGATTGTGGATCGATCATCCGACCGTCTGGTTGCCAGTTGCCCGTCAGTTGCCCCTCTATATTCAACGTGTAGGTGAAATTCCGATAAAGATGAATGTTGTTGGCTGTCGAGGTTGAGAACGTGACATCAAATCCTGTCTCGTCATAACCAAATGGATTCCCGGATGTCAGCCCCGTTCGATTTAACAAAACAGCAAAGCCGTCATTCGGCCCCCTGAGATACGCGTATAAATCGCCGTTGAAGGCTGGCTCCGCGAGAGAACTGGAAATCTTCAGCGTCACGCTGACATTCGTAATTGTCCCTGTCATCCCGCTAAGAAACCGGCTGGTCGCCAAACCGTTGGCGTCTCCATCTGGCACATTGATTATCTCGGAGAACGAAAAATCGTTTGTAATGGATTGTCCGCGGACCGACATCGATCCCGTCAAAACAATCATCAGGAAAAATCCACGAACAAGATTTCGTTTCATTGGTTGGAAGTTTTAATCATCGGTTGTGGAAAGCGAGCAGGGCTTCGTGGGCTTTTCTGCCTGACGAAGCCCTGCTGAGGGCATCTCCTTTATGGAGTTACCGAGCGATAGAATCGAAGAGGAGCGGTGGACGTATCTGTGGATTGGAATCGGCCAGCTCCGTCGGCGATCATGCTTCCACCTGATAGATCCTGCCAATCAAACGGACTAGCGGAATCCGAATGTTGTAAACGATAGGTCCGGCCTGGAATGCCGCTTCCGTCGATGCGGAACTGGTCATTGCCCAGAGGAGTGACCACGAGGTTCTGGCTCGGAGTGTTATCCACTCTGATGGAAACCGTCACCGTGCCGACCACACTTCCGCCACGGCCATCCGTGATGGTGTAGGTGAACGAATCTGCATTCGTGAAGCCCTCGGCCGGAGTATAAAAGACCCAGCCGCCGCTCACCGTGATCGACGCATTGCCCGCACTGGTGGAACTCACGATGATATTGAGCGCATCGCTATCAGCATCGCTGTCGTTGGCGAGTAATGTCGCGAGCCGCACCTTGGCGCTCGTGTTGGCGGCGCGTTCCATGGTGTCGTTGCCAGCCAGCGGCGGCGTATTGATGACCTGATCGGGCGTCAACGTATTTGTCGCGCCGATGAAGTTGATGTCGCCCGCGTATTCAGCCACCACGGCATGTGAGCCGAGCGCAAGGGAACTTGTCGCAAAGGTGGCAGTTCCACCGGTCAACGTGCCTGACCCTAGAATGCTGCCGTCCACCCGGAAGTTAACTGTGCCCGTCGGTATTCCCGCGCCGGGAGCGACCGCATTCAGCGTCATCGTGAAGGTCACGTTTGCGCCAGGCAAAGACGGATTGGCCGACGATAAAATTGCGCCGCTGGAAAGCGATGGTGTAATCGTCAACGTGCCGCTCACATAATCGAACGCGTAGTTCGGGCTGCTCGCGCCGCTTACCGTAATCGGATATGTGCCGACATCGTTGGTGGCCGTTGCCGTCGTCGCGGCGGTCGCGAGAACAGATAAATCGTTCGTGCCTTCACCCAGGACGAAACCGCTGTAGCTGGCCGTTAAAACCGGCAACGTCTCGCCAAAGGTCTTGCTCTTAACATCAGCCGTCACAGTGAGGATCGCGGTGGTGATTGCCAGTGTGCCGTCGATGTGAGTGATAGCGTAGTTCAGGTCTGCTGCGCCGCTGGCCGCGATAACATAGTTGCCGGCCGGACTGGAGGAGGAGGCCGTCGTGGCAAGAGTCACTCCGGTATCGAGGCTGTTGACGTCATCGCCATTGACAAAACCATTGTAGGTCGCTGTGAAAAGAGGCAGCGATGCGCCATAAACTTTGTTCGTGTTAACCGCGGCGATCGTCAGCGGAGCCGGCGTGATGCCGAGAACACCGTTGACGTGCGTGATTTCGTAATTCGAGCTTGTGGCCCCACTTGCGGTAATCGGGTAAGTCCCGACAGAGTTGGTTGCAGTAGCCGTTGTGACGAGAGTCACAGGGGTGCTGAGGCTGGCTGCTGAATCGCCATTGACGAAACCGCCGTAGCTCGCGGTGAATGCAGGCAACGCGGCACCGTAAATTTTATTGGTGTCGTTAGCCGCAATCGTGAGCGGCGCTTTCAAGACATTGATGACGACATTGGTTGTGACGGGGAGAAAGCTGGCTGTGTCGGTTGGCGTGAATGTCACAGAAATCACTTGCGAATTGCCCGCGCCCAAAACGGTTCCCGCAGGCGGCGAATAAGTAAACGTGCCTGGGACAGTGCTCGAAGCATAAGTTGCCGTTGCGCTCAATTCCGTTGCGCTCAACGCGGTTCCGTAAGTGATGTCAGCAGGATTCGACCACGCCAGGGTCGGCGAAGCCCCGCCTGTGATGTCGAGGCCCCATTCTGTCAGCAAATTTGTCCCGCCCGATTCGACATCAGTCAGGTACAACGTCCATTCGCCCGCACCATCGAGGTTGTTA
>JBBQAX010000009.1:0-31793 GCA_038316905.1 Verrucomicrobiota bacterium | reverse complement strand
CGGCAAAGTTTTGCTCAACGAACACGGGCAGCCGACCCGCATGACGGGCGTGACGCTCGACATCACGAAAAGCAAGGAAGCGGCGGAAGCATTGTCGTTGCTGGCGGCGATTGTGGAATCCTCGGACGACGCCATCATCGGCAAAGATTTGACCGGCAAGATCGTCAGTTGGAACGCGGGCGCGGAAAAAATGTTTGGTTACACCGCCAAAGAAGCAGTTGGACGAATGAGCGATATAGTGGTTTCGCAAGGCCGATTGAAAGAAGAAGCGGATTCATTGAAACGCGTTCAGCAGGGGCGAATTGAACACTATGAAACCATGCGAATCCGCAAAGACGGAACGGAGCTTCATGTGTCATTGACCATGTCGCCGATTAAAAATTCCAGCGGGAAAATTATCGGGGCCTCGGCCAGTTCCCGCGACATCTCCGACCGTATCCGTGCTGAGGAAGAAATTCGTAAGCTCAACGTAGAGCTGGAAGAACGCGTCCTGCTCCGCACCGCGGAACTGGCCGCGACCAACCATGAACTCGAAGCGTTCACCTATTCGGTTTCGCACGACTTGCGTGCACCGTTGCGCCACATCGATGCTTTCGCCCAAATCCTCGAGGATGAATTGAAAACCGGTTCGAAGACCAGCGGCGGCAAATACATCGCGCGCATCCGCAACGGCGTGCAAAGCATGGGGCAATTGGTGGATGATTTGTTGAACCTGTCGCGGGTTGGCCGCATGGAAAAAGAACAGCAAAAAGTTGATTTGAACGCGATTGTGGGCGACGTGTTGGCCGAGCTGAAACCCGAAGTGGAAGAGCGCCGCATCCAATGGAACATTGGCGAGTTGTCGAGCGCGGAGTGCGATCCCGGTTTAATTAAACAGCTTTTTACGAATTTGATTTCCAACGCGGCGAAATACACCCGGCCTCGCGCCGTCGCCATCATTGAGATCGGCCAGAAACTGGTGGATGGAGAGACGGCGATTTTTGTCCGCGACAATGGAGTTGGGTTTAATATGAAATATGCCGACAAACTTTTCGGAGTTTTCCAGCGGCTCCATCGCGCCGAGGAATTTGAGGGAACCGGCGTCGGTCTCGCCACCGTCCAACGCATTGTCCATCTCCATCGCGGAAAAATTTGGGCCGAGGCTGAACTCGACAAAGGCGCGACGTTTTATTTTACTTTGAGTGGAATGCAGTCGTCCTAAAAGACTTTCGGGAAATCAAACAACATGAACTCAGCTATTGAAATTTTATTGGTCGAAGACAATCCGGACGATTTGGAGTTGGCGCTCTTTGCGCTGAAGAAAAATAATTTTGCCAACAAAATCCACGTCGCGCGTGATGGCGAGGAAGCGCTCGATTTTCTCTTTTGCCGAGGCGAACACAAAAGCCGCACTTTCGATCAACCTCCGCGCGTCGTCCTGCTCGATTTGAAACTTCCGAAAGTGGATGGCTTGGAAGTCCTGCGCACATTGAAGAACGATTCGCGCACCAAAGCGGTTCCGGTCGTGGTGATGACCTCTTCCAAACAACAGCGCGACATGGTGGAAGGCTACAAATTGGGTGTGAACAGCTACATTCAAAAACCGATCGACTTCACCGAGTTCCGCGAAATTATCAAACAACTTGGCTATTATTGGCTGGTGATCAATCAGCCGCCGCCCGCCGACGCTTTCAAGTAATTCTAAAGGCGCCGACTGCTCAGTGATGTCGGGAGTATTAGCTTTATTTTCAATACGGGAAACATCGCCCCGCTTTCTTGACAAACGGTGATGCATCTCTAAATTGCACGCACTTTGGATGGGGTCTTAGCTCAGTTGGTAGAGCACCACAATGGCATTGTGGGGGTCAAGGGTTCGAATCCCTTAGGCTCCACCATCCTTCTTCAACGAGAAAATGGGGAAAGCTTCTTCTTCGGGCCGTTAAATGGAAATCGAACCAACCAATTCAATTCGAGCAAAACGGACATAACGCAACCATATTTTTTGGCTACGCGTTGTTCAGCAGAGTTTCGAATGCAAAAGAACCGCGTTCGCGAAAATCCCGGCGCGCGCAGAACCGGTCTACTTTAGAAAGTTTTGGTGCAATCAAGGGCGGTTCGCAATTTGGACAAGACTTTTCTTGTTCTTCTTCTCGCGGAAATGCTATTCTTATTCCTTAACCCGTTCGGCAAATTTTGCTCTAATTGCTGGATCCGTGGCAAAGACAACCTGCTGAATAAGAAAGGCTTAAATGAAAACGAGGAGAAGTTTGAGTAAAAAGATCGCGCTGACTGTTTGCGCTACCATTTTTAGTGCGGGAGTGTCCGCATGGGCGCAAAGCGAGCGTGCTCTCGGGGTGGACATCTCCTATTGGAACTGCGGGACAGGCAGCGGTATTTCCCAGGCCAATTGGAACACTGGGTTCTCCACCGGCAACAGGATGTTCGCCTGGATTCGCGCCACTCGCGGGGGCACCACGGGGGTTGACCAACCGCAGGGGACACCGGGAGGTGGTTCGACTTCAACCCTTTCCCGTCGGTATGACGACTCACGCTTCATTCAAAATATCACTCGCGCGACGGCTTCTGGAATGTTTTCAGGCCCCTATCATTTTGCTAGGCCCGACCTCGTCAGTAATACAGGGGCAGATGAAGCGGATCATTTCATGCAAATGGCAGGCCCGTGGATGCGCCCCGGGTACATGGTGCCGGTGTTCGATCAAGAGGCCGGGCAAAGTGAAAGGACCGGCAACGAATTAGTACAATTTTCTCTCGATTTCTCCGATCGCGTTTATGCGGTCATGCAGATCCGTCCCGGAATCTATATCAACGGAAACTATTCCAGTATTTTCCAGGGAGCCACAACGGCGCGGCGCGACGCCCTCGCGAAACCCGAAGCCTATACGCCGAGCGTTACTGGCCCAGCCTATCCAATGCTCTGGGATGCGCGGTATTCCGATAACACTGCCAACTGGGTTAATATTCCTGTGCAGACCGGAAACCCCAGGACCACTTACACGTTGTCGTCGGGTTATTACGGCCCCTGGGATGATTACGGCGATTCGCAACCGTGGTCGTTCTGGCAATACGCCAGTGTCGCGTCGATTCCAGGCTTCAACGCTGTCGATTCTGGAATTGACGTCAATGTCTCCCAGGGCGACATCGAATACGTCCGCAATTATCTCGTGCCTGCCGTTTGGTGGAACAACAGCAACGGTGACTGGAGCACGCTGGGGAATTGGAATAGCGGTCAAGCGGTCGTCGCGCCGGTTCCCGGAGCAGGGCAGGCGACTCCGTATGCGACAGGGCCATTACCCACGCCACGTCTTCCGGGCGCTGCTGGAAGCGGGTCAACGTCAGGCCAATACGACACCGTGATTTTGGAGCGGCCTGATGCCAATATTACCGTCACGGTTTCGTCCGGCAGCCACAATGTCCGCAAGCTCTACATGCGCGAAGCCCTGAACCTCACTGGCGGTGGACTTACCATTAATTACAACCCCACTTATCGAGCGGATGATCTGGCGAATGTCCTTCACGGCGGACCGGTCTCGGCTCAATTCTCTGGCCCGGTCACGCTGGGTTCCAGCGGAAGCTTGAGTGTCCACACGCTTCAAGTGGATACCAACCGCATTTTCACGCTTGCGGGTGGAACGCTTGCCTTTAACACAATCGACCTTATGCCGCACGGAACCGTCCCCGCGAAGATTCTCGTCAGCGGGAATGTGAATGTAAATCCGCTCGCGAATGTCACATCGGTAATCAAAAAAGGCGCGGGATCTGGCTCGGGTCAAGTTGATCTAGGCGCAGGAACGCGCACCATTTTGGTGGGCAATGGAACGGCTGCGGTTGATTTGTCCGTGGATGTTCCAATTTCCAACGGATCTCTGACGAAGTCCGGTCTGGGCACAATGCGTTTAACGACTGCCAACAGCTACGCCGGGGGGACGACCATTTCTCAGGGCACTCTGCTGGTAAATAATCTCACCGGATCTGGAACTGGTGGCGGGAGTGTCAATGTTGATGGCGGAATTCTTGGCGGCACCGGGGTTATTCTCGGAGCCGTAAATATCGACAGCGGGGGAACGATTTCGCCGGGCACTTCGATCGGCACGTTGACCCTGGGCAGCGTTCCAACTTTCAACGGCACGAACCTCATGGAGATTAATCGGAACGCCGGTTCACCTCTTTCCGACAGGATTGTTCTGGCGAGCGGCACTTTGAATTTCGGCGGAACGCTGGTGGTTTCCAATGTCGGCGCAACGCTGGTCGGCGGTGAAGTCTTCACCAATTTCTCGGCTGGTTCCTACACTGGTGCATTCGCGAATACGATTTTGCCAGCACTGAATAGCGGCTTGAATTGGTATCTCGGCCACCTCACGACGAACGGCACGATCAAAGTGAATCGTCGCCCGACCGTGAACATGGTCACGGTCACGAATGGTTTTTCTGGCGTGGTACAAATCCCCATCGCAACCCTGGTTGGCAACGGCGTGGATGCCGATGGCGACGCTCTCTCTCTTTCAGGTTTTGGCGCAACCACGAATGGCGTCGCACTCACTAGCGACAGCACGTTCCTGATTTATTCCAACAACGTGAACGTGGCTGATCGATTTGAGTTCACGATTAGCGATAGTCGAGGCGGCTTTGCCACCAACGTTGTGAACGTCGCGCCGCATCCAATTGTGACGGGTGAATTTGCGCAGCAGCCGATCTCGGATGGTAACTCAGTGACGCTTCATTTCTCGGGGACGCCGGGAGCGACTTATTTCGTGGATCGCTCGACGAATCTCCCGCCCGCGTGGCTGACCATCTGGACAAACATTGCTCCGGAGAGCGGACTGTTTGATTACACGGATGACTTCGACGATCTGAGCGAACCTCCTGCTTCTTCGTTTTATCGGCTGCGCTGGTAAGACGCCTGCGCAACGGACCGCGGCTGTGTCGTCCCCGACCAGCCGCAGCAGTTGTTAATGTCCGACGCTTGAACCCATCGTAGAACCTCTCTTTCGCGACGCGCTGCGGCTGGTCGAGACGACACACCGCGGCCGTTGCGCACGCAATGGCAACAGCGAACACGGAGTTGTCCTGAAAGGAAGAACCGGTCAATCTCCGCAGCAAATGACCAGTTTTAAATTAGCGTTTGCGCACGGGAATTTCCTTCGCGCTTTCCGGATAACATTGGCGATCGCGGGAACCTGTCTTTTCTCTCAAGTTGCTGCTGCGGAGTTGAACGTCTCCGGCATCTATCCGCATCTCGCGATGTTCAATGACGAAGCAGAGTGTGGAACTGGCGCGGTGGTTCCATGGGCAGATCGGTTGTGGGTGGTTACTTACTCGCCGCACAAGCCTGAAGGTTCGACCGACAAACTTTACGAAATCACGCCCTCGTTGGAACAAATTGTTCGCCCGGAAAGCATTGGGGGGACGCCAGCGAATCGCATGATTCATCGTGAGTCGCAGCAACTTTTCATCGGACCTTACGCAATCGACGCGCAACGAAATGTCCGCGCCATTCCTTACACAAAAATGTTTGGTCGCCCGACTGGCAATGCGCGGCATCTCTTTGATCCAGCGGGAAAGATTTATTACGCCACGATGGAAGAAGGTTTTTACGAAGTGGACGTCAAGACGCTCGACGTCACGGAATTGTGGACGGACGAACATAAGACGGAAGGTCACCACGCAAATCTTCCGGGGTATCACGGCAAGGGACTTTATTCCGGACAAGGCCGAATCATCTACGCGAACAATGGTGACAAATCAAAGGAAGCGTTTTCCAATCCCGCCGTGCCGAGCGGCGCACTCGCGGAATGGAACGGACGCGCCGATGAATGGAATGTCGTCCGACGAAATCAATTCACGGAGGTCACCGGTCCCGGCGGAATTTACGGCAATGCACATCCAGATCGCGACCCGATCTGGACGATTGGTTGGGATCATCGCTCGCTAATTTTGCAAGTTCTTGACGGTGAAAAATGGCGCAGCTTTCGTCTGCCGAAAGGTTCGCACAGCTATGACGGCGGGCATGGTTGGAATACCGAGTGGCCACGCATCCGCGACATCGGTGAAGACGATTTGCTCATGACGATGCACGGCACGTTCTGGAAATTTCCGAAAACATTTTCCGCGTCAAACTCGGCTGGCATCGCACCACGATCGAATTACCTGAAAGTCATCGGCGATTTTTGTCGATGGAATGATCAGCTCGTCTTTGGTTGCGATGACACCGCAAAAAGCGAGTTCCTCAACAAGCGCAGAGCCAAAGGAGACATCGCTGGACCGGGCCGTTCGCAATCGAATTTATGGTTCACAGAACCAGATCGACTGGATGAACTCGGACCGCCGCTCGGACGCGGAGCGGTTTGGTTGAATGAAGATGTAAAAGCGAACATGCCAAGTGATGCTTATCTTTTTTCGGGCTACGATTATCGCGGACTTCATCTCGCGCACGATTCCGAGGCAGCCATTATTTTCACTCTCGAAGTCGATGCGAAAGGCAACGGCCAATGGCGCAAACTTCGCGAGGTGAAAGTTCCTGCGCGCGGCAATCTCTGGACGGAATTTTCCTCCAGGGAAAAAGGCGCGTGGATTCGCGTGACCGCTAATCGAGATTGCGCGACCGCGAGCGCGTTTTTTCATTACCGCGATAAAGATTCGCGTTCCACGAAGACGCCCTCGATGTTCGCCGGCCTCGCGAAACCAAATGACGAAACTGTAAATGGTGGCTTGCTCCACGCTCGTGGCGAGGATTTCAAAACGCTTCGTTTCCTCGCCAGCGACACAAGCGGCGAACTCGGGTGCTACGATCTCGATGGCGAATTGAAACTCCGTAAAACCACCGATGTTCAAGGCATTGCGTGGATGAAGAAAAACGTCGCGATTCCTCAAAGGGTTTTAACGATTGATGCCGCGTCCGTTCTTTACGTCGATGACAATGGCGCGCGCTGGCGTTTGCCGAAAGGTGATCCGGCATTCGACAAACCCGGCGTTCTCGGCGACGAACGCATTTCCCGCGAAGTCTGCACGGAACGCGATCTCTTCAACGCTGCGGGAACGTTTTACGAATTGCCCGCTGAAAACGCAGGCGGCTTCTCGAAGATTCGTCCGATCACCACGCACAATCGGCGCATCAAAGATTACGCGAGTTATCGCGGATTGCTGGTGCTCTCGGGTATCAACGATGACGCGCGTTTGAACGAACACCTCATCCGCAGCGACGACGGTAAATGTTCACTTTGGGTCGGCGCGGTCGATGACCTTTGGCAATTGGGAAAAGCGCGCGGTCGGGGAGGTCCTTGGAAAGACACGCCTGTAAAACAAGACGAACCCAGCGATCCGTATCTGATGACGAGTTATGACAAAAAAAGCGTGCACCTTTCGCACACTTCAACAGAGCCAGTGAACTTCCGTCTTGAGGCTGACATTGCCGGAAACGGACATTGGGTTGTGTATCGCGAATTCACGGTCGCCCCAGGAAAAACAATCCGCCACATTTTTCCCAACGCCTTCAGCGCTTACTGGGTGCGTCTGGTTGCGAGCAAATCGACAACTGCCACAGCAATATTTAATTACGATTAGAACAATTTGAAAAACCGTTGCGTGAGTATTCGAGTCACTTGGCCAAGGATTTCACCAGCAGAATTAAGAGAATTTGTAGAGGAAGCCGCAAAATCAGCAACCACGAGAAGATCGAAAATCCTTCCTTCTGCACGTTCTGAACCAGCATTTGGATGTTCGCGGGAAATACCGCGATCAAGAGCGCAATCAATCCATAACCGGCAACGCGGCGCAAACGTGGAATCAATAAACCGATGCCTCCCAAAATTTCAAAAATGCCGCTGACGTAAACCAGTTCCAACGGAAAGGGAAGAAACAGAGGCATGATCTTCACATAAAACTCCGGTCGGATGAAATGGAGAACCCCGGCCACCACAAACAGGCTGGCAACGATTATCCTTAAAATTGATTTTGAAACTTTGAGATTCATTTTTCGATACGCAACAAATCGATCACAAACAATAACCTGGTTTTTGAAAGCGGCGGTGTTGCATCGAACTTAAATTCTTTCCTATTCGGTTCTTTGAGTTTGGCGGAAATTTCAGGCACCGATTCGAGGAATGGTAGGCTGCGTTGCTGCGCAGCCTCAATCAGGGCGACGCAGCAGCGTCCGCCCTAGCATTCACCGCGTATTCAACATTTTCAGAGCAGAAGTGAGAACCGCGAAATACATGAAATACGCGAATGAAGTACTAAGAGAAAACCCTTCTGTCCGTTTCCCCCTTTTCGCGTATTTCGTGTAGTTCGCGGTTGAATTGTTTTTCAATATACGACCACCAATACCGCCGCTTTCTCAGCGTCACTCACCACGTCATCGAACTTTCGTTCTTTCTTATTCGGTTCTTTGAGTTTGGCGGAGATTTCTGGGACTGATTCGAGGAAGCTGAGAAGGAAACTGCTTTTCACCGCGTAATTCACATTTTCCGGCAACGCGCCGCTCGATAAGACTGCCGCCCTCGCATTGAGTTTGGCCGAAACCACGCCGACGACATTGCCGCGTTCATCCACCAACGCGCCGCCGGAATTTCCCGGCTGCACCGGAACGCTGATTTGAAAATATCTGGCATCATCACCCGCGCCGGACAGCGCCGCGATTTCTCCCCGTGCAAACTTGGGTGCAAATTCATGTAAGCGGATATCTGACATGAATCCCCCGATGCAAATTATTGAGATGAACCATCGAAAAAGCTTTTTCAATTTTTTCAAAACACGAGCCATGATCTCTTTTGAAATAGACGAAAACTCGATAATCATATCAGACCTACGTTCGGTTTCTATTCGCACTGTTTGAGTTTTAGTCTGTATGAAAGAAATCTTCATTTATTTGGCACATGATGACACGCAAGGGTGTGCTCAAATAGAAACCATGCAGATTTTATTGTGCGAGATCACCGCGTGGAGCGATGCCCGTTCTTGCGCCGCACTCCCAGCGGTGCGCCAGGCTTCTTTTTGGCAAGCGCCACGCCGAGATCAACCGCTAGCCGTTCCATGCTACGTCAAATGCCTCTGCCAACACTGCGAAGGCCACATTGAGTTTGACGCCAGCAATGCGGGAGAAGCGGTTGGATGTCCACACTGTGGGTTGGAAACCAAGTTGTATATTCCTCAAGCTTCGCTTCGCTCATTTGCCCTTTGCTTATAGAAAATTCACCGATTTGTCGAGTGCCGCTCGCCGCCGTTTCCAATGAGGTTCAGCCCTTGTAAATGTCGTGCGCACCGACGGACACCGACCAAATTGTTTTCGCCCTTCAATAAAGGGGGGATCGCAAATGCCCCGCGTTATTCAGCGGATCAACTGGAGGTTCGCTTCGCTGACGAAAGAGTTCGCGTGCGGTTCATCCAGCGTTGCCAGATTATGTGCGCGGCTCGTGTTGAAACAACCGGAGCAGATGCCTTGCGCCGTGAACCACATAAAGAACGCGGATACTTTCTCCGTCATCGCGGTAAAATACGAGGTAGTTGCGAAATCCGCTCACGGGCAACATTCTCAACCTTTGCAGCGTCGAGTTGCGTGTGCGAAAAACCATTCCGCACTCAGGTTGCCGGGAAATCTGGCGAAAGGTTTCTTCAATTGCGCCAAGAACCTGTTCGGCAGCGGCGGGATCATCCTTGGCGATGAAAGCGTAGATTTCCGAAGATCATCCTCAATGACGGAGGAATGTCGTTCGATGCGTTTTTCAGTCACGATCTTGAGCGGCCTTCCGAACGCGCTCTTTCCAATCCGGTTCGAGCGGCGAAAACGGGCCTTGGCAACGTTCTTCCAAAACCATTTCGAGTTCGGACTGTTCGCAATCCGCGCGCGCCAATGCGAGCAGGTATTCTTCTTTGGAACGAAAACCGCCCGCTTTGAATCGGCTTTCGATTTGTGCGTCCAAAGCGTCGGGTAGTGAAACAGTGACGTTGCTCATATCAAAAAATTAGAAGTTCCAACCAGAACCGGATGATCCATTCGGCGGTGCGCATAGGTGAGGCAGGCTTTGAGGCCTTCGGTTTCGAGATCGGGCATTTCCTCCAAAATCTGCGCGGCCGTTAATCCGGACGCGAACAGATCAAGCACGTCACTTACGCGAATCCGCATCCCGCGAACGCACGGGCGTCCACCGCATTGCCGAGAATTAACGGTGGTTCGATTTTGGGAGTCCCGCATGTCCAGAGTATCAAATTGATCGGAAGAGAATTCAACTGGAATTCCGCACCGTGGAATTCAGACCCGGTTCAACCCTTAAATATCGTGCGTGCCGATGGGCACTGCGCATGTGGTGGGATTTAGCGGTAATTAAGGATTGAGCGTTTGCCGGACTCTGACTCAGGAAGGATTATTCCAGCTCCATGATTCCGGCGCGCTTGCGGCTGCGGCATTCTTCGATGCTGGTGCGAAGTTGTTCGCGGATTTCTTTGGCATTCTTGAGCGCTTTTATTTCCAACTGCGGCGTGGTGTCGTCTCCCGTGATGATGGAGATATTTCCGACGGAAAACATCCGGTAAAAAAACGGTTCGATCAACGCCGTGTCTTTGACGCGATACAGCTCAAGTTCATCGGTGCGTTTGGAAAAAATTCCTTTGATCACTTTGATGCGTTCGTTCGTGATTTCGTAGGAATGGAATTTCAGCGCGACCCATTTGCCGAGTGCATACAACGCTGGAATGATGGGAACCCAAAAAATGACCTGTCGCAAAATGCCGGGCTGAAATTTGTTCCAGAATAAAACCAAGGCGATACTGCCGCCGAGGAACAGGATCACGCACAGAACCAGCGTTCCCATAATTGCCACCGGTGAAGGATTGCCTTTAAAAATGATGTGTTCGTCAGCCATGACCTCAAAGCTCACTGTTTTTGGCAGCGGGCGCAATAGAGGTTTTGACGGGAAATTTTTAGGTATTGGCGATTTGCGTTTGGAAACTTCGTCAGTTAATTACTTGTGGAACGCCGCATGGTTGAGAGAAGAATTTTGAACAAACTATTTTCCAATTTCCAGATCTGTAGTGGTTTGATGCTGATCGTTTCTCTCGTGTTATCTGGTTGCTCGAAGCGGGAAACGCGTGTGGAAGTTGGCAATCGCGAGCAGGTTTTTCATTTCAGCAATGGCGGTGAGCCGGCTGATCTGGATCCGCACACCGTCACGGGCGAACCTGAACACAATATTCTGCTCGCGCTGTTTGAAGGTCTCGTCAATGCCGACCCGAAAACAGTCGAGCCGATACCGGGAGTTGCCGAGCGTTGGGACATCTCCGAGGACGGATTGGTTTACACGTTTCATTTGCGGAAGAGCGCTCTCTGGTCAAACGGCGATCCCGTGACCGCGCGCGATTTTTCGGAATCGTATCGCCGCAATTTGCTTCCATCGCTCGCCACGCAATATTCCTACATGCTTTTCCCGGTCAAAAATGCGGAGGCATTCAACACCGGAAAGATCACTGACTTCAATGAAGTCGGTTTCAAAGTGCTGGACGATCACACATTGGAGATCACATTGCACAGCCCGACGCCTTATTTTCTGTCACTCATCATTCACAACTCGTGGTATCCGGTTCATTTACCGACGCTCAAGAAACATGGTAGAATCGACGACCGGAATAATCGTTGGACGCGGCCGAAAAACATAGTGAGTAATGGCCCGTTTCTGCTTAAGGAATGGAACATCAATTCGCATATCCGCGTTGAAAAAAACCCCACCTATTGGGACGCGGATCGGACGAAGCTGAATGAGATTTATTTTTATCCGACCGAAAGCGCGGATGCAGAGGAGCGGATGTTTCGCGCGGGCCAGGTTCATACCATCAAAGAATGTCCACAGGCCAAGATTCAGGTTTATCAACGGGAACGTCCTGAGCTGATCAACATTTATCCGATTCTGACCACTTACTATTACCGATTCAATGTGACGCGCCCGCCGTTGACAGACAAACGGGTGCGCCAGGCTTTGGCCATGACGATCAATCGCAAGTCACTGGTCGAAAATGTCACGCGCGGCGGGCAGTTTCCGGCTTATTTTCTGACTCCGCCCGACACTGCCGGTTACACGTGTGAATCGCCCATTTCAGAGAATGTCGCCGAAGCGCGACGGCTTTTGGCCGAAGCGGGGTTTCCTGATGGAAAGGGCTTTCCGAAAGTAGAAATTCTATTCAATACGTTGGAAAGTCATCGCTCGATTGCGGAAGCGATTCAGCAAATGTGGAGAAAGAATTTGAACATCGAGGTCACGTTGCGGAATGAAGAATGGAAAGTGTATTTGGATTCAACCGAGCGAATGGATTATTTCGTCGTGAGGGCAGGGTGGGGCGGCGATTACGTTGATCCCAATTCCTTCCTCGATTTGATGCTCACCGGTGGCGGCAACAATAATACGGGCTGGTCTAATCCTGAATACGACCGTCTGATCAAACTGGCCGGCAGCACGCGCGACCAGGAGAAACGTTACGACGCATTTCAAAAAGCCGAGGCGATCCTGATGGATGAACTGCCGATCATTCCGATTTATTTTTACACGCGGCCTCGCTTGATTCAGCCAAGCGTGAAGGGATTTTACCCGAACCTTCTCGACCAGCATCCTTATCAATACATTTACCTCGATCCCGGCGAAGAAGGCGTTTGATTATGATACGGTTCATTCTAAGACGAATTTTAGAAACGATTCCGGTCTTATTGATCGTTGCCACCGCTACTTTTTTCATGGTTCGACTTGCGCCCGGCGGACCGTTCTCCGGTGAAAAAAGCATGCGCAAAGAAGTCCTGGCGAACATGGAAAAGCATTACGGCATGGACAAGCCGCTGGTGCAGCAATACTTCACTTACATCGGCAATGTTCTCAAAGGCGATCTCGGTCCTTCGTTCAAATACCCGAATCGCTCCGTCAACGAACTCATCGGCAGCGCCTTTCCTGTCTCGCTGGAACTCGGTTTCTGGTCGCTCCTCGTCGCGCTCTTTTTCGGGCTAGTTGCGGGAATCATCGCTTCCCTTAAACAAAATACGGCGTTGGATTACGTGCCGATGTCGCTCGCGATGATTGGTATTTGTATTCCCACCTTCGTGATGGGCCCGATTCTCATTCTGGCTTTCGCGCTGAATCTCGACTGGTTCAACGCTTCCGGCTGGTTTTTTCCGCGCGATCGTGTTCTGCCCGCGCTGACCTTGGGAGCTTATTATGCCGCTTACATTGCGAGACTGGGACGGGCCGGAATGTTGGAAGTTTTGAACCAGGATTTTGTGCGGACAGCTCGGGCCAAAGGAGCGCCAGAAACACAAGTCGTCCTGCAACATTCGTTGCGCATCGCCTTGCGCCCGGTCATTTCCTATCTCGGACCTGCCATTGCCGGACTGCTCACAGGATCGTTTGTCATTGAGACCATTTTCCAGATTCCAGGACTGGGAAGATTCTTCGTCACGTCCGCTTTCAATCGCGATTACACAATGGTCATGGGAACTGTTTTGTTTTATGCGACGCTGATTATTTTCCTGAACCTTGTGGTTGATATTGTCCAAGTCTGGCTCAACCCAAAAATACGTTTCGAATAATGGACGACACTCTTCCAAGAAAAGAAAAAGCCCCAGGTGAGTCCGAGCGAATGGAAAAAGGAAAGTCGCTTTGGCAAAGTGCCTGGGAACGTTTGAAGAAGAACAAGCTCGCCCTCGCCGGCGCTGTCCTGCTGCTTTTTCTCTCAATCATCTCTTTTCTGGCTCCGCTCATTTCCCGATTAATCGGCTACTCTTATTTTCAACAAGACCTCGCGCTCGGTGCAACGCCGCCCAGCGCGGACCACTGGCTGGGCACGGACCGTCTTGGACGCGATTTGTTTATTCGTTTGCTTTATGGCGGGAGAATTTCCTTGATGGTCGGACTTGCCGCCACCGTCGTTTCTCTGACGATAGGTGTTTTTTACGGCGCGATCGCGGGGTTCATCGGCGGAAACGTTGACCGCGTGATGATGCGTATCGTGGACATCATGTATGCGTTGCCCTTCACGATTTTTGTCATCCTGCTCATGGTGTTCTTCGGACGAAACATCATCTTGCTCTTCATCGCGATCGGTGCCGTTGAGTGGCTGACCATGGCGCGAATTGTTCGCGGCCAGGTGATGTCATTGAAACAACAGGAATTCGTGGACGCAGCGCGAATCCTCGGTGTGAAAAAGCGGAACATTATTTTGCGTCACATGATTCCCAATCTGCTCGGCCCGGTGATCGTGTATGCGACATTGACCATTCCCGGCGTGATGTTGCTGGAGGCGTTTTTAAGTTTTCTCGGCCTGGGCGTGCAACCACCAATGAGTTCATGGGGTGTCTTGATCAAAGAAGGGGCGGAAGTGATGGAGGAATATCTGTGGCTTTTGTTTTTCCCTGCTGGTGCTTTGGCAATCACCTTGTTCTCGCTGAATTTTTTGGGCGACGGCTTGCGTGACGCCTTGGATGTCCGTGGAACGAGATGATGTCGAAGGGCGAGTCGGCTTTTCCCTCAGCAAAATTTCCAGCGGTTTCGCGTTGTCGGATTTTTTAGACTCCTTTAGTTTTGCCGCGCATGAATCTATTTGTCACTGGCGGCGCTGGTTATATTGGCTCGGTTTTCGTCGAAGAAGCACTGAACGCAAAACATCAGGTCACGGTGTTTGATAATCTTTCCGAAGGCCATCGCAGCGCCGTCGATTCGCGCGCCTCGTTTGTGGAAGGAAATCTCGCGGACCGTGAATTTATTCTTTCCTCGGTCAAAAGCGTAAAGCCCGACGCCATCATTCATTTCGCGGCACACGCGCTGGTCGGAGAATCAATGACCGATCCCAGTAAATATTTTCGCAACAACGTCGCCAGCGGAATCAATCTCTTGGATGCAGCCGTGGAAGCAGGCGTGAAGAAGTTTGTTTTCAGTTCAACCTGCGCGACCTACGGCCCGCCGGATCGCGTTCCGATGACCGAAGATTTGCCGCAACGCCCCATTAATCCCTACGGCGAATCGAAGCTGATGTTTGAACACGTCCTGAAGTGGTATCAGGAAATTTTCAAATTGGAATTTGTCGCGTTCCGATATTTCAACGCAGCGGGCGCGAGCGAAAAATTTGGCGAACATCACCGCATCGAGACGCATTTGATTCCCAATGTACTCGATGTCGCACTAGGGAAAAAACAGCAGTGCGAGATTTTCGGCACCGATTATCCGACGCCCGACGGCACGGCGATTCGTGATTACATTCACATCAATGATTTGGCGCAGGCACATCTCCTGGCGCTGCAACCGGGCAAAAGCGGCTTCTACAATCTGGGAAATGGCGATGGGTATTCGGTGCGGGACGTCATCCAGACGTGCGAAAAGGTTTCTGGTAAAAAGATTCCAGCAATCGAAAAACCGCGCCGCGCTGGAGATCCGCCTAAGCTGGTCGCGGCCGCTGAGAAAGCAAAAAACGAGCTGGGTTGGAAACCAAAATATCCCAAGTTGGAAGACATCGTTGCCACAGCGTGGAAGTGGCATCAAAAACATCCGCACGGTTACACGGATTAACCGTTTAAAATTTTATCCCGCTTCAGGTATGCGGTCTGCGTCCGGTACCGACACAGCCTTGTAGGACGCGGAAAAGAGCAGGCTAAAAAATAGGTGCGTAAGAAGAACGGGCGCTTCATGGACAGAAGACACTCCTATTACGACTCTAAACAAGAGAAAGTTGACCCCATAAAGGGCCAGTCCAATAACCGCGCCAAGGAGCACAGCCTTCTGAATTTCGAAACGGAAAACGAGCATGGCCAGAATAAATCCGTAACAAACGGCAAGGAGCATGTGCAATGCAGCCGTGATCAAAAATGGCTGTATCTGCGAGTCTTGGATGGTGCCGAGAGAACGGCCCATCGCGGTTTCAGGGACACCGGAAGAAAACCATGGCACCGCACGCGGCAAAACCAGGAAGATCGCGCCGATAACGAGGCTGACATAAAGCGCTTTCAGCCAGCGCACATGATGTTGAGCACTTTTCTCCTGTCGGTCAGTCAATTCATATCTGTTCATACTCTTAAAAGATTGATCACGCGTGAATAAATTCAATCGGGGAACGTCCGAACTCTTATTCGGGAATTTGGTCACTCACCAGCCCTGTGTTAAAATGAAAAGTGGTTCTTTAGCTCAGGGAATTTACGCGAAGCCTTTCAGTGCCAGCCTGATTGAAGAGCTTGGTCAGATGGTGTCAGGATGCTGTTGCTGGGTTGAGCCTGATGCTCGATGTTTCAATTTGTTATGAAGAAATCGCTTCGATTGTTACTTGTGGAGGATTCAGAAGCCGACGCCATTCTCATAGCGCGCGAGTTGCGAAACTTTTACGAAGTCCAGTTTGAACGTGTCTCAAATCCCCAAACGATGTCCGACGCGTTGGGCAAAAATTGGGACGTGATTGTCAGCGACTACTCCATGCCGGTCTTCAATGGCTTGGACGCCTTACAGCTTCTGCAGCGGACACAACACGACATTCCTTTCATCATCGTTTCAGGCGCAATTGGAGAAGAAATCGCCGTAGCCGTCATGAAAGCAGGCGCAAACGACTATGTCATGAAAGGAAATCTGACACGTCTTGCCCCTGCAATTGAGCGTGAATTGCGTGAATCGGAGAGTCGCCGCGAACGCCGCCGAGGCGAAGCCGCCCTCGCCCATCTGGCGGCAATTGTGGAATCGTCCGGGGACGCCATCATCGGAATGGATTTGGCCGGTCGGATTACAAGTTGGAACTCGGGAGCAGAAAAAATTTATGGTCATCCGCGGAAAGGGGTGATTGGCGAAATGATTTCCATTATTGCACCTCCGATTTCTGCGGGGGAGATTCCGCATCTGTTTGATAAGATCCAGCGCGGAGAGAGGGTTGAAGGGTACGAGACGATTCGGATGAAAAAAGATGGTAATCCCATTGACGTCTCTCTCACCATTTCGCCGATTCACAATTCTGCGCAGGAAATAATCGGCGTCTCTGCCATTGAGCGCGATATTACCGCGCAAAAACGGGCAGAGGTTGAGCGCAAGCGGCTCATCGAAGAACTGTCTGATGCCCTTACGAAAGTCAAAACTTTGAGCGGGTTGTTGCCCATTTGTGCTTCGTGCAAAAAAATCCGAGATGACCGAGGCGATTGGCAGCCAGTGGAAACTTATATCAAAGCGCGTTCCGATGCAGATTTCTCACACGGCATGTGCCCCGGATGCATGGCGAAACTTTATCCTGAGTATTTACATACCCACTAATTTTCTTACCGGGCACACTCGCCCGAAGCTTTAACTCCTAAACACGTTGCTCTCCCGTTTGTGGCGGAGGAATTGGAAACACTTGGCAACCTTGCATCACTTCTTTACCTTCCCGCATTTCCGTTAAAATATTTTGACGTCGAGTTGCGTCCAAACGGAAGAATTGAACCACGAATGAACACAAATAATCAGATATCGGAGAACGTCATCCGCAGACTTCAACGGATTTCTTTTCGCAAGCAATCCATTTTCGTTTTCATCTGTGTTGCGTCTGTTTTTGTCACAACTAGTGATCTTCAGGCGCAGAACGGAGACAGCAAAGATTCTCCAGGTGAAGTGCAGATTGCGCCGGTTCCGCCGGAGAAAATTCCTCCCGCTCCCGTGTTATCGGGAGAGGATGCCTTGAAATCATTCAAACTTGCGCCCGGATTTCGCATAGAACTCGTCGCGGCTGAACCGCTCGTACATGACCCGGTGGCAATCACCTTTGGTCCTGATGGAAAAATCTGGGTTGTGGAAATGAGTGGCTATATGCCGAACGCGGATGGCATCGGCGAAGATCAACCTGTCGGAAAAATCGCGACACTCGAAGACACCGACGGCGATGGCAAAATGGACAAGCGCACGGTGTTTCTCGACGGCCTTGTCATGCCTCGCGCGCTCGCACTGGTTCGCGATGGATTGCTTGTGGCCGAGCCGCCGCATCTTTGGTTTTGCCGGGATACAGACGGCGATGGAAAGTCAGATTCCAAAACGGAAGTTGCCAAGGATTACGGTGACCAGAAAAGCCCTGAACATACGGCCAATGGTTTGATGTGGGCTTTGGACAATTGGATTTACAGCGCGGACACCACGGTGCGTTTTCGCAGTGGTGAAGAAGATTGGCAACGCGAGCCAACGACCTTTCGAGGACAATTCGGAATCTCACAGGATGATTTTGGCCGCATTGTTTATAACGCCAACAGTGATCAATTTCGTATCGACCTCGTTCCGTCAAAATATCTGCAACGTAATCCGAATTATCGCTCAGCTGCCGGATTGAACGTGGATCCAATTCGCAATCAAACCGTGTGGCCAATTCGCGTTACGCCGGGCGTGAATCGCGGCTATCGCAAAGGAACGCTGCGCGAGGATGGAACGCTGGAGAAATTCACCGCGGCGTGCAGTCCATTAATTTATCGCGGGGACCAGTTTCCCGCGGAATTTTACGGCAACGCTTTCGTCTGTGAACCGTCTGCCCATCTCATCAAACGAAACATTTTGCAGGAAGAGAATGGCGTGATGACCGGCAAACACGCTTATGCGAATTCAGAATTCCTCGCTTCCACTGATGAACGTTTTCGTCCCGTCAATCTGAACAACGGACCGGATGGAGCACTTTACATCGTGGATATGTATCGCGGCATCTTGCAGCACCGAATTTTTCTCACGTCGTATCTGCGTGCCCAATCGGAATCGCGCGGATTGGAAAAGCCGATTGGACTTGGCCGCATTTACCGCGTTGTTGCAGACGGTAAGACTCCAAAAGCGGTGAACCTTGCGAGGGCGACTTCCGCCGAATTGGTGGCGAATCTCTCACACGCCAACGGCTGGGTGCGCGACACCGCCCAACGATTGCTCGTCGAGCGGAACGAAGCGAAAACCATTTCTTTGCTTCAAACGAAAGCGACGACGGACACGAATTTTCTCGGTCGCATTCACGCGCTCTGGACGCTGGATGGAATCGGGCAAACGGATAAACCGACGTTGATGGCGGCGCTGAAAGCGGAGCATCCAAAAGTTCGCGCCACAGCGATTCGCCTGGCTGAAACAAGTGCGCTCAGAACGGTGGACGGAACAAGTTATCTGGAACGGTTTTCCGAAATGGCCGCCAACGATTTGAATCCTGATGTGCAACTGCAATTGGCTTTCTCGCTCGGCGAAGTTGCACAAGAAAAAGGGGCGGAGCAGGGAATGTTGACGATTGCGAAAAGTTCCTCCGCCAACGTTTACGTCCGTGAGGCACTGCTGACGGGACTTCACAAACGCGAACTGGAATTTTTAGAGAAACTTCTCGGAGATAAATCATGGAATGAATCCAAGCCAGGTCGTGCGGAAATGTTGAGCGGCTTGGCTGGATGCATTTTTAAAGATCGGAAAACGGATCGTGTGAACCGCTTGTTTGAAATCGCGACTAAATCTCAACCGTGGCAACGAGTCGCCATGCTCGACGGAATCATCGTTTCCGCCCCAATTTCCAAAGGTAAAAATGTGCCCGCCCCAAAACCGCTGGTGTTTCCTTCCCAACCGGATGGTTTGATCACACTTGGAAAAACTCCTGACAGCGTGGTCGCTGGACTCTTGAAGCAAATTTCGGCATTGGTGACATGGCCGGGACAACCCGGTTACGTCGCACCGCCAAAAATTATTCCGCTCACTTCAGAACAACAGGCGCAATTCGCGGCAGGAAGAGATCTGTTCGCTGTCAGTTGCGCGGCTTGCCATCAGTTGACCGGATTCGGAATGGAAGGTCTCGCGCCGCCACTTGCTGAATCAGAATGGGTTCTAGGTTCTCCAGAAAGATTGACGCGCATTCTTCTGCATGGCGTTCGCGGTCCACTCAATGTGAAGGGCAAAGTCTGGGACATGGAAATGCCGGGACTCGGAATTTTTGATGATGAACAACTCGCGTCGCTGTTGACCTACATTCGCCGTGAATGGGAACACGGAGCGACTCCAATTAATGCCGCTACGGTAAAGAAAGTTCGGGATGCCAACACAAGTCGGATTGAAGCGTGGACCGAAGCGGAGTTGCTAAAAATTCGCTAACAAAAATCCCGCAGTAAATCTGCGGGATTTTCGATTTGTAATTGATCGGTGGTTATCGGCCATCCTTGTCGGCATCGCCGGGCATTGCATGTTCCACACGGTGCCACGCCGCCCGAGTCGCGTTCCGGGCTTTTTCCCAGCTCAAGCGCGATTTGCCACGCGTTTTATCATAGTCCTTGGCGAGATCGGCTTCGGCTTCTTCGTAGGTTTTGCCGCTCTTTGAGAAACGTCCATAACCTTCGTAACCCGTCCGGAGCGCGGGATTATAATCATCGTAGGAATAATCTTTTTCGTACCAATCCTGAGAGGAATAGTTGTCGCGCCAATAATTATCCTCAACAGTTGGATCAATTACTTCGGCAGCAGCTTTCCCTGCATACCCTCCAGCAATTGCACCAGCGACCGCGCCAATGACACCGCCAATCGGTCCTCCGACCACGGTTCCAATCGCCGCACCGGTTGCACCGGCACTTGCTGCGCCAACTCCGGTCCCAACCGGATGTGCTCCCGGTTCACCAGTTATTGGATCGGGATTCGCATCAGTTCCGCGCCGCGTCGTCTTCTTGTCTGTGAAACGTTTTTCCATAGTTCCTTTTTGGTTAAGGTTTGCCGTCAACAGGGCGAATCGTTCTACCGCTTCGCACTTACCAAAAAATAGCTCTGTCAAAATAATTTTCCACCTGAACAGGAGGTAGGGGAATCGGCGGGTCAGATAAGTTTGGAAGCCGCGAAACAAGTGTTCTGCGGGACGGCGTGCGCCGTTTTCTTGTCGGCCATTGCGAAGGGCGCGCGTGAGTGAGGCCTCAGAGACTTACAGGTATTTCTTCAAGAGCGGCATCAACTCGTTCTTCGTTTTGGCAGGCCAAAATTTTTTCTCCGTCATGATCGCGTTGCGCAATGCATCATGGCACGGCCAGTTTGGTTTTCTCGGAATTTCCGGAATAACGCTGGCGATAATCATTTTTGCGGTCGCGGCATTCTTCATTAGATTTGCGATCACCATTTCAACCGTGACGTGAGCCTCATCAACTTTCCAGCAATCGAAATCCGTGATCATAGCCATCGTGGCGTAGGCGATTTCTGCTTCGCGCGCGCACTTGGCTTCGCCGAGATTCGTCATGCCGATCACATTGTAACCCGCTTTGTGGTTCGTGATGGATTCTGCGCGAGTGCTGAACGCGGGACCTTCCATGTTGACGTAGGTTCCGCCGTTGTGAACGCGTGCTTTCACTTTCCGCGCATGTTTTAGGAGCAACGCCCGCAACTCTTCGCAAATCGGGTCTGCAAACGCGATGTGTGCCACTATGCCGCGTCCAAAGAAGGAATGTTCAAAGGAACGTTTCGTCCGATCAAAGAATTGGTCAGGCAATACGATGTCGCAAGGCTTGTATTTTGCCTGGAGCGAGCCGACGGCACTGACGCTGATGATCCAGTTCACCCCAAGCTTTTTCATGCCGAAGATGTTGGCGCGATGATTCAGTTCGCTGGGCGTGATGCGATGACCGCGTCCATGCCTCGGAAGAAAAACAACTTCGCGGCCTGCGAGTTCGCCCGTGAGAAAATCATCGGAGGGAGCGCCGAAGGGGGTTGTGACCTTGACCCATTTTTGTTTGGTAAATCCTTCAATGTGGTAGAGCCCGCTACCGCCGATTATTCCGATTCGATTGTTTTGCATCTGGTGGATATGGCCGCAAAAAACCGTTCGCTGCACAAGAAGTTTCTCCAAAATTGAGGACAAGGCATCCACTTTGTTAGGCTTCGTTAGACTGTTCATCCGACCATTGGTTCTAACGGCAAAGTCATGAGACATGAGACGTCGAAGATTTACTCTTGAGCAGAGGCACAAATCTAATCACTGTTGGCTCATGTCAAAAGTTAAACACATTGGATTGATTAAATTTAAAGAGGGAACCAGTACCGAACAGATCGACAATCTGTTCGATCAGTTACTTGATGTGACCGAAAACATCGCGGGTCTGGAAGACTATGTTTCTGGTCCAAACAGCAGTCCCGAAGGCTTGAACCAAGGTTATTCGCATGCGTTTATCATGACTTTCACGGACGCCGCCGCTCGCGACGCTTATCTGCCGCATCCCGACCATGAACGATTTAAAGAGATAGCTTTGCCGCTGATTGAAACCGTGGCGATTGTCGATTTTGAAGTTTAAACGCAAATCATCTCGCGAACGAATCTGATCGTTCGCGAGAGATTCTTTTGCAGTTCATTCCTCCCTCCTCTCATTTTTCGTTAAGCTCTCATCAGCTGTAACGACAAAGCTTTCCGCAAAAATTAAATGCTTTTTGCCGCCTTTGTTCCGGCCCGAATCCAGTTCAGTTTTTCCCCCAGCAAAAGATTGGGAGAAAGTGGGTGGACATTCAGGGGCGTTCCCGATAGCGGGTCGGGAAAAGTTCCGTTATGAATACCCGGCCGTCGGCAAATGTACTTATTTGGCCTGATTATTTCCCCATGAAAAAACAAAATTCCAATGGTCTTGAGAGTGGAACCAAGGGCACCAAAATTCCGATAGTGCGCCTCCCGAAAGTCAAAGTGGTGAAGCAGCCAAAAGCTCCACGATCTCCAGTAAGTTCAAGGGTTGATCATGAAGTAAACGATCTCGATGCGCGGCAAATGCTGGCAAAGCTCATGGCGTTAAAAAAAGGTGATTTTTCCGCGCGATTGCCGATCGAATGGACAGGGACCGCCGGAAAAATCTCCGATGTGTTCAATAATGTGGCGGAATTAATGGAGCATTCGACCGCGGACATTAGCCGCATTAGTCGCGTGGTGGGTCGCGAAGGAAAAATCACCGAACGGTTGAATTTTGGGGATGTCACGGGGGCGTGGGGAGAGCGCGTGGATTCCGTAAACACACTGATCAACTGCCTGGTGCATCCGATTTCTGAAACGGCACGCGTCATCGGTGCCGTGGCGAAAGGTGACTTGTCGCAAAACATGGCTTTGGAAATTCAAGGGAGAAAACTTGAAGGTGAATTTTTGCGGACGGCCAAAACGGTTAACACGATGGTGGACCAGCTTTCGGCATTCGCGTCTGAAGTGACCCGCGTGGCTCGCGAAGTCGGTACGGAAGGAAAACTCGGCGGCCAAGCCAAAGTTAAAGGCGTCGCGGGAACCTGGAAAGATTTGACGGATAACGTGAATTTGATGGCGTCGAATTTGACCTCGCAGGTGCGTAACATTGCGACGGTGACGACGGCTGTGGCGACGGGTGACTTAACGAAAAAAATCACGGTCGATGTCAAAGGCGAATTCCTCGAACTGAAAGATACAATCAACACGATGGTGGATCAGCTTCGTTCGTTTGCTTCGGAAGTGACCCGTGTGGCTCGCGAAGTAGGAACGGAAGGGGAATTGGGTGGCCAAGCGAAAGTGGAAGGCGTTTCGGGCACATGGAAGGATTTGACTGATTCGGTTAATTTCATGGCTTCGAACCTCACCGCGCAGGTGCGTAATATCGCGGCGGTGACTACGGCGGTGGCCAATGGCGATCTTTCCAAAAAAATAACGGTCAACGTCAAAGGTGAAATTCTTGAATTGAAAAACACCATCAACACGATGGTGGACCAACTTTCATCATTTGCTTCTGAAGTGACTCGTGTAGCCCGAGAAGTCGGAACGGAAGGAAAACTTGGCGGTCAAGCCGATGTGAAAGGTGTCGCGGGAACGTGGAAGGATCTGACCGATTCGGTAAATTCCATGGCCTCCAACCTCACCGCACAAGTGCGCAATATCGCCGACGTGACGACGGCAATCGCGAACGGCGATTTGTCAAAAAAGATTACCGTCGAAGTTAAAGGCGAAATTCTCCAGCTCAAGAACACGATTAACACGTTGGTGGATCAACTTTCGTCTTTTGCATCTGAGGTAACTCGTGTTGCGCGTGAGGTCGGCACCGAAGGAATTCTGGGCGGACAAGCTTACGTGAAAGGCGTCGCCGGAACGTGGAAAGATTTGACGGATTCGGTGAATTCGATGGCCGGTAACTTGACCGGACAAGTCCGCAACATTGCGGCTGTGACAACTGCGGTGGCGAATGGCGATCTTTCACGAAAAATTACGGTGGATGTCAAAGGTGAAATTCTGGAACTGAAAAACACCGTCAATACGATGGTGGATCAGCTTTCATCGTTTGCCGCTGAAGTGACTCGGGTGGCTCGCGAAGTAGGCACTGAAGGAAAACTCGGAGGCCAGGCGCAAGTGAAAGGTGTTGCCGGAACGTGGAAAGATCTGACGGATTCGGTGAATTCCATGGCCGGCAATCTCACGGCTCAAGTGCGTAATATTGCAGCCGTGACGACGGCTGTCGCCAATGGTGACTTGTCGAAGAAAATTACGGTCGATGTCAAAGGCGAAATCCTCGAATTGAAAGACACCATCAACACGATGGTGGATCAGCTTTCATCGTTTGCTGCTGAGGTGACTCGTGTGGCGCGCGAAGTCGGCACGGAAGGCAAGTTGGGCGGTCAAGCAGACGTGAAGGGTGTCGCAGGAACCTGGAAGGATTTGACCGACTCGGTGAACTCGATGGCTGGCAACTTGACCGGACAAGTTCGTAACATTGCGGAAGTCACGACGGCTGTGGCCAACGGCGATCTGTCGAAGAAAATCACCGTTGATGTCAAAGGCGAAATTCTCCAACTGAAGAACACAATCAACACGATGGTCGATCAGCTTCGCTCATTTGCCGCTGAAGTGACTCGTGTGGCGCGCGAAGTAGGAACAGAAGGAAAACTTGGCGGTCAAGCCGACGTGAAGGGTGTCGCTGGGACGTGGAAAGATTTGACGGATTCGGTGAACTCAATGGCCGGGAACTTAACGGGCCAAGTTCGTAATATTGCCGCTGTGACCACGGCCGTCGCCAATGGCGATCTGTCGAAGAAAATCACCGTCGATGTCAAAGGCGAAATCCTCGAACTGAAAAATACCGTCAACACGATGGTGGACCAACTTTCATCGTTCGCGGCAGAAGTAACTCGTGTGGCTCGCGAAGTCGGCACTGAAGGAAAACTCGGCGGACAGGCGAACGTCAAAGGCGTCGCCGGAACGTGGAAGGATTTGACGGATTCAGTGAACTTCATGGCCGGTAACTTGACCTCCCAAGTTCGTAATATCGCCGCTGTAACGACTGCGGTGGCGAACGGGGATTTGTCGAAGAAAATCACGGTCGATGTTAAAGGCGAAATCCTCGAACTGAAAGACACGATCAACACGATGGTCGATCAACTCCGTTCATTCGCTTCGGAAGTGACCCGCGTGGCTCGCGAGGTCGGCACTGAAGGAAAACTCGGCGGACAAGCTGACGTGCGCGGTCTCGCTGGAACGTGGAAAGATTTGACGGACAACGTCAATTTCATGGCCGGTAACTTGACGTCGCAAGTTCGTAACATTGCCGCCGTCACAACCGCCGTTGCAAATGGTGATTTGTCCAAGAAGATCACGGTCGATGTCAAAGGCGAAATCCTCGAACTCAAAAACACCGTCAACACGATGGTGGATCAACTCTCGTCGTTTGCTTCTGAAGTGACGCGTGTTGCGCGTGAAGTTGGCACCGAAGGAAAACTCGGTGGACAAGCTGAAGTGAAAGGCGTTTCCGGAACGTGGAAAGATTTGACCGACAACGTGAATTTCATGGCTGGCAACCTGACCAACCAGGTGCGTGGCATCGCGAAAGTTGTGACCGCTGTCGCGAATGGCGATTTGAAGCGGAAACTGCTCGTCGAAGCAAAAGGTGAAATTGCAGAACTCGCCGACACGATCAACGGCATGATCGAAACCCTCGCGATCTTTGCGGATCAGGTCACTACCGCAGCACGCGAAGTCGGTGTCGAAGGAAAACTGGGTGGACAAGCGAACGTTCCTGGCGCGGCTGGTACCTGGAAAGATTTGACCGACAACGTCAATCAACTCGCGGCCAATCTCACCACGCAAATTCGCGCTATTGCTGACGTTGCCACTGCTGTGACGAAAGGTGATTTGACTCGTTCGATTCAAGTCGCAGCCGAAGGAGAAGTTGCGTCGTTGAAAGATAATATCAACGAGATGATTCGTAACTTGAAGGACACGACCATCAAAACGAACGAGCAGGATTGGCTCAAGACGAACCTCGCGAAATTCACCCGCATGTTGCAAGGGCAGAAGGACATGCTCACCGTCGGTAAATTAATTTTGTCCGAACTCGCGCCCGTCGTTTCCGCTCAACATGGCGTTTTCTACATCATGCAACAGCCGCGCGAAGACGGCATCGATGAGATTGAACGGAACGAAGCGCATCTCAAATTGCTCGCCAGTTACGCATTCCGAAATCGAAAGAATGTTGGAAACAAATTTGCGCTCGGCGAGGGATTGGTGGGTCAGGCTGCGTTGGAACGCGAACGCATTTTGCTGACCAGCGCCCCTTCAGATTACGTGCAGATCACCTCGGGACTCGGTCAAGCGCCGCCCACAAATATCATCGTGTTGCCGGTTCTGTTTGAAGGACAGGTCAAGGCGGTCATGGAATTGTCGTCCTTCGAACAATTCAGCCCGACTCACCAAGCGTTCCTCGATCAGCTCGTGGAATCCATCGGCATCGTTCTGAACACGATTGAAGCGAATACCCGAACCGAAGATTTGCTCAAGCAATCGCAATCGCTGGCGAAAGAATTGCAAAGCCGACAGGAAGAATTGCAGAACACGAACCAGGAATTGCAGGAAAAAGCAAAATTGCTGGCCGAACAAAACTCAGAAGTGGAACGCAAAAACAGCGAAGTCGAACAAGCTCGTCAAGCGCTCGAAGAAAAAGCGAAACAGCTTTCGCTCACTTCGAAATATAAATCAGAATTCCTCGCGAACATGTCGCACGAGCTGCGCACGCCGCTCAACAGCTTGCTCATTCTGGCCGACCAACTTGGATTAAACCACGAAGGAAACCTCACGCCGAAGCAGGTCGAGTTTTCCAAAACAATTCATGCGTCCGGTAACGATTTGCTCAGCCTCATCAATGACATCCTTGATTTGTCGAAGATCGAATCCGGCACTGTCACTGTGGACATCACGGAGCTGCGGTTTATTGAGTTGCAAGATTATGTTGATCGCACATTCCGCCATGTGGCTGAATCGAAGAATGTCGGGTTCAATATTGATCTTGATCCTGACTTGCCACGTCACATCTTCACCGACTCACAACGTTTGGAGCAGGTGATTCGTAACCTTCTGTCAAACGCATTTAAGTTCACCGACAAGGGCCGGGTCACATTCAGTATCCAAACCGTCAGCTCCGGCTGGAGTACGGATCACGAAGTGCTTAATCATGCCCGCTCGGTCATGGCCTTTTCCGTCAGCGATACGGGCATCGGCATCGCGCCGGAGAAACAGCAAATTATCTTTGAGGCGTTTCAACAAGCCGACGGTTCGACATCGCGCAAATATGGCGGGACTGGACTTGGTCTGGCCATCAGCCGCGAGATCGCTCGTCTGCTCGGCGGAGAAATCCGTCTCGCCAGCGCGGTTGGGCAGGGGAGTTCCTTCACGTTGTATTTGCCGCAAACGCATGTGCCGACGCGAGCCATCCGCAAGGAGACAAGTCGCGAGTTGCATTCTCAAACGTTAGATCTTGGCGTTGTGGAAATAACGCCCGAAAACCCGGATCTAATCGAAGCAAGTGTAGATGACGATCGGGGCAAAATTGAAGCTGGAGATCGGGTTGTGTTAATGGTTGAAGACGACGTTAACTACGCAAGGATTCTTCTCGAAGCCGCTCGCGCCAGAGGATTCAAGGGAATCATCGCGCCGCACGGAGCAGCAGCGCTTGCCATGGTTCGCGAACTCAAACCTGACGCCATCACGCTTGATGTGCATTTGCCAGACTTCGACGGTTGGCGGGTTTTGGGTCGGCTGAAAGTGGATTTGGCCACTCGACATATCCCGGTTCAAATCATTTCGGTGGATGAAGATACTGAGCCGAATCGGACGCAAGGTGCATTGAGCTACGTCCGCAAATCGGAAAAGAGGGAAACTTTGGAGAGCGCTTTCCAAGAAATGAAGGAATTCATTGAGCGACCCATGAAAAAGCTGTTGCTGGTCGAGGACGATGAAATTCAGCGCATGAGCATTACCGAGTTGATCGGGAACAGTGATGTGAAGACCACTGTTGTCACGAGCGGCAAGGCTGCATTGGCTGCATTGGAAAAACAGAAGTTCGATTGCATCGTGCTAGATCTCGGACTGCCTGACATGTCGGGCGTGGAACTCATTGAACGGATCAAAGATTCCGAATCCCGTTCTGTTCCGATCATCATCTACACGGCGAAAGATTTGTTGAGGGATGAAGAGACCAAGTTGAGAGGGCTCGCGGAATCCATCTTGATCAAAGACGTTCGCTCGCCGGAACGATTGCTCGACGAGACTTCGCTCCTGCTGCACCGGAACACATCCAAACTCCCGGACAAACAGCGCAAAATGTTGGAGGCATTGCACCATGGCGTTTTGGAGAACAAAAAAGTTCTTCTCGTTGACGATGACATTCGAAATATTTTCGCGATGACCAGTGTGCTGGAACGGTTTAAAATGAATGTCATTTCCGCAGAAAATGGAAAAGATGCAATTGAAGCCCTGATCAGTATGAAGGACATTGATATTGTTCTGATGGACATCATGCTTCCAACGATGGACGGTTACGCGACGACTCGGGCAATTCGTGAAATATCTGATTTCGAGAATCTCCCGATCATTGCTGTGACCGCCAAAGCGATGAAAGGTGATCGCGAAAAGTGCATTGCCGCCGGCGCTTCCGATTATCTTTCTAAACCTGTGGATGCCGAACAGCTTCGATCCATCCTCCGGCTGTGGCTGCATCGTTGAATATCTAAATGAGAGTCACGATTAATCAATTGGTAGCGCGTCGCCTTCCACAGAAGGCTGAACGGTCACCCTCTGGAAATGGTCAATATACTCGCGTGGAAAACAAAGTTAATATTCTCATCGTTGACGATCGCTCTGATAAATTGTTGGCGCTCGAAGCAGTTTTATCTGATCTGAATCAGAATTTGGTCCGCGCAAACTCTGGCAAGGAGGCGTTGCGTCATCTCTTGAATAAAGAGTTCGCCGTCATCCTGCTGGATGTGGCGATGCCTGGAATGGACGGCTTTGAGACGGCTTCCCTCATTCGTAAACGATTGAACTCAGAGCACACGCCGATCATTTTTGTTACTTCACTCAACGATTCGGAAAACCACATCGCGCAAGGGTATTCACTGGGCGCAGTGGACTACATGCTCACGCCGATCATTCCTGAGATTTTGCGGACGAAAGTTTCTGTCTTTGTTGAACTCTACAAAAAAACCGAGCAGATCAAGCAACAAGCCGAGCGTCTCCGCGAGATCGAAGAAGCCTCCCATCAGCGTCAACTTGCTGAAGCCGCCGACAAGCTGGAGAAAGAAACCGAGCGCAATCGCTTTTTCACTCTTGCCCTCGACGTGCTTGGGATTGGCGACTTCAACGGCCGTTTATTGCAGGTCAACCCCGCGTGGGAAAAATTGCTGGGTTATTGCGAGGAAGAACTGAAAAGCACGGAAGTTCTGAACTTCGTTCATCCTGATGACCGGCCGAGCATCGCAGAACGAATTTACGCATTAAAAAAAGGCAGGGTTCTCGAATATTTTGAAGTCCGATGCAAACACAAAGATGGTTCTTATTGCTGGCTGGGTTGGACAGCTGCTCCGTTTCCAGCCGAGAAATTGATTTATATTTTTGGCCGCGATATTACTCCGAGAAAGCTCGCTGAAGAAAAAGTTTCTGCATTGAACGAGCAACTGCACGAGCGCGTTGGTGAGTTGACTGAGATCAATAAAGAGCTGGAAGCATTCAGCTATTCTATCTCCCACGATTTGCGCGCTCCGCTTCGTTCCATGCAGGGTTTTGCCCAGGCACTTTTGGAAGAGGAAAATTTGAGTTCTACCGGAAGAGATTTTGCTTCTCGTATGGGATCTTCAGCTAGTTTCATGGATCGATTGATTCACGATTTGCTTGAATACAGCCTCCTCGGCCGTAGCGAACCGGCGAGAATACCGGTCAATACTGAAGAGGTAGTCGCCCAGGTTTTGATCCAGGCCGATCAACAGTTGCGAGAGAAAAATGCCACTTGCGTAGTTTTTTCCCCGCTCGCCTCAGTTTGCGGCAATCCTTCCACCCTCAGCCAGGTTCTGATGAATCTGGTGGCGAATGCGCTGAAATTCGTGGAGCCGGAGACCGTTCCCCGAATAGAAATCTCAACGGAGATCCTCGGCAATTTTGTTCGAATTTCCGTCAAAGACAACGGCATTGGAATTGCGCCGCAATATCAGGAGAAAATTTTTGGATTGTTTGAGCGGCTGCATACCAGGCAGAATTATCCCGGCACTGGGATAGGTCTGGCCTTAGTCCGCAAAGGCGTTGAACGCATGGGCGGACGCGTTGGAATCGAATCGGCTCTCGGTAAGGGCTGCAGATTCTGGCTGGAACTTCCTGCGTTGCCCAACTCATGAATAAGAATTTGACGATCCTCCACGCCGAAGACGATCCCAATGACGTTCTGCTCATTGAGCGTGCCTTTCGCAAAGCAAACTTTTCCGGCAAGCTCCTTGCGATCAATGACGGTGAACAAGCGGTATCTTATCTCATGGGAGAAAAGATTTATGCGGATCGCGAGAAATTTCCATTTCCTCACTTGCTCGTCATGGATTTGAAGTTGCCGCGGAAATCCGGTCTCGAAGTGGTTTCATGGATTCGGAGTCAAACTATTCTTAAACGATTGCCCATCGCACTGCTCACCTCCTCAAAACAACCTGGCGACATCAATACCGCCTTCGATTCCGGCGTGAATTGCTATTTGATCAAACCTGTGAATTTCGATGACCTGGTTCAAACCGTCAAAACGCTCGACCTGTTTTGGTTGCAAATGAACCAGCGGCCCGAAATTCAGCTACGCCCATAACGTTTCTACCGGGTCATCCGAGTAGCTATCTTTTCCTGGTGGAACGTTCCTGTAGCCACACAATGTCTTGATTATTTGGAGACCGGAAAACATCCAGAATAGAGATCCCACGCATGACAGGAGGCATTGTTCGATCATCTTGCCAGCGTTTAATCTCGGCGTGTCCATCCACAAAGGACATGCCTCCAGCTCGATGGTGGTAGCTCGCGGGTAAATCATAAAAGCCAGTTGTTTCTGGATTGTCAGGCCAACCCCGCATATCGGTAGCAAAGTTACCCCAGTCAATGCTGTCTTCCCGAATATCCATCAGAAGAAAAATTCCGGAAGGTCCGGGATCGGTGAAGTCCGACAACTTTAGATAAACCTTCCAGAGATTTCCGCCGCGTGTCCGGCGGTCGCCTCCGGAGAGTCCTCCGTCGTAACCGTTAAAACCACCGACCCAAACATTCATCGACATGCTGCGCACGCGAGGCTTGAGCTCATCACCGACTAACAAAGCAGACTGATCGGCAGGACATTTCCAGATCGCGGTTGAGTTGCCGCAATAGGGCCAGATCGGACTTTTCTTAACGTCTTTCTCGGGATCCCAGTTTGAGGAATTGGCGGGATCAAAATCCAGATCACCCAAGACCCATGCATAAGGGTTGGGCTTGACCCGGTTTAGTGGACACCTTGGGGGATGGGGCGCTAAAAAGAAAGCGCCAATGAACAAAAGCAAGCAAAGCCAATCAATCGAGAGAGTCAATGGGGCAACGTCGCTGCCGGTCAAACGCTACGACGCCGC
>JBBQAX010000008.1:0-32940 GCA_038316905.1 Verrucomicrobiota bacterium | reverse complement strand
TGTTACTGAAGACAAAACTCATCCCCGTTTGCTGGGCAAGTTCAGCAATAATATCTCGTCCGTTGACGCGGGTGGTTCCGCGATCCACTTCCTGAAGGCCAACCAGATCAGCATCTTCCTGCAAAATCAGATCAGCGATTCGTTGCGTGTCGATTTGCCCATCAAGACCTTCAGCGTGATGAATGTTGTAAGTCATCACGCGAAAAGTAGTCAGCGTCTGCGCCACGCCGTTCCCCACGAAAAAGCAAATTGCGGCAGCGAAGATCGCTGCCGCAATTGCACGAAACGTTTGTTTGCTATGAAGCACTATTTCTTCAAGCGATAGAATTGGTTCCCGGTTCCGGGTTGAACCGTCGCTTGGTTTTCATTTCCTACCGTGGAATGAGATACAGGCGTCCAAGGTCCCACCGCTGGCAGAGCGCCAGTAGCTTCCAACACATAACCGGTAGCTGAGGAAGGCCAGAACAAGACGATCCCACTTTCTGTCTTTCGGATTCCCAATTGAGGCGCCACCGCTGGCCCAAAAACATTCAGATCGTCCAGGATAATCCCGGACTGCCCTGCACCTTTGAAAAGATTAATGCGTTGAAATTTATCCGAAGTACCCGTGTAGAACGGAATCGGATTGGTATTCATCTTAACGCCATCGACCAGAAAGTCATAGGTTCTCGCCGTGTAGTTAAGCTGCATCGTAATCCGATACCATGTTGCTGGATCTGCCACTAATCCGGTTGGCACCCACGCCCCGGAAACCAGGCCGTAATCAATGCTGAGATTCGGGCCGACACGGAATCCAGCCGCATTAACGCTTGCCGCAGTTTGCATTCTGAGAAAGACGTTCCCAATGGGAGCGCCAGTGTTGCCCGGCGCAAGGGCGCGAAACCAAAGTTCGAGAGTAACATTAGTTTCGGTTTCAAGCCCGGTGAACGTGCGGAAGGAGTTCATGGCCAGACCTGGACCCGTGAACAGATGCGCCTGTGAACCGCTATGAACAGTCTCACCGATAGGACGACCCGTCGCTTGCAAATGATCCGATATCTGGGAGACGGTTAGAACACGAGAGGCATCTTGGTTTACATCGGTCGTCCATCCATCTTGACCGTCCAGCAGGCCGGAAATGTAGGTTGGGGCTTCAAAATCAATGAGCTTGGGAGATAAATCAACGGCGAGGCTTAACTGAGCGGAATACGATTCTGTAATGCCGACTTCATTGCTGACGACCAAGCTGTAAAAACCGAGGTTCTCGGTCGTTATGTCATCCAGCGATAAGGTGGTTGAGGTCTTTCCCGAAAGCATAACGCCAACGGCATCAGCTAAATTAGTGCGATAAACCCATTGATAACTGGCGGCCGTGGAGGAAGTCGGCACCGCGTTAAAAATCACATCCGATCCCAAATTAGTCGCAACAGCAACAGGGTGGGCGGCGAAAGTGGCGAACGTCGGCAAACCCGGAATCGCTGGATAATCAATCGTGGAAGCCGTGAGTGCGTCATTATTAATGATCACGCGGTCAAGTATCCCTCTGAAGTACCGAGTTTCGCTTTCTTTCCCAATCAGAAGATTGGCAGTGCCGCCAGATGAGGCGACTCCGGTTTGGGTCCGATTGACGGTTTGACGTAAGATACCGTCCAGATAGAAATGAAGTTGAGCGAAGTTTGTCATGACCACTGCGACATGATGCCAGCGGTTGTCATTCGGCACGGCAACGGAGGTTGTGAAATCCGCAGTACCAAAAACAGTTGAATGAAGAGTCCGGTTGGCATTAATCGAGAGAGCCACGCGAGGAGCCGGCCCCAATTGTCGGTAAATGACTCGACGTTCTTCCAATCCTTCGGCTGGCATTTTAACCCAGGCTTGCAAAGTGTAGTTGGTGTTGTTTGCACCCAGATTGATGGGGGTGCTGCCATAATCGACGGTGACGGAATCCTTGACCGGTGTGTTTGTTAAAAACGCCAAAGCGAAATCGCCCGCTAATCCCGAAGGTGTTTCGTTGGTCCAAAGATGACTGTTGGTTGGGTAAAGAGTGTGAGCTTGAACGGTGGGGAATGCGGGAAGAATCGCATTGGTCGAAGGAAACGCTGCCTCATTGAAGTTGTAAGACACCAAGGTGGTGCCCGGAATCGGCGGTTTTGGATTCGCCGCGTCATTGTCCAGTTGAGTCGCGTTTAATAGCGCGTTATGAATGCGCACCCGATCCAAAGAGCCAACCCAGTTGTTGCCGAGGCCTTCTGAGCCGATACTGAGAATGTTATTCAACGGAGTGCGGGCGACGGCACTGTTTGTATATTCAGTAAAGCTGTGAACACCGTCCACATAGAAATGGACGCCAACGCCTGGCTCCCAGGCTGTGACCAAATGAGTCCATACGCTGTCGGCGATAAATGGAACTGCATTATTCGTAATGTCTTTGAGGCCAAAAAGCGTAAACACATGAACGCCACCCCTTAACCCCATTTTATAGGAACTGCCATAAGCGACGATTCCCGGGGTATTCGTTCCAATCGGCGGGATATAAACCCACGCTTCAAGGGTGATCGGCCCGTTGGTAATCGCCAGAATGGCATTTGCAGAATCATCCGCGCCAAGGAATCCTTTACCGTGAGTGGTGATGGAGCCATCTCCAACTACGCCGGATGGCGAGCTGGCGGTCAAGTCCACATAATCCACTGCTGGATCATAAAAGACACCAAGGAATCCAGTCAGGCCGCTGGCTGTGTCGGTCGTGGTCACCCCCTGACCTTCATTGAAAGGAAAGTTAATGAGTTGAGTCGCGTGCGAAGCAGCGCTCCAGACGAGACAACCAGCAATCAGGCAAAGCCTTGCCAGAGTTTTCATAGGGTGACGTGTTTTTTTCATAATTTTAGTTTAGATCTTTGGCGGAAGCATTTGTCGAAAAGCTATTTTTTCACTGACGTGCGCTCCATCAGCCATGCGATATCTGGATTGTTGCCGGTCGGGGTTAATAGATTGCGAAACGACGGATGATTCCACCTCTTGATTTCAGCGTGCCCATCCGAAAAGGAAAAGCCCGCCGCGAAGTTATGTTGAATCCCCGGATGATCAATAATCGTAGCGCTCGGGTTTACAAGCCGCCTCACTGGATCCCATTTCACCATATCCACCACAAAGAAAGCATCGTTAATAGAAGCAGGTGATTCATCAACGATGACCCAAGTCATGGATGGATTTTTGATCTGGCCCGCTTTTCTATACAACCAAAAACTATTGTGCGCCTGCCAAACACCGTAATAAGGGGGAACGGAGCTAGCATCCTGACCATTTCCGCCAACCAGGAAATTCATCGACATGCTGCGAACTTGTTGAGTCGTGTCCCCAGGGCATTTCCAAATTTTTTGGCTCTTAATTCCATACGGAACCAACGGGCTATTATTAAAATAGGTCGTGTTCGTCGGTTCGGTGACCATGTGGCCCTGAACCCATGTGTAAGGAGTCAGAGCGTTGCTGGTATTTCCACCAAATGCGAAGAGAAGTTGGTCGTTATTTTCCTCCGTGTACATCCTCCAGGCCAGCGAAATCTGCTTGTGATTGCTCAGACACTGAATCCCCTGCGCCTTTTGTTTCGCCTTGGCTAACGCGGGCAGAAGTAATCCGGCTAAAATGGCGATAATTGCAATGACTACCAGAAGCTCAATCAGAGTGAAGGCACTGTTTTCTTTCGCAAAACGCAAACGAGGATTGGTACAACACTGCATGCAATATAAATAAATTTTCCTCTACGCGATGTCAACCTCACGTCCTCTAAAATTACTAACATTTTGGTCAGTCGCTCAGCATTTAAGTTCGATGCAGACTTGATTGAAATATATTTTACAGCGATAGATGTCCGCTCATGCAGACAATCGTCATTGGCCATCGCAATCCGGACATGGATTCCATTTGCTCGGCGCTCGCTTATGCGAGGCTCAAGCAACTCCTTGGCGTTCCGGATGTGATCGCCGCCCGCGCCGGCAACACGAACGCTCGCATCAATTACGTCCTCGAAAAATTCAACGTCGAGCCGCCGATTTTTCTTAGTGACGTTTCTCCACGGGTCAGTGATGTGATGGAGCGAAATGTCATTTCCGTGCGAGCAGATTCCGCAATTTACGATGCTGTGTTGCTGATCGAAAACAAGCAACTCCGCGGATTGCCCGTCACTGACGAGAACAATCGATGCCTCGGTTTGCTCTCATCGTCGAAAATCAGCCATCATCTTTTTCCACCCCGCGAAGAAGCCGCCAGTGCGCGGCTGATTTTCGCTTCAGTCGCCAACATTGTGGAAACATTCGGCGGCAAAGTGTTGGTCGGTGAAGTGCCAACGCAGCCGACGGAGCAGGTGCTGATGATCGGCGCGATGAACGCTGAGACGTTTTCACAGCGCCTGCACCGCCATCATGCAGAAAAAGTTCTCGTTATCGTCGGAGATCGAGATGACATCCAGATGCGCGCGATCGAATCAAATGTGCGCGCAATCATCATTACCGGGGGATTGCCGGTTCTCGGCACAATTAAACGAGCGGCCAAAGAAGCGGGAGTAACGATTATCAGTTCGCCGCATGACAGCGCGACCACGGTTTTGCTGGCGCGCGGTGCGGTTCGCGCCGATCATATGATTGGTGCGGAATTCACAAAATTCGATCCTGACACTCTTTTGGAAGTTGCCCGGCAAAAAGCATCGACACTGCACGCCTACTTGTTTCCCATCATTGATGAAGACGGAACGCTCGTGGGCGTTTTGTCGAAAAGTGATTTTTTGAAGCCAGTGCCGCGGCGACTAATTTTGGTCGATCACAATGAACTCAATCAAGCGGTTCCCGGTGCGGACAAAATTCCAATCGTCGAAATTCTGGATCATCATCGCATCGGCGGTTTCACGAGCGATTCGCCAATTCATTTCTGGAATAATCCGGTGGGCTCCACGAGTACGATTGTGGCGCTTTGTTATCAGCAAATGGGGGTAGCGATTCCGTCGGACATCGCGGGACTTTTGATGGCGGGATTGATTTCCGACACGCTGAATCTGTCCTCGCCCACCGCGACTCAGGTGGACAAACAGATTCTGGAACATCTCTCCAAGATTGCCAAAACCGACCCGACGAAACTGGCGAAGGAAATATTCGCGGTCGGATCGCCGTTGCTGACGATGACGCCCAAGCAAGTCATCACCGCCGATTGCAAAGAATATGGCGAAGGCGAGAAACGATTCACGGTTTCGCAAATTGAGGAGTTGAGCTTTTCGCATCTGCCAGAGAAACAGGCCGCGCTGCTCGAAGCGCTCGACCGCCATTGCAAAAACAAAGATTTATTTTTCGCCGCGCTGCTCGTCACCGACATCAACACGCAGAATTCACTCCTGCTCGTGTGCGGCGATCCAGGCTTTCTACAAAGGATCAAATTCCCGTCGCCCGGATCGCACGTCTGGGAACTTCCGGGGGTGGTCTCGCGCAAAAAACAGTTGCTGCCCTATCTCCTGCAATGTCTGTCGGGTGCTCAAAGTTCTTAGCGGCGATGAAGAAGCGACAATACTGAACCTTTCAAACCCGACAGATCGAGCTTTGGCTGCTCACAAAGAAACCCTTGCCAAACCCCGACGAGAACATCATGGTTTCTCTTCGTCAACCATGGGTGATAACGGGCACCGAACACACACACACGTGTCCATGGGCACACTAACCGTCCGCGTAACTAGACATTGCGAGGACGGTTTTTTCTTCCTCTACCTGCACCAGTATTCTCACCGGCGAGGGCTTCACTCCAGACATTGTTGTTTGGGCCAGCATTAGATTAGCGACGGCGACGTCCGTAGAAGAACCCTCCGCCTCCGCCGAGCAAGAGCACCAGAAGCACAACCACCAACAATGTTTCATTTGACATGTTGGAAACATACAACGTTCCAATGTTTCGGAAAATAAGGTTTACACCCCATGTTGCTACGAACGGCATTCTCGGTGATGTGAAAACAAATACCGCATCGAACCGGGGAAAACACGTAATGCCGCCTCCGGCGAAATTGTGTGTAACTTACAGCTTGGGAACGGATAGTCGTAAGCTGAGGCTTTTGGGATCGTGACGTATGCCTTATTCCACAAATAGCAAAATACGGTTGCGGGTTTATTCCAAGATAGCTGGACAGAAGCGCTTCATCGTTATCAAAGAATTTAAAACAGAACGCGACGCGGAAAATCATGTCAAGCCGGGCGCTCCGCTCCCAAGGAAGCGTTAAGCCATGATCAATTCCACTTCATAACTTTCAAAACTTCGGCACGCCAAACCGCGTAAGCAACATCGTTCAAGTGTAAACCTTCAGGGGTCATCTCCGCTTTCAATTCGCCTTTTTCATCCAGCATCAACTTGTGCAAATCGACGTAATCGTAGCCGAATTCAGCCGCCAGTTTTTGCAATCGCTGATTGAAGTCGCGCACCGGTGCGTTGTGTTTGGCGTAGTTGCCGCGCGTCGGCAAAACTGATTGCACGTGGACACGCACGGCAGGATTGGTGTCGTGGATGCGCTGCAAAATTTCGCGATACCCCAGCTCCATTACTTCGGGCGTGCGACCCGCGCCCAAATCGTTGATTCCGATCATCAGGAAAACGTCCGTCGCAGCACAGTCGAAGACTGAATTATCCAGTCGACGCAGGATTCCGCGATGATCGTTGGTCGGAAGCGCATTGCCTATAATGTCCGCGCCGATTCCACGATTGAGGACGCGTCGCCCCGGAAAATGTTTATTAATATCAAACCCTTCGGTGATGCTATCGCCAAGAAGAACCACGTTGCGCCACGGAAGATTCTGTTCCTTGAACGAGCGCACGCGATTATCCCAATGCATCCGGAACAACGCGCCAATATCGGCGGGCTTTTCTTTCGCGGGTGCGTTGGTCGTCGCGGTTGAAGCAGCTTTCTGTTCCGGTTCCGCACTGAAGGTTGTCAGCTCGAAGGAAATAAGTGCGACAACAAAAATTGATTTCATGAAATGATTTATGAACAGCGCCTTCAGGAAAAGCGAGCGATTTGGGCGCGCAGGTTCAGCCTGCTTCGTCCGTAGCCGCGCTCGCCAGAGCGTGATGTTCGTTGAACGGATATCCTCACGCCACGCTCTGGCGAGCGCGGCTGTGGGGGGAGACAGCTTGACCATCCGTTTAGCCCTCACTCATCTCTTGAAAATTATCGGCCTCATGTATGTTCTGTGCGCGTGCTGAGGAACAATCCCATGGCTCAATATCTGGAACTGGTCGCGCTCTTTTTCATTCAAGGAGCCGCGCTGGGAATGTGGTTCGTTCCGTTGAGCAATGTCCTCAACGCGCATGGACTAAACCATATTCGACCCTACGCCTTCGCCGCGTCCGCAATCGCCGCTTTTATTTCGCCGCTGATTTTTGGCGCGATGGCGGATCGTCACGCGTCACCGGTAAAAGTGTTGCGTGGGCTCGCTTTTGCGACGGCTGTAGTGATGGCGACAACAAGCACAGCGATCCGGTTTCAGGCAAACGCGTGGCTGGTGCTGGCGTTAATCCAACTGCACGCACTTTGTTCCTCGCCGACGTGGAGCATTTCGTCATCGATTGTTTTCGCGCGCGTGGCAGATGCACGAAAAGAATTCGGGCCCATCCGCGCGATGGCAACGCTCGGTTGGATGGCCGGTTGCTGGGTGGTGAGTTGGATGAATGCCGACGCTTCAACGCTCGCGGGTTACGGCGGCGCAATTATGTGGCTGCTGGTTTGCGCGCTGACTTTTTTTATGCCGGCAACTGAGCCGAAAATTCCCGCAAATCTCAAGTGGCACGAACGACTTGGACTGGACGCATTAATGTTGTTAAAAATCCGCGATCACCGAGTTGTCTTCATCACGACGATATTATTCAGCATTCCGTTGGCGGCATTTTATCCATATGCGCCGTTGCACTTGCGCGATCTCGGACTGCAACACACCAGCGCATGGATGACGATCGGGCAGATTCCAGAAATCATCGCGATGTTCGCTCTCGGCGCGCTCTTTTTAAAGTGGCGGTTGAAATGGATTTTCGCCTGCGGATTGGCGTTTGGCGTGACGCGATTTGCCTTCAGCGCGATGAACACGCAAACGTGGTTATTGCTCGGCGTGTTGTTGCATGGCGCTTCCTACACGTTGGTTTTTATCACGGCGCAAATTTACCTCGATCAACGGGTCGATCCGACGTGGCGAACGCGCGCGCAAGCGTTGCTTTCAGTGTTGAACAGTGGCGTCGGAAATCTCCTCGGCTATCTCGGAACGGGCTGGTGGTTTACTGCCTGTGCGCAATCCACTGGCACAAAATGGCCGATCTTTTGGGGCGGGCTTTCCACTCTAACGGCAATGATTTTTATTTATTTCCTCGTCGCCTATCGCGGACGTGGAACACAGCAATCCACCTAGCCGCGCTCGCCAGAGCGCGGCGTTGTTGAATTAAAAAGACCACGCTCTGGCGAGCGCGGTTACGCTCATCACTCTGGTTTGCGCGCCTTGAGCAACTTGATTTCTTTGATCGGCTCCGGTTCTTTGTAATGACGTTTCAATCCTGATTCCGTCATCATTTTTGACGGCACCTTCGCGATGAACTCAGGAAAACTTCGTTCCACGCGATTGCGCAAATGTTGCTGACCCGCCTTCGATTCCCAAAAACTTTCCTGCACTTTGGTTAATGCAATCGCGCCTTCCTCCGGCGTCATGCGTTCATCGCGCGCCAGCATCCAGACCAATTCAAGATCGCCGGGCATCGCCACGGGAAACGGGACAAACTTGATTTTGATTTCATCGTCGCCCTCGCCCTCCCCTTTATCAATCGACCCAACTTTGATCACGCTTTCAAAAATTCCATTCGGCGTTTCAACTTCGACGGACACCGCTTTCTTCGCCGGATGCGGCACGAGCGAAACCGCGCCTTTGCCAAAGGTCGTCTCGAAATTCTTCTGAACTTCCTTCAACGTTTTCTCCTCGAGATCGGGCAGGTCCGTGCGCTTGCAAAACTTCTCAAAAGCGACGGCGCGTTCCTTGACACCAATCTCTTTTTCAAAGGCGGAATAGATTTTGTCGGCGAGCTTTGCGTCCGAAACCGCCTTCGGCAAAATGGATCTCAACAGACTCAACAACTGTGCTTCTTGTTTTTCTTTGGCCATAAATAATTTTTAAAATTTGAGCCGATAGTTGTCGTGAATCGGCGAGGAGAAATCAAACTTTCTTCGGGGAAATTATCGCGAAGAAACCGCTGGTAGGGCGCGTCACTCCGTGCGCGCCGGGGCATGACATTACGGCGCGCACAAGTGACGCGCCCTACCTACTTCATTCAAAAGCGGACACTTCAGCTTTCTTCGACGCGGCGAGAGTCACTTTTTCCTGATCGGGCGGTTGCAAGATTTGCAATTCATGAATCGACCAGAAGAGTCCTTTGACAGAACCCGTTTGAGTGATGCGAATGAACTTTGTTTTGACGGGAGTGAACGTGATTTCTGTAGTGCGCGCGTTGCCAGTTCCCGTCGCGATAGGCTCGCTCCAATTGTTGCCATCCGCCGAAATGTTCACTTTGAATTTGCGCGGGTAATCTCGCTTGGAACTGAACGCATCGAGAAGCAAGCCCGACAGAACGGTTTCTTCCGACAATTCGATTTGGAACCACATTCCCGGAACCTGTTCTTTGCCGGTGTCAAAACGCGTTTCCAATTTTCCATCAATGGCATGAATCGCGCCGGAGGAATTCTCGCTCGCCGAAACTTTCCAACCCTGGCGATTCGTCAAGTTTCGTGGAATGACGCTGTTCAATTCCTCTGTCGTCCAAGCTTGTCCTCGAGTTGAAAACGCGGCACGAAGACGCGCCACGTCATTCGTGCGAATCAAGGACGCGTCGTTCCCAAAACTATTTCGCACGAAGGAAGCCACTGCGGCGATCCATTCATCGTTGTTACTTTCCATTGCCACCATTTGGGCGTCGTAAGTCTTGCCGTTCACCGGTCCGCTCAATCCTTTGAGCATGACGTTAATCAGCCCTTCTGAATGCCCGTTCACGGTTTTTGAACCGCCCAGTGGCGGCGCCATCGTCACGCCAGCGGCCGCGCCTTGGAGCGGCATGCCCTTTCCATCCGACCCGTGACATGCAAAACACAAATCGTTGTAAATGCTTTCCCCTTGTCGAAGCTGCTTTCTTTCCGACGAGGTAACGTCTTTGGTTTCAGAGTTCGCCGGCGCGATCAATCGAGTTCCAATTTCCTGCACACCACGCGATGGATTTTTTGCGAGGATCGTTTCGATGAGATCGCGCGCGTCATTCCATTTGAGAAGATTCGCGGTCAACATGACTTGAATGACAACGTTGGGATCGGGATCTCCGGCGAGCTTCTGGATTGCACCCACCAGCGAGGAATCATCGTTTTTGTAAAGCGTCTCGCTGGCGCGGATGGCAGCGATGCGCACTTGCGGATGTTCGTCGCCAAAGGTTTCTCGAAGCAGTGATGGCTCCAACGCATCAAGTCCCTCCAAAGTCCAGATCGCATGAATGCGCGCGAGATGATTCTTGTTCTTCTGCACCAATTCAACGAGCGCTGGCACAACCGACTTGTCTCCTCGAAGAATGAGAAGTTTTTGCGCCGTGTCGCGCCACCAACCGTTCGGGTGTTCCAGATGTTTGACGAGTTCTGAAGATTTCGCGTATTGCATTTTTGGCTGTTTGCCCGGTTTAAAATCTTCATGCACGAGACGCCAGATGCGTCCGCGCCCGAAATTTTTATCCAACTGATATTGCTCAACAACTTTCCGCAGATACGAACCTTCGCGAACCCAATTTCCCTCCTGAATAATGCCGCGATACATGTCGAGGATGTAGAGCGTTCCGTCCGGCGCGTTGACAATGTTGACGGGACGAAAGTTCGGATCGGTGGAGCGAATGAATTCTGATTTCTCATCCTGCTCTGGATTGCTCAGATACGTAATGCCATCGCGCACTTCAATTTTTGTCCGCCGAATCAAGCGGCCCACCGGTTCCGCATAAATCAGATCGCCACGGATATCCTCGGGCAAACGATCAACCCGAATGTTTTCGTTCCCGCATGAGGCGGTTAAATGATTGAGCGTGTTATCCGAAGGACGAAACCGAATGGTGCCGCCTTGCACATCAGCCAATCCAATCAACGGAAATACTTCGCGATAACCTGGGGCGAGTTCGTTGTTGATCGAGAAACGTCCGTAAAGAATTGGTTGCTGAAAATGGAGCGGCCCGATTTCACCACCGGCATTGACGAACCACGGCTTGCCATAATCGTCATGGGACATTCCCCATTGGCCACCGCCGGATGGAATCGCTTCTTTGAGAACGTTCGTTCCTTTGAGGCGCAGCCGATAATCGTTGTAGGTCTGGTAAAGCCAATTATCGAGATTCCAGATCAACCCGCTTTGTTGATGCTCAAGATTTCCTCCGCGCGGCCCGCCTTCGAAGATTCGTTTGCGTTCATCGGCGACCCCATCGCGGTTCGTATCGCGGAAAAGCCAGATGTCATTGGAATCCGTTTCGTTGACCAGCAGGCCTCCATCGGCCACCGGCAAAATCATACGCGGCAAAAGCAGGTTGTCCGCAAAGACCGTGTGTTTGTCGTATTTACCGTTTCGCTTGCTCGACCAATGCAACGAAATGATTCCAGTCTTCGCGTGTTGATTGTTCCCGTCGATGTCCTGCATGTAAGTCCGCATCTCCGCGACAAACATGCGCCCGTCCCCGTCAAAAGTGGCAACGACCGGTTCGCGGATGATGGGATCGCTGACGACGAGTTCGAGACGATAACCCGGAGGCAACGAAAAGGTTTTCAACTCGTCCTCAGGCGAAAGATACGGAATGGCCGGTTGCGCCGGAAACTCATTGGTTTCTTGAGCAATGGCAGGTTGCTGAACGAACACACTGGCAACAGTGAACAAACTGAACAGGAAAATTGGCTTCATTTGGGTGCGTCTATTGAAAACAGACAGACGCTGCAAACGAAGAAAATATTTTACTCAATTTGCCTGTGATCGGAAAATCGCCAACAAAAAGCGGTGCTGAAGCCACCGCAATCCAAACGCTTCGCGAAGTTCCAACGTCGCCAAACCGCGCGAAACGTCTGGAGCGCGACGCATTCACGGGCCGCCATCTTTTGCGGCTGAGAAATTGGGCTTCACAGAAATGGGTGAATGGGATTTTATCTCAAGCGCATGAAAGCCTGTCGTATACTAGCCAACACACCAGCACGTGTTCATATATCATTGGTTACGTTGGTATGAATCCGAGCATCGGTATTTTGTTCATCGTGACCAAGGATTTCGATATCCAGAGGCAATTTTTCTTGGACTTGGGCCTAAATGTGAAGTCGGACGGAATGGGGCAGATCACACCGCAGCTCAATAATGGTCGTGGCTGCCTAATAGTGCTTCCGTCGTTACTGATCAGCCTTGAGGAGAGCACCGAGGTTCCACCTTCCGGGCCTTTATACTTACAGATCGAGGGACTTGATGAGGAACGTTTGCTCGCCATGAAGGGACGGTATTCAATCAAGCACGTTCAGGGCGGGTTGTACGGCGCAGACTTTTACGCGATCAAAGTGCCAGGTGGAGGACTTGTTCATGCAGTCACAGCCTAAATCTCCAAGCGTAACATTGATCGGAAGGGACAAAGGAGTGCAACGTCAATGCTATGCGTTATTGAACAAGCTCGGTTGATTTACCGAAGTCTCTCTAAACCTTCTCCACTTCGGGATGAACCCACGGCGCGCGATAGGGTCTGCGCAAAAGTTTGTTTGCCTCTTCATCATTAATCACGCGTCCTTTCTCTGCGTCCCACGCGAGAGTGCGACCGACTTGCATTGCGACATTCGCAAGAATGCACGACGCGCTGGAGATGTGGCCTTGTTCGATGTCAGACACCGGTTTCTCGCGGCTTTCAATGCAGGAGAGAAAGTTTTTCATGTGCCCGCGAATCGCCGGCGCGACATGTTTCTCCAAATCTTTTTCCGTTTTGTCCTCGGGAAACTGCTCCAGTTCGTAAGTGACATCGCGATGGATGGTTTTTGGGTCTTTGCCCTGCGGAATAAAATCGTAGCCCATTAAGCCGACTTTCAATGTTCCCTTGTCGCCGTAGAAAATCGCTGCCCACGGATATTGCGGGTCAGGTGCGGAACCGTAGGTGCGATGCGTCCAGTTGACTTGCAAATCGTCATAATCAAACGTCGCGGTCTGCGTGTCGCTGATGGTGCATTTGCTTTCTTTCTGCACGAGAATTCCACCGGCTGAACTGATGCGTTTCGGCCAGCCGAGATCAAGCATCCAGCGCGCGATGTCGAACATGTGAACCGCCATGTCACCGACAATGCCGTTGCCGTATTCGATAAACCCCCGCCATTTCCGCGGATGCACGATCGGATTGTAACCACGCATCGGCGCGGGACCGGTCCACATGTCCCAATCGAGATGTTCAGGCGGCGCGATGTCGGGCGGATTGCCTTGCGGGCGCATGTGGTAATAACAGCAGATTTCAACGTGCGCGATTTTGCCAAGCTTGCCTTCGCGAATGATTTGGTCGCGCGCTTCCATCAAGTGCGGCGTGCTGCGACGTTGCAGACCGACTTGGACGACGCGTTTATGTTTTCGAGCGGCGGCGAGCATGGCCTGGCATTCGACCACATCGACACCAATTGGTTTCTGCACGTAAATATCCAAACCCGCCTTGCACGCTTCAATCATCGGCAACGCGTGCCAGTGATCCGGCGTGTCGATGAGAACAATGTCGAGGTCTCCGTCGCTAAGCAGTTTGCGGTAATCGGTGTAGGTGCGCGGCTTTTTCTTCGAGGCTTGACGCTCGGCCATCATGTCAGCGGCGTTGCTCAACATTTGTTTGTCCACGTCACAAAGCGAAACCACTTCAACCGGCGCAACCTGGATCAAACGAAACAAATCACATTTGCCATACCAACCGGAGCCGATGAGACCAACGCGTTTGGGTTTTTCAGCTGCGAAAGTCGTTGGAACGTAGCTGACGGCAGAAAGTACGGCGGCAGTGGAACTGAGCTTGATAAATTTGCGGCGTTTCATGGAAATGTTTTAGGCTGAACGCGCGGCAAAAACAAGCAGCAGAAATATTACGCGCTACGACCTGACGAGAAAGAGCGTTTGCCATATCGAGCGGACGACCTTGCCGTGAGCGTTGGAAAAAGTAGCCAACAATCGGAGACCCACCGCAAGTTCAGCCACGTTTGAAACTAACCAGCGAGTGCAAAAAACTTTTCTCCATTAGACATACCCCCACCCAATGGCTCTCAAACTGAAGCGCGAGCCATTACGTCGGGGAAGAATTTTCGCCCAGAAGAAAATCGTTTCAGTACAAAAAAATCGAGGTCCGGCGAACCGGACCTCGATGTGTTGAAATCAAATCTTAGTAGCGACCACGTCCGCCGCCACCGCCGCCGCCACCACTGCGACCGCCACCGCCGCCGCCGTATTCACGACGTCCACCGCCGCCACCGCCGCCGCCGGTGCGTTCTTCGCGAGGTTTAGCAATGTTAACTGTGAGAGCGCGCCCATCCATATCTTTGCCGTTAAGGGCTTCAATGGCTTTGTTCGCTTCGTCGGCTGAACTCATTGTGACGAATCCGAATCCACGAGGACGACCGGTTTCGCGATCCATCATAAGGTTGGTTTCGGTGACCGTACCGAACGCAGCAAATGCGTCGTTCAGGTCGTTTTCGGTAGTGTTGAAGGAAAGATTTCCTACAAATAATTTATTACTCATTGTGATGTTTGACTGTCCGACAAACCGTTTACTTTCCTAAAGACTGTTCCCGAACTTCGGGTCTAAAATCATCACTGAACTGAGTTCACTTGAAGATCCACCATGCCTTGAAAGAGACTAGCTATCTAACAGAACGCGGCCAACATCGCTGGTTCCGAGGAAATAGCTACAACTATTTACAATTATTTTTTGAAGCGGAATTTCCCCTATAGGAGCATCAACATTCAGAGACTGGAACCGAGCCGTGACTGTTCATTCATTTCGGGTCGGGCATTTACAATCCCTCTGCCTCTGCGCATGATGCCTGCGCTTTCGGCGAAACTATTCATGCCGCAGGCAAGTCAACCGCAGAAGAAAGTCAAACATCATGGGCGATAAATCCCCGAAATCGAATCAGAAGAAATCCTCACAGAAACAAGCCGTCGCGACCAGCGCGAATCAAAAGAAGAACCAGGCCATCGCTGCGAAATCAGCCGCTGCCAAAAAGCGGTAATCGTTCTGCACGCTATCTCCCTTGATTTGAAAATCTTGGGAGCCTTCCCCGCTTACGTCTCAACGGCCACCAAAACGACCAGCACCTTGTGGACGTGCGTTTGAATTACTTGGGCCTCGTGTTGAACTTCGCTGCGACGCGAACCGAGAATTCTGCTGAGATCGACCTCGTCCTTGTGGTCGTTGGCGATCTGCATAGTCCGGTTCTGTTGAAGCTGCGGCATAATTAAATCCCTCCGCTTTCTTCCGCACGATGCCTCGTCCGATGAATCGTTCAAGCGAACGCAATTCCCCTTGGTCCTCTGGCGTAACGAAACTTATGGCGTCGCCCACCGCGTGCGCCCTGCCCGTGCGACCGATGCGATGGACATAATCCTCGGCGTGCATCGGAAAATCGTAATTCACCACGTGCGAAATACCATCCACGTCAATGCCGCGCGCCGCGATATCCGTCGCCACCAACACGCGGACATCACCTGATTTAAAATCCTTCAACGCTTTGAGCCGCTGATTTTGCGAACGGTTGGAATGCAACGTCGCCGTCTTGATTCCCTTGCTTTCGAGTCCACGCGCGATGCGGTCCGCGCTATGTTTCATACGGGAGAACACCAACACCATATCCATCGCGGGATCTTTCAGCAGATGCACGAGTAAGGATGACTTGAGGTGTTTGGGTACTTCATAAACAAGTTGTGTCACCGTCTCGGCTGGATTTGCACGACGACCAATCTGCACCGTTTTTGGTGCGCGCTGAAATTCATGAGTGAGCGATTCAATTTCACGAGACAGCGTGGCGGAGAAAAGCAGTGTTTGCCGTTTTTGTGGCAAAGATTTCATGATCTGCCGAATGGCGGGAAGGAATCCCATGTCTAACATTCGATCCGCTTCGTCGAGGACAAGATATTCCAGACCGGAAAAATCGGCGCAACGTCGGCCCATCAAATCCAGCAACCGACCAGGACAAGCGATGATCAAATGCGTCCCATTACGCAACGCATCAATCTGCGGACGTTCGTTTACTCCACCAAAAACGGTCGCGACACGCAGGGGTAAATGTTTCGCGTAAATGCGGACGTTATCTGCGATCTGCAAAGCGAGTTCCCGAGTCGGAGCAAGAACAAGTGCGCGCGTACCGCGAACGTTGCCCGAGCCAATCAGCGCAGCCAACTTTGTCAGCATCGGCAGAGTAAACGCGGCGGTTTTGCCGGTGCCGGTTTGTGCAATGCCGATTAAATCGTGACCGGCCAGAACGAGCGGAATGGCCGCCGCTTGGATAGGTGTGGGCTCTGTATATCCGGCTTCCTGAACTGCTTGTAATATTTTTGAATCGAGACCGAGTGCGCGAAAAGGCATTCGAACAACCTAGAGTAAGTCTTTCGAATAGCACGAATGAATTACAGGATAATGGGCGACAGGGTGTGATTAAAAGTGGGTGAGGACCGCGGCTGTGTCGTCCGCGACCAGCCGCAGCTGTTGGCAGTGAGAGAGCGGTGAAGTGTTTTCAAGTGTGCTTCTTTGGCAACGCGCTGCGGCTGGTTCTCCGCGAACACAACCGCGGTCCGTCGGATCGAATTCCAAAATTCTCACCCACTTTTAATCGCACCCTGGGCGACACAGAGTTGGAGAGACCGTTAACTTCGGCCGTTCTAACAATATTTACCTCGGCAGTTTTTCTGACGCATCGGCGATGGCATACGACATCACGGCGAGCGCGGCGACGCATTGGTTGAAATCGGTACGGTCGATAACTTCCATCGTGTCGGCGGCAGTGTGGTGATACCAAAAGTATTTTGTTGGATCGACGATCAGGTCCATCAGTGGAACACCGTCGGGCTCCAATTGCGAAATGTCAGCACCGCCCGCGCCCGCGGTAATTTTGATTTGCGTGATCGTTTGCAACAGTTTTGCAACCTCCGTCACCTGTTTCATCGCGGCATCGCTTCCGCTGAAGGCAAACGCGGTGGGCTTGAAAACGCCATCGTCAGCTTCGATGGCGAGAACGTGATTGGGCAATTCCTTGAGGTGGTCCTTGCGATTAGTTTTCGCACCGTTGATTCCATTCTCTTCATTCGTCCAAAGCACGACACGAATCGTGCGGCGCGGACGCATCCCCATTTTGTGCATGAGTCTCACGGCTTCCCACGCGGCCACACACCCGCCCGCGTCATCCATTGCCCCCTGCCCCAGATCCCATGAATCAATATGGCCGCTGACCAAAACAATTTCCTCCGGCTTCTCGCGCCCGACAATTTCGCCAATGACATTCCGCGATTTCACATCAGGCAAAGTTTTGGCTTCCATCTTCAGGCGCACGACAATTTTTTCGCCGCGATCTGACATGCGTTGCAACATTTCGGTATCTTCGACGGTAATGGCAGCGTGCGGAATCTTGGGCAATGAATTCGTGTAACGCATGTTGCCGGTATGCGGCGTCTGCATGGAAAACGGAGTGACCGAGCGGATCATGCTCGCAATCGCTCCCGCTTTTGCAGCTTCCATCGCGCCACGCGAACGAATCAAAACGGTTTCGCCGTAGGTTGTGAACGGCTGGTTGAACAAAACAATTTTGCCTTTGGCTTCGGCGGTGCGGTTGCTCAAGTCCGCAAAACTTTTCACGACCAAGACTTCCGCGGTGATTCCTTCCGGCGGTGTGGCGACGCTGCCGCCGAGACCGAGCATTGGCATTTTGTGCGGACGCGGTGAAATTAATTCAGCGGACTCATTGCCGCGCACCCAATGCGGAACCATCACCTCTTCGCCGCGCACATTTTGCAGTCCGTCCTTTTTCATCTCGGCGAGAATCCAATCAATCGACATTTCCAAATTGGTCGAACCACTGAAACGCGGTCCAAATTTGTCGCATAACAACGTGAGCCGTTCGAAAGCGAAGTTGGAATTGGTCACGGCGGAAATAAGCTTGTCGGCGGCGACCTGGGGCAGTTCGACGGCAATTGAAGCCAGAGAAACTCCGCAGAGAAAAAGGATGAACAAGCGTTTGATCATGCAACGATTCAAAACGCAAAAATGAAAACCACAATTCAAAAGTGCATTTCACCGTAGCGGCGTCTCGGCACAGCGCCTTAAAAATCGCGAAGAGTCCGGCGCTCTGCCGAGACACCGCTACCTCGTTACGAAACGAATTCGGCTATTCATCCGGGCGCATCCGTGTTAATCCGTGGCTCAATTTATGAACGTTCTTGGCATCATGTCCGGCACAAGTATCGACAGCGTCGATTTTGCGCTCTGCTCCGTTTCGGAAAAACGAATTGAACTGCGCGAATTATGGTCAGCAGATTTTCCAAAACAAGTGCGCGCCAGTTTACATGGAGCGGCGCGAGGCGATTTGAAGAGTTGGGAATTCTGTCAATTGCATCATGACCTAGGACGTTTTTATGCGGAGCACGCTTCGCGTGGAAAAACCAAACCGCAACTTGTCGGACTCCACGGCCAAACGGTTTTTCATAATCCCGATAAAAAAACTCCAGCCACCTTTCAACTCGGCGAACCAGCGTATCTCGTGGAAAAATTGCGTGTGCCCGTCGTGAATAATTTTCGCGCGGCGGACCTGGCAGCGGGAGGACAAGGCGCGCCGCTCGCCACCATTTTCCACCAGTTCGTTTTTGGCGAACGCGGTCAACATGTTTGCGTTAACAATCTGGGCGGCATCAGCAACGTGACGTCGCTTGATGCAACTGGAGCGTTACGGCCGCGTTCCAAATCTTCCAGGCACAGCCTCGACGCTACGCCGAAAGTTTTGGCGTTCGATACCGGCCCGGCGAACATGTTGATTGATTTTGCAGTGCGCCATTTCACGACTGGTAAAAAGGATTTCGATAAAGATGGCGCTTGGGCAAAGCGTGGAACGGCGTCGGAAGATTTGCTGAAGCGTTGGCTGCGTCATCCGTATTTCAAACTGGACCCGCCGAAGAGCACGGGACGCGAACTTTTTGGCGAACCGTTTTTCAAGAAAGCAATTCAGGAAATGCGCGGACTTTCGCAGTTTGATGTCGTCGCGACGTTCACGGAGTTTACCGCCCGTTCGGTCGCAATGAATTATCAAATGCACCTTCCATCCGCACCGGATAAAATCGTGCTGGCTGGCGGTGGCGCGGCGAATCCCCATTTGGTTCGCGCCATTCAAAATCAATTCTCGGCGAAGGTTTGGACAAGCGATGAATTGGGCTGGCCGGTGCAATCCATTGAACCAGCGGCGTTCGCCTTGCTTGCGTTTTTAAGGCACAATAGGCAGCCGGGCAATTTACCGCAAACGACGGGAGCGAATCGCGCGGTGTTGTGCGGGCAAATCAGCGAATCGTAGCGACGCGCTGGCGCGCGGCAACGTCAGGGAACGACGACGCGATAGAACTTCGCGTTCGTCGAAAGCGGATCTGAAATAGTAATGTTCGTGGAAGATGTTGGCCCGCTAACATTCGTCAACGTTTGCCATAAATTTGTTGAACTGAAAGCACTCCTCCATTCCACCTTGTAGTCCTGTTCAGCTTCCGCAAAAAATGAAAATTGGAACTGTCCGTCCTGAACCTGTGTCTCCGAAATGACAGGCGGAGGAACGAACTCAATTGACACGAACGGCGGGGAGTTCGTGTCGATCCCGGCAAACTCACGGGAACCAAATCCGCGAGCTGTCGAAAAAGTTTCTTCCGTCTCTGTCTTGAGCAACCAGCCGAAGTTGGCACCGGGGTTAGCGATCCAATGCTGCGCATCTGCGATCATTTCCGTCGTGGTATTAAATAGAGGAAAATCTCCGACGACATAAACATCGGTTCGTGAACTCACCAAAGGAGAAAAGTCACTGCCGGCGCCAGGAGAACTCCACGAATTCGTAGTCAGTGCAAACGGAGAAAGCCAGGTGGCTTCGTTAATGGTGGCTTCATAGCCCAAGCCGGGCGAAGAAGGTTCATCCGTGCTGTTTTTATTTCCCTCGCCCCATGACCGCAGGAATCGATGCAGCGCAAAGGACGACACGGCGGCGTTGGCGGGAGCGCGTGCTACTTCAAGCTTCAGAGAGACCGATTTGATTTTTGAATTCTCTGGAATGGAACTGAGATCGAATCGAATGAGCGCGCGATTTCGGGTTCCGCCCGCGATACCTCCGGTTGTTCCAGCAATGAAAAAATGGGTTCCGCCCAGATTATTATTCATCGCGTATTCCGAAAGCGATGTGTCGGCCACGGGTTGAAGTATTATCGTGGCAGCGTTCCCATCGAACAAACTGATGTTGAACGCGAGCAACAGAATGAGCGGGCAAATTCCAAACTTCATTGAAGAAATTTTAGCCGAAAAGACGCGACTGGAAAGCTCAGACAATGTCCAACTCACCGGCGATAGTGGTTCCATCAGTTCTTGTGGTAGTTGAATTTACGGTGGTGCCACCCGACTTGAGTTTTTCATTGGCGACCGCGTAACCGGGAATAATGCGATCCACTTGAGGCTGCGTCGCACCGAGATGATCGCGAATCAATTCGCCCAGCACGGAACGATAATCAACGGTGCGTTTGAGGTAACGACTGCTGATGCCGAACATGGAACCGGTGGTTCCGGTCGGTTGCCCGGGAACCCAGCCAATCAGGTTCTTGGAAACCCCGTTGTAACTATCATCCGGGTGGCAGCCGAAGATGCCGGTAGTGCGCCCGCTTTTTCCACGGCCTTTAACTGCGCCGCCGGAGACGAACATTGCGCCGCCTTCTGCGTGATCCGTTCCAAGAGTTCCATTTTCAACGGTGGTTCGGCCAAATTCTGAGAGCGTCACGACGATGGTGTTTTCCCAGGTCGCACGGTCCGAATACGTCATAAAATATTTCCGCAGCGCATACATCGCCCAGCCGATCCGTCTTTGCAGGTTCGCATGCGTACCCAAAAGCCGATTGGGTGTGCCGCTGACCGTGGCAATTTGATCGTTGTGCGTGTCGAAGCCGCCCAACTCTGTGCCAGCGATGATCGCGTCGGTTTTGTTCAGGACCAATGCCGCTGCTTTCAAGTTTCTGAAAAGAGTGTAGGAAGCGCTTGCCGTATCAACCACGTATTTTGCCACGACACCTCCGGCGTTTTTTGCGTTGGTGGTCGGAAAGAGATGGAAGCCCGTGACGGGATCGACGAAAGTGTTTCCAGTTTCAGAGAAGTCAGCGCCCACTGCGAACTCGTTCAAAACCTTGTCCATGTTTTTGTATTGGAGGTCCAGAAGCTCTCGATTCTTTTTTTCAGGGAACGGAAATAAATTTGCCGCCACAATGTTGTTAGTCGCCTTAAATGTTCCGGCGCTGTTGTTTGGAACGCCCAGCAACTTGAAACGCGTCGGATCACCGAGATTTGTCATGGCGGCTTCCGAACCGCGCAAGATCAATGGCAACGCTGATTGGATGGAAATTCCCGTGAGCGGATTCGTATTCGCCAAGCCGGATTCCACCATCGCACGATAAAAAATGCCGTCCTTGGAAAGGTTGCTGTTCGGATTCCCGTTTTCCCAATAATTTTGGGAATCGAAATGCGATCGCGATTGCCGTGGATAACCCACTCGATGGATCATCGCCAGATCGCCAGCGTTGTAACCGGGAGCCAGATATTTCAAGGAAGGATGCAAGGCGGCAAAACCATTCCCGGTGCGAATCGCCTCGGACGGAAAGCCCGTCATCGCCGAAAAATCATCCATTGCTCCCGTCACCGAGTAATCCGTGGCGCCTTTAGGAATGCCGATTTGCGGACGGTTCGGCGCATAGGCGGGATCCTGAATAGGAATGAGCGAATTCAAGCTGTCATTCGCGCCGCGCAAAAAGATGAACAAGAGCTTTTTGATTTTTCCATCGGGGCCGGGCAACCCCATGTTGCCTTCGGCCAGCGCACGTTTCATCACGAAGGGAATATCCGTCAGGGTCGCGAGCGCGACGCCCAGACCGATTTTCATGCTGCGCTCAAAGAACCCGCGACGCGTAGTGATGTTGAAATGTTGCATATTATTGTTCGTGAAAGCGTTGCATTGAAAGGAGCATCGCTACCATTCCGCGGACTCGAATGTCATACGGGGAAGAGGCGGATACACTCACCTGTAGATTGTTAAACGCCGTTAAACTGGGCGGATTATCCGCACTTCCGCTATTGAGAAAGTTGATCGCCGCGGTTCGGTAAAGATCGAGATTTCCCGCCCCTTCGCCTAGATAAATGATGCTGAGAAAGTAGTCAGCAACTGCGCCTGCGTTGCTCCGGTTGGTCAAAGCAAGGTTGTTCGTAATCAGTGCAACCGGCGAACAAATTGTGTCCCGGCCAGCGTCGTCTTTGACCCCGGTGGTGTAGCCCGGCTGGCCGGTAATCATCATGAACGCCTGCACGAAACGAATGCGTTCATTCAGTGTCCCAGCACTGATCCAGGGCGCGCCGTCTTCCGCGTAACCATTCGGCTCGGCGCGGTCAAATAGACTCATCGCACCCATGCGGGCGATCGGACCCGTCGTTCCAACAAGGTCATGACCATCCGTGTCCGAGGAATACGAACCCGGTTGGAAACTTCCGTTCAGGCTCGAACGCAAGGCTCGAATCGCGCTGACGGTGTACTCAAGAGGCGTTTTGACCTTCTGCAAAGAGCCGCTGTGACTGCGGAATAATTCAGAATTGAAAATCGTAGCCAACACCGGACGTATCTGTCCTTTGGGCGAACTGGTCTCCCACGCGGTCATGCAGTCCCGCACCAACTGTGCTTCCGGCGAAAGATTTCCCCCGGCGTAGTTGTAGAAATCGTAACCAGAATTCTCAGGATCCGTGCTTGGATTAGGGAAGCCATCGTGAATGAACAATCGGCAGAGTTTCACGCTGATGTATTCCTGAGTGAACGGCAGATCGGCCAAAAACGAAATCACATCGTAACCGTCACGGATCCCGTTGGTTCCAGTCCGCGTGGTCGGAATGCCAAGCGTGTATTTTCCCGGAACGGTGTTGGTTCCATAAGTTTTTGTGGCGTAAGGAGCGCCGAACCGCGCGGGAACATAAGCAGTGGTGAAAAGGGACTTGGTGCGAGTGGTATCGTGAGCCGTTGCGTTGTAGTTGAACGCCCAAACGCCTGCCAGATTAGAGACGGTATTAACATTCGTTTTTCCAACAGCAATAGAACTCGCCAGGAGATTCGTTGTGCGTAGCGCGAATGGATTCAACGCGTTTTCCGGGGAAACGATTTGCAGCGTCCAACCGGTCCAGGCTCGCGACAACGCGGTGATATCGGTTTGGGTGTAGCCGTTGTCCACGCCGAACGTGAAAAGTTCCAGGAGTTCGCGCGCATAATTTTCATTGGCGATGTTCGAGCCGTTTCCTTTACTTGTGACGGTATCCAAATAAATAATTTGCGCCGGGCTTTCCGCGCTGATCTTCAACAGATCGTAAAAGGTGCAATTCGGGTTGAGCAACGCCGCGCGCCATTTGGAATTTTCCAAATATTCGAACTGCGTGGCGAGGCGCTGTTCGTTGAGTCCTCCATCATAAAAAGGATCAAAGTAATCGACAGACTTTTCATATTGAGTGACGAAATGATTTTCAAAAAACTGAAGGAGAATTTCGAGCAGTTGCCGTTTGGCTCCCACGGCCCGCAACACGTGCCATGCACGAAAGTCGCCAATCGTGGCATAGTTATTTGGGTTCGCTGGAATCACATCGGTCGCCGCTGCGAATTTCCCTTGAAGGAGAATGATATTGGTGTGGGAACCACCGACGGTTTCGTTGATCAATTCGGGAGCGAGCTGTTCAGCAATGAAAGCATCGGGACCAATTGGATTTGGGCCGGTGAGAATGCGGGTGAGTTCATCCGGGGTTGGACCATAAGCGAGGCGATTCAACACAATTGACGTGAGCAACTCGTCGCTGGTCATCGGCGTAACCTCAAGCGTGTAGAAACTGAATGGCATACTGCTGAGTCCCCTCCAGCCATAGCCAGAAACAACCCCGGAATTTGTGAGAAACGGGCCGCCTACATTTGTACTGCTGAGGATTCGGTATTTTTTGATTCCGGGGAACGGCGTCCACTTGATGGTTTTTTGCGTTCCGGTTGAGGTAATATTCGTAATGGCAGGTTGATCTTGAGCCAAGGTGGGACTCACGAGGCTAACCAAGGAAAAGACTACAAGGAGTGGATATAAAAACTGGGTAGAAATATAGGCCCGTACATCCCTCCTAAGAAACGACACGGCTGATGGGTTCATTGCAGCAGAGGCTACCGGAGAAAATGATTTCCTCAAGGGCAAAACCCAAATAATTGGGATAAAATCAAAAATCGTATGGGCTGGATCAACAGAATCTCATCACCACTCACTGTTATTTCGATGGAGAAATCGATTGCGGCTTCAGTGTCTTGCGCCATGAGTCGAGTTCACTGGTCAATCGCCGGACCATCTTTTTGTTTTCTCCGACAACATTGTTTCGCTCCGAAGGATCAATTGATAAGTCGTAAAGTTCGATCAAGGGCTGTTTTCCAGCATCCTCCAGAACAACCAGTTTCCATTTCCCCTGACGCACCGCAGCGGGATGTGGAATATAAACCGGCGGCTTTGCGTTGGGTCGTTTGCGCGTTTGTTGCAACGCAGCGTGCTCCGTCGTTCTCCAGAAAAGCGTGCGGTGTGGTTCCTTGGATGTTTTTCCGCGCAAGTAAGGAATTAAATCCACCCCGTCCACGTGTTCAGGATCTTTCGCATTCGTGGCGGCAGCAATGGTTGGCAACATATCAATGACGCTAACGAGCGCGTCTGATGTTTTACCTTTGGGAAGAACTTCCGGCCACCGCACAAAAAATGGCACTCGGATTCCCCCTTCGTACAAATCAAATTTCATCCCGCGCAAAGCATCATTCGAAGTACCGAGAATCGGCGGCTCGCCTCCGTTGTCACTGAAGAAAATCAGCAGCGTGTTGCGGTCGAGATCAAGTTCCTTCAATCGTGCGGCAATTTTTCCAACATTCGCATCCAGATTAGAGATGATCGCCGCAGCCATCCGCCGTTTGGGATCTTTAACATGCTCAAATCTCGCGAGGTCTTCCGGTTTGGCTGCTTGTTTCAAATGTGCGGCGTAGAAGGCTACGTTCAAAAAAAATGGTTTTGCTTTATGGCGCGAGAGAAAATCACACGCAGCATCCGCAAAGATGTCGGTGCTGTAACCTGCCGTGATTTTTTCATTACCTGACGGATCCGTCAGTCTGGGATCTATGTAAGTACCGAATGCGCCGAAGTAACCGAGGAATTCATCGAAGCCGCGATTCCACGGAGAATATTCCTCATTCAATCCGCGACCGAGATGCCATTTGCCGAACAGCCCTGTGACATAGCTGCCTTCCTTCAAAATCTGTGGGAGAATTTTTATGGATCGATCCATTCCAAAATGTCGCGTGTCGCCAGGGCGATTATCTTCGAAACCGATTTTCTCAGGGTAACGGCCGCTGAAAAATGCCGCGCGAGTCGGAGCACACATCGGTGAGACGTAGCCGTTGCGAAAAATAATTCCGTCTTGAGCCAGGCGATCCAGGTTTGGAGTAGGAATATCTTTCCCGCCGCTGAACCCGAAATCACCAATGCCTAAATCATCGACCGTCAGAACAACAACATTTGGTTTGCGCACTTCCGCCCGAACTTCAACCAACATGAAAAGAGCGAAACAAAACATCACTGGTCCGTGGAACGATCGCGGTTTAAATATCGAATATTTCATGCAAACACGTTGACGAATGGATGGATGTTCCAGTTACACAAACGATCAGGTTGAATCGGGGTTTCAAAAATCGTTTTGACGATGCGGTGTGGAAGCGTCTTGATTGCGACAACGATAATTCTCAAACTAAAAACATGTTTTCACAAAAGCTCTTCACGCTGGCTCTTTTCTCATTTCTTCTGTGCAATGCAGGTGCCAGCGCCGCAGAAAAGCCCGACATCGTTTTCATCTTGTCGGACGACCAGGGTTCCTACGATGTCGGTTGGCGCGGAAGCGAAATCAAAACACCAAATCTCGATAAACTCGCCAAAGCCGGGGCGCGTCTCGAAAACTTTTACGTGCAACCGCTCTGTTCTCCCACGCGTGCGGCGTTAATGACCGGGCGTTATCCGATGCGCTACGGATTGCAGGTAAAGGTGATTCGTCCGGCGTCCACTTATGGCCTTCCGCTGGAAGAAAGAATGTTGCCGCAGGCCTTGCGCGAGGTTGGCTACACAACGGCGCTCTGCGGCAAATGGCATCTGGGCAGCATCACGGAAGAATACTGGCCAAACCAACGCGGCTTCGATCACGCGTATGGTCATCTCTTTGGCATGACGGATTATTTTGAACACACCCGTGACGGCAAACCAGATTGGTGGCGCAACGGCAGGCCGAGCCATGACGAAGGTTACACCACGGAATTAATTGGGAACGACGCGGTCAATGTCATCCGCAAACAGCCGAAAGATAAACCGCTGTTTCTCTACGTTCCGTTCAACGCCGTTCACTATCCTTTCCAGGTTCCCGAAAAATACAAAGAGCCTTATGCCCATTTGAAAGAGCCGCGCCGCACTTACGCGGGAATGCTCGCCGCCATGGACGAAGCCATCGGCAAAATCGTCAACGCGATTGATGAAACTGGCCGTCGCAAAAACACGCTCTTCATTTTCTCGAGTGACAATGGCGGCTACAAACCGCGCGAAGTAACGGACAACGGCCCGCTGCGTTCGGGCAAAGGTTCTCTTTACGAAGGCGGCGTTCGCACCTGTGCGTTTGCAACCTGGGAGAACCGAATTCCCGCTGGCAGCTCCGTCAACGCGATGGCGCACATGGTCGATTGGTATCCGACTTTATTGAAACTCACCGGAGCATCGCTCAAACAAAAACTGCCGCTGGATGGGCACGATATGTGGCCGTCAATTACGAAAGGAAAATCGTCGCCGCGCAACGAGGTTCTCATAAACACAATACCAAGCTCGGGTGCGCTCCGCGTGGGTGATTGGAAATATGTCGTGCATGAAGGCGGCGCCGATAAAAACAAAAAGCCCGGTCGCGCTTTGTCTTCTGAAACCAACGTCGAATTGTTCAACCTCGCGGAGGACCCATCGGAGAAGAAAAATCTCGCGAAAGAAAATCCAAAGAAACTGGAAGAGCTTCGCGCGCGTTACGATGAGTTAGCCAAACAAGCCGCGCCGCCAAAAGATTAGGGTTCGGTGCGCACGGAGGTGACGCGCCCTGCCCCGGTTGCAAAAATCAGCTCAACGATTCCCGCTGTCCAACCAGTTATAAATGGTGCGGCGACTGATACCGAGCTCGCGGGCAGTGGCGATTTTATTTCCGTTGTTTTTCGTCAACACCTGCGCGAGACGAGCGCGTTTGATCGTTTGTGAATCCGGCCGTTCGTTTGGAGAAATCACGAGGCTATCGAGGGCGAACATTTCACTTAACCACGTTGGCGAAAAAATTTTGCCGCGTCCTAAAATGAAACCGCGTTCCAGGACGTTTCGGACTTCGCGGATGTTGCCAGGCCAGGTATGCGCGATAAACGCTTGCATCACCGAATCGGGAATGCGTGGCACGGCGCAACCATAGATCTGGCTGAATTCCTGAGCGAGTTCCTGCACGAGAAGCGGAATGTCTTCGGGCCGTTCCCGCAAAGGCGGAATGCGGAGGACGATCGTGCTGAGTCGATAATACAGATCGAGCCGAAATTGTTTTGCGGGGATGATCTCCTGAAAATCCTTGTTCGTGGCAGCAATGAGTCGCACATCCACCTTGATCGCCTGCTCACCACCGACGCGAATGATTTCTCGCTCTTGAATGACGCGCAACAAACTCGCCTGCACGGACAAAGGCAAATCAGCAACTTCATCCATGAACAATGTCCCAGCCTGCGCGGCTTCGAATTTGCCGATGTGCAATCGGGACGCGCCAGTGAAGGAACCTTTCTCGTGCCCAAACAATTCTGACATCGCAAGGGACTCGGAAATCGCGCTGCAATTCCAGCAAACCATCGGCTTGGTGAAACGCGGGCTGAGTCGATGGATTTCGCGTGCGGCTAATTCTTTTCCAGCGCCGCTTTCCGCCACGATTAAAACCGATGCATTCGAATCCGCCACTTGCCGAATCGTTTCAAAAACTTTTTGCATCGCATCGCTTTGGCCGAGCATCGTGCCGAGCCGATGCGTCTGCTTCCGGGTTTGCGTCACCTGCTTAAACTCGCTCACGGTTTGCGCGATTATCGGTTCCGTGGGAAAACTCTCGACGGTGCTTCCGCCGATATAACCGAGCGCTTCGGTCCGTTGATAAACCAGGGCGGTGTCCCGTGGAAAAAGGATGGGGCCGCCAAACACAACGACGTAAGGGCGCTTCTTTACTTTCTTGATCGCGGAGACTGCTTTGTTGATGAACAAAATCGCTTCATCCAGCTTCGCCTGATGTTCCGCGGGATCGGTGGCTCGCACGTCGGCAAAACCGAGATTCAGACAAAGAATATCCACCGGCACACGCGCCATCGCGACCGCTTCTTCGATGGATAAACAAAACCCGATGGTCAGCAAACCGGCGTCGCGGGCTTTTGCCAGCAACGCAACTTCGCGTTGAAAACCCAAACAGTTGGCTTCGAGTTGTTCGCGGAAAGTTCCATCGATAAATCCTACCGTTGGAAAATTGGTGATCCCGACAATGCCATGTGCTTTGGCGCGTTCGAGGAATTCGGGCCAGTTCGTTTCTTCGTCCTGAGCGCAAACGCCAATCACTACCGGCGTGTTCTTGATCCGGGGCAGAATCTGTTCGCTCGTAATTTGCCAGGCGAGCTGATTGGCATTTGCATACGGCAAAAGTGCGCACATTGAACTGAGCCCTTGCATTCGAAAATAACCTGCGGTGAGAACCATTAAAAAATCGGCTCCGCCTTTTTGAGCGGCTTGCGCCGTCATGCCGGAGCCGACGGCTGCGCCGATCAGCGGAAGGCGATTTTCAATATTGTGACGAAGAGAGTCCATGTGAAAGGGATGCGCAAAGTATGCACAATTGATTTCCCATTCGTCAATAATCCTGAAGTGGTCGCGTTTCTTTTATGACGGAAACCCCACTATAACTGCTGTCTCCTCCTCCGCTTCCGCTTGTGGCATTCAATTTGCATAAGGCTGTGCAATGTCCCCTCAGGTAAAAAAACACCCAGGTTATTGCGTCTCCGTCCCCTCATCCAAAAGTTTATGAAAAAAAACATCACAAAGTTTCTTTATTTATCGGCAGCTATGATTCTGCTCGCAACTCTTCCCGCTCGCGGCGGGGACTTCTTCTGGGAACCTCAAGGGTGGGATGGTGCAGGCGACGTCCCGAGCGGGACCTGGAGCACGTTTGCGCCTAACTGGTACAAAAGCAACGCGCCGACGGTGCATTACCGTGGCTGGGATAACACCCCGGCTTCTGCTCATTTTTGTTATGGAGGCACCGCGACCAACACCTACACGATCAGTGTTTCCGATGAGGAGTTGGTGATGGTTCAGGAAATGTATTGTGAAGCAGGCTCTCCGATAATAACTGGCCCTGGCGTACTGAAACTCTACGCGGACACACGCTGGATTTCCGTGAATTCAAATCTCACGTTTACCATCAACACCACGTTGACGAATAATATGTCGGCCAATTTTACCGAGGCGTTGCACAAATACGGAATGGGCACATTGGTCCTGGGTGCAACCAACTACCTGCAGAACGTCAATGGCGTTCCCGGCAGTCTCGTCATCGAAGGAGGAACGGTAAAGTTGAGTGTTCCGCACGCTTTTGCCTACACCAACAGTTTGATTCTAACCAATGGCGGCAGAGGCGGCTTGATTGATACCCCGGCTACTTTCAACACTGGCGGTTTCGATCACATCCTTGGAACGCTAGGTCTGACCGGGGGCAATCCTGCCATCGCCCGCACCATCGATTTCAACAGCGACACCGGCGCGCTTTCCTTCACCGACAGCAGTGCTGAGAATTGGACGACTCCCAGCGGTTCCAGCACGTTCACCGCAGTCTCCGTTACGGGCCAGACCGTCAGTCTTTCATGGTCGTCCACTGCCGGAGCGACCTACCGGTTGTATTCTCGCGAGACGATTTCCTCCCCTGACGTACCGCTCGGAGGTGATCGGATTGCCACTGGCGATACCGTAACTGCAACGGACACGCTGTCTCCGAACAGCCGATTCTACCGTGTGGAAGCAGCTGCCATCGTTCTTCCGTTGACGGTCACGAATTATACGAAAGGCGCAAGCACCCTGCGATTTGGCACCAGCAACACCGGCCTCACCCCAGCGCAGCTTGGCGCAATTCGTTTCGCTGATTACGGCAATGTCTCCGGTGTCATCGATAGTGACGGTTATGTAACGCCTGCGACTTTGCCATAATGCACGTCGCTTTGCGCAACCGTAACGAGAGCATGAAATGCGATGAAAACGTTTCATGCTCTCACCTGGAAAATCTCATGCTTTGTTCTTGTTTCATTGCGCAGTTGTCGAACCGAATTTCGGGGAAGTGTTCGCATTTTCCAGCAAAGCGGACATTACCCGCCTTCACATTGATCGAACTGCTGGTTGTCATTGCCATTATCGCAATCCTGGCCGGACTCCTTCTGCCTGCACTGGCCAAAGCGAAAACCAAGGCGCAAGGGATTCAATGCATGAACAACACGAAACAGTTGTCGCTGGCCTGGCAGATCTACGCGAGCGACAACAATGATCGGCTCGTTTGGAACGCAAACGGCGGCCCGAACATGATGGGAAAAAATGATCAGAACCCAGCTTGGGCGGGCGGTTGCATGAGCGGCTCCGATCCGGCTGACAATACCAATATCAACTTCTTGATTTTTCACGATGACGTTCCCTATCGAAAGTACAGCGCTGCCGGTTATCTGGGTCAATATGTCGGAAAAAACGCCGCGGTATTCAAATGTCCCGCAGACCGATCCACTGCCGACGTCAATGGCAAAACCATGCCTCGTTGCCGCAGTGTCTCGATGAATAACTTTGTTGGGGAAGGGTCGGCAAAGAGCGGCGGACCCGCGACCAGTCCGTATCAGGTCGCTAAGAAATTAAGCCAGATCAAGACGCCCAGCCTGCTGTTTGTGTTTCTCGATGAGCGCGAAGATTGGATTAACGATGCGTGGTTCTCTTCCAATCCCGATTCCCCAGGCCAGATCATCGATTGGCCCGCCTACTATCATAACCGAGCTACCGGATTCGCTTTCGCCGACGGCCACTCTGAGATTCACAGATGGGTTTTCACAAAAATGACACCGCCGATGATGGCTCCCGGTTCGGCCAGGCCTACCGGAAACTTCGTCGATACGGATTCGCGCTGGCTCCAACAACGTTCTGTCGGTGCCCCGGTTTATCCATAAGCCTTCTTTCCAAACGCGTTGCCGGGCCACGGTCACCCGGAGCGAAAACCGGTCAACGCCTGAAATCAGCCGAATTTCTTCAGCATGGTGAGGGTTGCGGGTATGACGCAATGCGACCGAATAAACTTTGTTGATGTGCCGCGTGACGGGTGTGGCGAAAGCTTCGTCGGATTTATGATCCACGAATTCTCGCAACAAAGCGTTGTCATCCAATTCCTGCATACAACTAAATGCCGCCGAAACGGAAACCGGGACAATCTTTTTTCAGGGCGAGAATAGCCGCCTGTTCAGACGAAAAATTCTTTGTCCATTCTTCTGCGGCGCGGACATCCTCTTGTAGATGTCAGATATGAATGACGACGAGTTGTTGGCCGAGTTCGCGCGAACGGGAAATGAAACCGCTTTTGCGGAACTGGTTTCGCGCCATGTGAACCTAGTTTATTCGGCGGCGTTTCGTTCACGCAAAATCGGTGTCACGCGGAAGAAATCGCGCAGGCCGTGTTCGTGATTCTGGCGCGCAAAGCGGGCAGCCTCGGCAAAAACGTCGTTCTCTCCGGTTGGCTTTACCAAACCGCTAGCAACACATAACTCGATGACAGAGGCACACGGACCTCCGCTCGATCGCTGGCAATCTCGACATTACTTTGAAGTTCCGGTTCTAAATCACCTTCAATTGCGCTGTGGATTAATCAATCCTCCTGCGAGCTTGAACCGCGCGATCTCCATTTCGCCGCGCACTCCGGGGATCAACATCAGCAAACCCGTATCCGCCTCTTCGAAGTAAAAGAATATCACGATGCGGCCAGCGGCACGGGCGTTGCCATGGACAAATTTGTGCGCGCGCAAATAAGAGATGCGCGGGTCTTCCAGTTTCACGGCATCGCCGAGTGCTTTTGCGACGACGGTTCCCAAAACAGAAACGAGGTGCGGCATCTGTTCCACATCCGATGCTTTCACAAATGCAGTGTCGCCGGCGAATTCCTCCAGGAAATAATTCACGGCCGTTTCGTAAGCCGTGGGATGCAACATCCGTTCGCGCAACACGCTCAGATGATGTGGAAAATTTTGGGAGGCAGAATTCATTTATGACGCTCAGCATTGAGCAGAACCAACGCGTGTTGTGCAAGCTTTGCGAAAGGTCGGGAGACGCCCGCAAAATTTAGACCCTGAGCGAGCCGCGAAATCCCCGCACAGCATAGTAAGATTGCGCACCGTTGTGCCCCACGAAGATGCGGCCGTAGCGGCACTCACAGTAAAGCGCGCCACCGCGCTCCCTTATCGCCGGAGGTGTCTTCACCCAGCTCGACGTCTTCAAATCGAATCCTCCCAGCTTCTGCAGCTCGACGTATTGTTCTTCG